>CAZXTZ010000324.1:0-3194 GCA_964643645.1 uncultured Geobacteraceae bacterium
TGCGGCAACCTCCACTGTATGGCTGTCATTGGCCAGATACTGTTTAAAAATGTTACGCAGATGCTCTTCGTCATCAACAACCAGGATATGGGCCATGGTCTTCCTCCTTTAAAAAATTTTGATATTAAAGCCGTAAATATCCCCAAAGGAACTGTCAGACTGACAACCCGGCAACACCCGTTCCGGTTGAAGTCATCCGCTGAAAATAACGTATAAGGATTTCCGGAGAGCATGTTTCGGCTGTTTGTATACAGTATAGAGGGAATATGGGGGGGGCGACAATGGTGTGAATACACCATGGAACCCCATAAATTCTGTTACATTGGTGTTACAGTGGTGTGTCCAGCCGGTCGTGCAGGTTCATGAAGCAAGCAGCCCGGTAATAGCCTGTACAGTAAGGGGGCGGCTGAAGTAGTAGCCCTGTATCTGCAAACAGTTGAGTGTTGTCAGAAAAATCAGCTGCTCTTTGGTTTCAACCCCTTCCGCGATCAGCTCAAGCTCCAGAGAGCGGGCCATTGCGATTATTGCGCTGACCAGTCCTGCGGAACTGCTGTTTTCCGGCAGACCGGAAATAAAGGAACGGTCTATCTTTAAGCGGTCAATCGGCAGGTGCTGCAGGTTGCTGAGTGAAGAGTAGCCGGTGCCGAAGTCATCAACAGAGAGCTTGAAGCCCATCTCTTTCAGGAGCCGGATACTGTTGTGGGAGCGGTTGTCGCCGTCATCCAGCAGGCAGCTTTCGGTTATTTCAAGCTCAAGAAGCCCCAGGTTGCTGCAATAGTTGCTGTGCATGTCCTTTAAGTGCTTAATGAATCCCGGATAGCGGAACTGCATGGGAGAGATGTTAATGGCAACCGGTACTTTGAGCAGATAGTCTGATCTCCACTGCTGTATCTGTTTACATACCTGGTCAAACACCCATTCTCCGATCGGAACAATCAGGCCCCGATCTTCTGCAAGAGGGATGAATTCAGATGGCGGCACCTGCCCCAGATCGGAGTCATGCCAGCGCAAAAGGGCTTCCATGCCGATGATGCTATCGTTTCTGGCATGGAACTGGGGTTGGTAGAGCAGCTGGAACTCTCCCCGGTCTGTGGCCCGTCGAAGCCTGCTTTCCATTGTCAGAAGGGCGCGGTTCCGTTCTGCCAGTTCAGGCCTGAAAAATGCGATCTGATTCCGTCCCTGACGACGTGCAAGACGAAGCGCCATATCGGCATATCCCAGAAGTTCATCCCGTTCCAGGCTGTCCTGTGGTGAACAGGCGATGCCGATGCTGGCAGTGAGACAGAGTTCATGTTCGTTGTACATTACCGGATCAGAGACAGCAGCCAGTATCTGTTGCCCCTGGTTGGCCAGGTACTCCCAATCTTCCAGGGTTTCAAGGATTACTATAAATTTGTCATTGCCAAAGCGGGAGATGGTGGCCCGCGTACCCATCAAAAGTTCGAGACGTTTTGCTGTCTGAACCAGAAAATTGCTGCCGGCCTGATGTCCCAGTGATTCGTTTATGGTGTTGAAGAAGTCTATATCAACTGAAAAGAGTGCAACGGTGCTGATGCTGTCCGTCGTTATGCCGGTCAGTGCCTGATCAATAATCTCAAATGCCTTGATCCTGTTAGGCAGGCCGGTCAGGGAATCATAGTGAGCCAGACGTTCTATTTTGTTCAGGGCTCTCCGGTGTTCGGTAATGTCAAGATTTGCTCCTCGATACCCTTGAAGTTCACCTGTCTGGCTTATAATCGGCACACCTGATGATTGTATGATGACTTCTGAACCGTTTTTGGCAAGCATCCGGCTTATCCGGTTACGGAAGCTGCCCCGCTCTTCTGCAAGCTGTAAAAAATCGGCGCGGGTCTTGCGGGATTCTTCCGGATGAATCAGGTCAAAGGATAATGTGCCCAGAAGTTCTTCCGGTGTGTATCCGGTTATGGTGGTGATCATCTCTGAAAGGTATGTGAAGTAGCCCTTGGGATCAATTTCCCAGATATATTCACCTGCAGCCGAGACAACATCATGGAAACGCTGGTGACAAAACTGGATCTTCTGTTCGTTCAGTTTGAGTGCAGTCACGTTTTCATGGATAACAATGGCATAGAGATCAGTCTGATGTCTGAATCCGCAGGCTCTCAGCTGGAACCAGCGCTTTTCGGAGTGGCTGTGGCAGGCGTAATCAAGACGGAACTCCGGCACAGCCCCCAGAAGGACTGTGCGAATGCCCCGTGAGACTGTAAATGCCTCATCAGCAAGCTCTCCGCAGACATGTTCACAGGTGGCAAGATAGTTCGCGCCGACGCCGCAGCTTTTTTCTGACCCTCCGTTTAAAAGGCAGAATGATGTCCATGCATGATTTGCGTAGCAAATGGTGCCGCTTATATCCAGAATGGCAACATGGGATGCAGTGGCGTTAAGTGCGTTTTCAATGAGAGAGAGTGGCGGTAGCATGTCTTTTCCTGTTAACTATAGTCGTTTCAGATATATGGATATTGCCGAGCTGTATGATTCCAGTTCATGCTCAAGGGCCTTGATCAGCTGTTTATGGTTCTGTCCTATCCCTTTACGCGCTGTCTCGGTTATCTCTGCAGCAATTGTATATATCTGCCGGGCTCCCACGGTGCCGGAGAGTCCCTTTAAAGTGTGGGCCTCCATTGCTATTTCTTCGAGATTGTTTTCATCGGCAAGCCGTCTCAGATTATCAAGATGCCCGGGGCCGGCAGTGCAAAAAGCCCCTGTTACCTCCTGCAGCAGATCCTGACATCCCAGACGCAGGTAGTTATCCCTTATATAAGCGATGTTTAATACCCCTTCAGGTATATCAGGCAGTGGTTCGCTGTCTGTCTCCTCAAGCGGTATTTTGGGGATGGTAGTTAGAGAGAGGCTGGAAGGGAAAAGATTGTCAAGCAATCCGACCATGTCCTGCAGGTTAAGCGGTTTGGTAAGGTATCCGTCCAGGCCGGCGCTCATGAAGTGCTCACGGTCACCCTTTACTGCATGGGCTGTCAGGGCAATTATCGGCACACTGCTTAGCTCTTTGTCCGGCAGCGCCCTGATAGCTCTGGTTGCAGTGACTCCATCCATTACCGGCATTGAGATATCCGTCAGAATCAGGTCGTAGCGTGAGCGGGAGGCTGCGCGAACCAGCTCGCTTCCGTCGGAAGTTGTGGTAACCCGAAACCCGAGGCGTTCCAGCAGGGCAGATT
>CAZXTZ010000325.1:0-3187 GCA_964643645.1 uncultured Geobacteraceae bacterium
CGGAGCTGTTCGGCTGACTCACCAAGTACCTCCAGCACCATCCGGCCCGTATTTGATTTTTTGGGGATTTCTTTAAAATGGGTCAACAGGGTTATCTTCAACTACAGCGGCTCCTTTCAATTCCGTATCACCGTTATTACCTTAGCTGCTCAGGGCACCCACAAAGGGATGCCCCTACAAAATCTCAATTTTGACCGTTTGCAATATATCTGGCCTCCCGCGATTGCAATGTCCGGCCACCGGGTAAAAAGAGATGGATACTCCTGATTGTGAAAATCTGCTGAGCAGCGTATGCTTGCTACACCAATCTGACAAGGAGGAAGCGCCATGAAACGGATGTTACTTGTTTTTGCTTCAGCTTTTCTCTTCTCCCTGAGCAGTTTTCCTTCGCTTGCCCATGCGGAAAGCGCTGTGCCAGACGACCGGTTTGCCCTGAAGGGGCTGAAACAAACCAAAGCCATCTTTGACGTAAGACTGGCCGAACTGGACAAGCTGATTTTCAATCTTGGCCTGATAATAG
Organism: uncultured Geobacteraceae bacterium; assembly: GCA_964643645.1. Classification (GTDB taxonomy): domain Bacteria; phylum Desulfobacterota; class Desulfuromonadia; order Geobacterales; family Pseudopelobacteraceae; genus Trichlorobacter. The sequence continues at coordinate 521 of CAZXTZ010000325.1, forward strand.
AGACCTGGGAGGGGATCAGCAACCAGAAGGTCAAGCCGACCCTGATCGTTTCCCTGCGGGGACCTGCAGTAAAGCTGTTTACCAGGGATCAGGCGCCAACTGAGCTGAAGGAGTTGCTGGCCGATCTGAAAAAGAAGGGGGTAAGAGTTGAGATCTGCAGTGTGGCCTTGCGCGTCTTTAAGGTTGATCAAACACAACTTGTCCCGGACGTCATTCCTGTGGGAAATATCCTGACCTCGCAGATTGCGATGCAGAACAAGGGCTATGCCCTGATAACTCTCAACTGACGGAACAAACCATGTCTGGTGCCCCTGAACCTGTCTGGCGTGCCGATTTATCCGGCAAAATTACGAGTAGCTGCCAGGATGCCCCGTCCGGTCAGCTGCTGCTGGGCATACGGCAGTTCAATAGCCGACAGTGGTTTGAGTGCCATGAGACTTTGGAGCTACTCTGGATGAAGGAAGAGGGTGAACTGCGTCCCTTTTATCAGGGGCTGATCCAGCTGTCCATCGCGCAGCTTCACTGGAGTAACAACAACTTCAACGGCGCAGTGGCTCTACTGACAAGTGGAACTGACTACCTGAAGCAGGCACCCAGCCCGTGCCAGTGGGTAGATCTTGAAGGGCTGATTAAACAGGTAGCAGCACTGCTGGCAGCAGTTAAACAGCTTGGACCGAAGCAGATGAGTACTCTTGATCAAGCACTGCTGCTGCGTATTCAAACCGTTTCGACATAATATCCTACAGCGTCAGATCAGCATGTCCCTGACAGATCTGATCCCGCGTCCTGATAACCTCTTCATTTTCCAGATACTCCTCAAAGGTCATGCTGCGGTCAATAATCCCACCCGGTGTAAACTCCACAATACGGTTTGCAACTGTGTTCACAAACTCATGGTCATGGGAGGCAAAAAGCAGTACCTCACTGAATGATATCAGACCATTATTCAATGCCGTGATTGACTCCAGATCCAGATGGTTGGTCGGCTCATCCAGGATCAGAACATTGGATCCGCTCAGCATCATACGGGACAACATGCAGCGTACCCGCTCGCCACCGGACAGCACCCTGGTCTTTTTGGTAGCCTCATCGCCGGAGAACAACATCCTGCCCAGGAAGCCACGGGCAAAAGTTTCACCCTCGGTGGGCGGGGAGTACTGTCCCAGCCATTCAATCAGGTTCAGATCATTATCAAAGTACGAACCATTCTCCTTGGGGAAGTAGCTGCTGGTAATGGTCACTCCCCAGCGGAACGTGCCCGCATCCGGCTCCAGCTCACCGGCCAGAATCTGGAACAGGGTCGTTTTGGCCAAACCGTTGCCACCCACAAAGGCGATCTTGTCACCCTTGCGGACGTTCAGATCAAAATCCTTGAAGAGCTGTACTCCATCCAGAGCTTTGGTCAGACCGCTTATCTCCAGAATGATGTCGCCGCAGGGACGCTCCGGCTTGAACACCACATGGGGATACTTGCGTGATGAGACCGGCATCTCTTCAATAGTCAGTTTTTCCAGCAATCTCTTGCGGGAGGTGGCCTGCTTGGCCTTGGAGGCGTTGGAAGAGAACCGCTGGATAAACTCCTTCAGCTCATTGGCCTTGTCTGTGACCTTGCGGTTCTCGTCCTGTTTCTGCTTCAGGTTCAGCTGGCTGGCCTGATACCAGAAATCGTAGTTACCCACGTAGACCTGAATCCGGCCAAAATCAATATCAGCCATATGGGTACAGACCTGGTTCAGAAAGTGACGATCATGGGAGACCACAATCACGGTGTTGTTAAAGCGAGACAGGAACTCCTCCAGCCAGTTGATTGACTTCAAATCAAGGTGGTTGGTCGGTTCGTCCAACAGCAGAATATCGGGGTTACCAAACAGTGCCTGGGCCAGCAGCACCCGCACCTTGTCCCCCCCTTCCAGCTCTTTCATCTGCTTGTGACGCAGCTCCTCCGGGATACCCAGACCGTTCAGCAGCACCGCTGCCTCAGACTCGGCCTCATAGCCATTCAGCTCAGCAAACTCACCTTCCAGCTCGGCGGATTTAATGCCATCCTCTTCAGTAAAATCGGTCTTGGCATACATCGCTTCACGGGCGATCATCACCTCATACAGCCGGGCATGGCCCATGATTACGGTGTTAAAGACGGTATGTTCATCAAAGGCAAACTGATCCTGCTTCAAAAAGGCGATCCGCTCCCGTGGACCAACTGAAACGGTACCAGCGTCAGCCTCGGACATGCCGGCCAGAATTTTAAGAAAGGTTGATTTTCCTGCGCCGTTTGCACCGATCAGGCCATAGCAGTTGCCCGGCACAAACTTGATATTGACATCCTTGAAGATCACCCGCTTGCCATAGGCAAGGCTGATATTATTTGCACTGATCATCTTAACTCTCACTTTCTCTACGTAAAAACAGAAACCACAGGGGGTCTCCCCTGTGGTTCAGGTGTTGGATATCTATAGCATGCTAGCGTTTATGTGGCAATTCTAAACCTTGAAACGTTCCTGTACCGTTATTTCACGATCCCTTTGGTGAAGATCAGCAGGTACTGCTGCACCAACTGCTCATCCTGCTCAGGAGAATGGCTGATCAGGCTTTCAGTTGCCAGCAGGCTCAAGAAAAAGTAGTTAACCATACCAGCCAGGGCCAAAGAGGCATTAACGGCATGGATCT
>CAZXTZ010000326.1:0-3186 GCA_964643645.1 uncultured Geobacteraceae bacterium
ATTATCGGATTATTTGGCCTTCGCAAGAGGCCATTTTTTGTTTTTGGAAAGAGATCGGGCGGAGAGTTTTACGAGAACTTTCCGCCCATGTACTACCGGGGTTTTATCCCCTCAAACAATATGCCAATGATATATTTTGTGTCCGTTGAGCTCAAGGATATTTTTACCCTTGGGAAAGATTATCCTTGGGAGCGTCCAGTCCAATGTCCCCGGTGTGGCCATTACCGCCTCTGGGGGCATGGCTTTGTTTTTCGCTTCTTCCGTGGTTTTTCAACATCACTTTTCCTGAAGTGTTACCGTTGCCCTTCATGTTGTTGTGTTCTCACCCTGCGCCCTGACAGCCATTTCCCCCGGATTCGCACCAGTAAAGCTCTTATCCGCGACCATCTTTTTCATCGGGAGGAGTATTGCCATTGGCCCCGTTCTGATCTTCTCCGCTCAAATCTTCGTTACTGGTGGAACAATCTGCTCCGTCGCACTGCCGCTTTTCTCGATAATCGTTTCTGTGAGGGCTTTATCTTCGCCTTCGATCAGTTACCGACACCGGTCAGCCGACTAAGATAATCCGGTGATGATGACCATCTCGCAGCCACCCCAGTGGCTTCAACCGTCGCGAGGTTCTTTTGTGTGAAGTATGGTTTCCCAACTTCATTAAAAGGAGCTGGTTATGACAGAAGAGATGCAAAAACAGGTTGCTGTCTTCAGATTCGGCATAATCCACGACCTGACAGGCGGCACACGACTGGAACATGGAGAGCGGGAAGAGCTGCTGCGGGAGAAGTGCGACCGGAAATGGGTCATCCCCGGTTCAGCCAGAAGCCGTATCAGCAGGGGCACGATTCTGCGCTGGGTAAAGCTGTATGCGGACAGTGGGAACAAGCTTGAATCGTTGTACCCCAAACAACGTAACGACAGAGGCGGGGTACGTGTCCTTGATGACGACACCTGCCAGGCATTGCTTACATTACGGAAGCAGATGCCCAAGCTTACGGTTCCGGAACTGGTCAAGAGCATGCATGATCGCCACCTTGTCATCAGCGGCGCCACCCTTAATCTGACCACCGTCTACCGTCTTCTTCACCGTCACAACCTGATGGCCAGGGAACAACCGGAAACCGTTGACCGTCGCAAGTTTGAAGCAGAATTGCCAAACGACCTGTGGCAGTCGGACGTCATGCACGGCCCCCACCTGATGCAGGGGGGCAAACTTCGCAAGAGTTATCTGATAGCCTTCATAGACGACCATTCACGGATCATTCCCCACGGACAGTTCTATCACTCCGAAGCACTCATGCCGTTTCTTGACGCCTTTGCCTCTGCCTTGAAGAAGCGGGGGCTGCCGGTAAAGCTGTACGTTGATAACGGTTCCGCCTTCCGTTCACGCCATCTGGAATATACCTGCGCCTCACTGGGGATTTCTCTCATCCATGCACGTCCCTATACGCCACAGGGAAAAGGAAAGATAGAGCGGTTCTTCAAATCAGTACGTTCCCGTTTCCTGCCGGGATTCACGGGAACCACGCTGCAGGAGATCAATGAAGCTTTTTTTGTATGGCTTGAACAGGACTATCACCAGCGCATACATAGCGCCATCGGCCAGACCCCCTTTGCCCGCTTTACCAAACAGATGCACTGCCTGCGAGCCGCACCTGAGAATCTCATGGACCACTTCCGCACTACCGTCCGCAGACGGGTCAATAAGGATCGTTCTGTCATTATCAATCGTAGACTCTATGAGGCACCGGTGGCACTGATCGGCAAGCGGGTGGAGATTCTCTATCATGAAGAGACGCCGGAACTGGTTGAGATCCGTAGTCAGGGAGAATCGTTCGGACTTCTGCGGCAGGTCGATCTGCATGTCAACAGCCGGGTGAAGCGTGGCAAGAAGGGAGAGGTGAAACTCTCAGAGAACAGCACGGACAATGACAACGTCAATAACGGCACAGATGACCTGGACAGCGGCCAGTTATGGGGGGATGCGTAATGGATACCGGGTATCGACAGTTCTATGCACTGACAAAGGAACCGTTTGGAGCAGATATAGCAGTCAAGGATGTCATGCTGACCAAACCGCTGATTGCCACACAGGAACGGATACTGTATGCCCTGCGTCTGGGTGCTGTGGTGCTGGTTACCGGAGAGATCGGCAGCGGCAAGTCAACCACCCTACGCTACGTGCTTGGTGAATTGCACCCTTCAGAACACAAGGTGATCTCTGTTACGGCAACATCAGGCTCGATTCTGGAACTTTACCGACAGATTCTTTTTGAACTGGGCAGTGAAACGGTCGGCTCGTCGCGGGCAGTAATGACCAAAGCCATCAAACAGGAAATCCTGGATTTAACGCTGGGCAAAAAGATGAAGGTGGTGCTGGTGATTGACGAGGCCAGCCTGCTTCGACTGGAGGTGTTTGCGGAACTGCATACCCTGACCCAGTTTGAGCAGGATTCGAAACCATGGCTCCCGGTTGTTCTGGCAGGACAAGCCAATCTGGTGGAAAACCTGAAGTACCGAACCTCAATGCCACTGGCGGCAAGAGTCGTGGCCAGAAGCCATCTGAAAGGAGGCGATCTGGAAACCATGACCGCCTATCTGAAACATCATCTCGCCATAGCCGGGGTGACGCGCATGCTCTTTGACGACACTGCAATTACCGCAATCCACCAGGGATCAGGAGGACTCTACCGCAAGGCCAACCATCTTGCCAGAGGGGCGCTGATAGCTGCTGCAAAGTCAGATATGGCCAGTGTAACCGCAGAGCATGTCCGTATTGCCGCGACTGAATTACTGTGACCAAGAAAGGACAAAGCAGATGAATATCTATGAAGAGCAGCATCTTCAAAACAAGCTGGACGAGATTACCGATCGAGTCGGCCAACTGATGCTGGATATCATACTTGTAAGCGTAAAGCAGGTCTCCAGAGAGTTTCAAGCGTACGAAGATATCGAAGATTGCAGGAGAGAGGTGTACCAGGACAGAAACAACCCTTTTTAAAACGACTGGGGTCGGTTAACACCGGCCCCAAAACTGATCTATCCCAAAGTATGTGAAAATCCGAGCATCAAGTCAAAATAATCAGAAAAATCAGGTCAGCATAAGTCGGGAATCAACAGAAGACAGAAACCCATTGAGTCGTTTTCCCAAATGGGCGGCCACACATAAGCATCCATACGGGAAAGCAATCC
>CAZXTZ010000327.1:0-3178 GCA_964643645.1 uncultured Geobacteraceae bacterium
TGTGTATGTGAATCATACATTACAGCGTTTTCAAACATCTTCATGATCGGTGGTCTTAAGGACAAAAACACCGTTATCATCCACGGCGGAGGCGGCGGGGTAAATATGGCCGGAGTCCAGCTCTGCAAGGCCCTTGTGCCAGATACAAAAATTATAGTTACGGCCCATCCGAGCAAGATTGATCGTGTAAAGGCCATGGGGGTTGATCTGGTGGTTGATTTTACAACAACCCCCGATTTCTCCGAGGCGGTAAAGGAGTTTACCGGCAAGAAGGGGGCTGATGTCATTCTTGATCATGTCGGAGCAAAATATCTTGCCCCAAACATGAACTCACTGGGATATGCAGGCCGTCTGGTAATAATCGGAATAATAAGCGGAATCAAGGCTGAGTTGAACCTTGCATTGATGATGGTAAAGCGTCAGCAGATCATAGGTTCAGTGCTTCGCTCCCGTCCAGTCAAGGACAAGGCTGCAATTGTGGCAGAGTTCACCAAAACAGCGCTTCCGAAATTCGCAGATCGCACCATCGTTCCAATAATTGAAAGGGTATTTAATATTGAAGAAGTTGCCGAGGCCCACAGGATGATGGAAGAGGACAAACATTTCGGCAAGATAGTTCTTAAAATTCAGTGATATAGTGGAAAAAAAGCTAAGGAATTACAGGCTTTTTATTGAAAAAGTTGATCAACTTTGTGAGGGCATCTCCAGTTTTATCGGGGGTGCCCTCACTTGCCATGAAGGCTGCTCTTCATGCTGTCTTTCAATTTCTGTATTTCCTGTTGAAGCCGCTGCTATTGTCCAGGCTGTGGAAAATTTGCCATGCCGACAGAAGCAGAAAATAATGGAAAGACTTGCTTCTTTTCAAAGTTATGAAAAATGTCCGCTACTTTATGAAGAACGCTGTCTGATCTATGAAGCCAGGCCCATTATTTGCCGTACCCACGGATTGCCCATTCTCGTATTTGAAAATAATGAACGCCGTATTGATATCTGCCCCAAAAATTCTCTTAAAATCCATCATCTGCCCGGTAATGCTATAATTGATATTGAAAAACTTAATACAGCTCTTACTGCAATAAATGCCCTGTACCTCAAAGAAACCGGCAGCAGTCTTCCAGAAAGAATCCAGATTTCCGCCCTTGGAGATATACTCGGAAAAAACTGAAACAGGACGCTTTGCGGGCGTCCCGTTTTTTGCTCAATTATATTACAACCCTATCTACAAACCACTTATCTTTCTGTCCTTTGGATACTCCACCAGAATCTCGTAGCTGAACTCCTTCTTCTCGCCAGGAGCCATCTTCAGCTTCCACAGAACAGTTCCGTCATCCTTCTTTTCGGTGGGCTTAAGCAGAGCTTCTTCAAGAGAAACCCTGATCTCGTTATCTCCTGCGAGAGGGATCTGATCCTTTACTGTCAGAGTCTGGGGCTCCTTGCGGAAGTTGTTGGCCTCAACCTTGTACAGATACCCCATCCGGCTGCTGCCGAACATCCCGCCCTCCTTATGCTGCTTCTTTTCTTCCCTCTTGACCGTCACCTGATCATCGCTTCCAAACGGCAGGACATATTTTTCGCCTGCGGCAACCTTCTTCATCATGGCTGTGCCTATGAAGGTGTTGCCGGTAAATATCTTGATCTGCCCCGGAAGAAGTGGCCAGGCAGCCTTGTTGACAAGCTCCGCCGTTAGGTAGACAGAGGGGGAAAGCTTGGGCACTGCCACATACTCAGTTGTAACAGGTACCCTGTCTATTGATATTACAGAACTCTGCTGGCTGTTGTCCCCAGTTACATCAACAGGTTTGGGAATCCTGAAGCTGACCGAGGTTGTTTCAGTGGAAACCTGGGCTGTCTGGAAGACTGCTTCGGCCGGAGCCGGTTCTTCAGAAATTTCAGATCCTGCAAGGTTTTCGTCATTATCAGGCCTTGCAGCCTTTTTCATCGCTCTGAAAGACTCAGCTCTGGGAGCTGGCGCAGGCATTGCTGCTGCATACACCATTGCAGGGGGAACAGGACGATACAGCGAAAGCCTCCACGGATTCATCTCCGGAGGCGCACCGCCGGCAGACGGGCGTGCCGTTGACAGGGTCAGCACCACATTGTTCCAGTCTTCGCCACTCTGCTGGCGTACCAGGGCGCGGAAGGTTATCTCGGCAGTCTGTCCATCCGGAGCAAGACGGACATCGTATGCAGGCTCCCAAGTGGCCTTGCTGACAACGCCTGAGAGATTAAGGTTGAAATTCCCCTCTTTTGCAACATCAACAGTTATTTCAACAGTCTTTGCCTCCTTGCGCAGTGAGCCTGTGACCTCATTTTTCTGCCTCTTAAGGGCATCTATCTTCTCTTTTATCTGACGTTTTTCAGCGTCAATATCCCTGAACTGTTCCTCTGCCTTTGCTATGCCTGATCCCACAAATCCGGCTGCATCCATAAGCTCTGCAGAGGAAGGCTTGCCTATGGCCAGCTCCTTGGAGATCCTGTCCCCCCATGCAACCTTTATGGATTCGAGAAATGACTTCTGGGCTGCTATCCCGGCTCTTTTTGCATCCAGACTGCCGATCTTCCGCTCCAGAGCGCGCATTTCATTCTCAAGCTCCTTGCCCCTTTTTTCCGAAGTCTGCTCAAGGAACTTCCGCTTTACCTCAATACCTGCAATGGTTACGCGGGCTGTGCCTGAACCTTCAACCCTGATGGAGTCATCCTGCAAAAGGACGGGAAGTCCTTCAACGGCAATCAGGTGTGTCCCCGGCTTCAGATTGAGCGATGCTGTGCGAACGGTCTGTGCGCGGTCCTGGTAGACCGTGACACCTGTTAACCTTGACTGGACAGGAACCTTCTGGATTGTAGCGCCATGGCATAGTGTGGGTATTGCAAAGGCCAAAATCACAATACTCAAGTATTTGAACGACATGATTTTCTTCCTCCTGAAAGCTTTTTGTAATCAGCTTTGAGTCTACCCATGTTTTTTTTATTTGCAAGCATTGATGCAGCCTAAAAAAACAGCGGTATAATTTGATCAAGACGAACTGGACTTTTTTGATTCTGCCGTTCGTCTTACTCAGCAGAGAGGCGGCAATGATACGGAGATCGTTCCGGCTTCGCTACTCCGGTGCCAGTATAAAGCTTTCCCGGTGTCTGGGCTTGATGAGAGAAAAGTGTCTGCGGTCGGTGGTCAGAATGG
>CAZXTZ010000328.1:0-3167 GCA_964643645.1 uncultured Geobacteraceae bacterium
CCTGCACAAAGACCCCAAAGTTTCCTTTGGGGTCTTTGGCATAAAAAATCAGGCTATACGGGAATCTAAAGTTGAACTCATGCGCTGGTCCAGTCGCAACCCTCTTTCGGACATTTCAAAAATTCACCCTTCTTTTTGTATACCTTCTTTACCACCACAGGGAAACCGCACTTGGGGCATGGCTGGGCAACTGGAGGATCCCACAGGGCAAATTTGCATTCTGGATAACGGTTGCATGAGTAGAAAATCTTGCCGTAGCGGGATTTTTTCTCAGCCAGCTCCCCCTGTTTGCATTCGGGACAGGTTACTCCGGTAGCTTTTGGCTTGTTGAGCGGCTGCATATTCTTGCAGGCAGGGTATCCTGAGCAGGAGAGAAACTTGCCGTAACGTCCCTCTTTAACAAGCATCGGCAGGCCGCATTTTTCACATTTTTCATCAGACTGGACCGGCTCGGCCTTTTCCTCGGCCACGCCGGTCTCCAGGTTGCGGGTGTACTTGCAACCTTCCTTGAAACCGGTGCAGGCAACAAACTTGCCCCGTTTGCCAAGCTTGATTGCCAGGGGCTTGCCACATTCCGGGCAGGCCTCATCAAGTGTTTCGGTAGTCAGATCGTCTTTCCTTACCTCTCCCTCTTTCTGCTTCAGGAGGGTAATAAATGGAGTCCAGAACTCTCTGAGCAGAGGTTTCCATTGCTTTTCACCACGGGAAACCTGATCCAGTTCTTCTTCGAGACCGGCAGTAAAGTTATAGTCAACATACTTTGGAAAGTGGGCTGTGAGAAGATCATTGACCACCATCCCGACATCTTCTGGAAAGAAGCGTTTTTTGTCCAGGCGGGCGTACTTGCGCTCAACCAGGGTATTAATTGTGCTGGCGTATGTAGACGGACGACCTATGCCGTACTCTTCAAGGGTCTTGACCAGGGTGGCTTCAGTATAGCGTGGAGGGGGCTGTGTGAAGTGCTGTTCCGGCAACACCTCCAGCAGCTTTAACGCTTCCCCTTCGGAAAGGGGGGGCAGTGTGCCTTCTTTTTCTTCGTCTTCGTCATCTACCCCTTCTATGTACAATTTCATAAATCCGGGAAAACGGATAACCGAACCGGTTGCCCTCATGGTGAAGCTGTCTTTTTTCTCGCCAGATATGGCGATGTCAACAGATGTCTGATCCAGAAGCGCCTCAGCCATCTGGCAGGCGACAGTGCGTTTCCAGATAAGCTCATACAGCTTGAAGAGATCAGGGGTCAGATATTTTTTCAGTTCGGCAGGGGTTTTATCCAGGTAGGTGGGACGGATAGCTTCGTGGGCTTCCTGTGCATTTTTTGACTTGTTCTTGTAAAAACGGGGCTTGGCCAGGGCGTATTCCTTGCCGTAGGCTACACTGATAAGATCATGGGCCTCTTTAAGTGCCTGATTTGAAAGATTGACACTGTCTGTACGCATGTAGGTGATAAGACCAACCGTTCCCGCTTCACCGATTGCAACCCCTTCATAGAGCTTCTGAGCCGTTGACATTGTCTTTTTCGTTGAAAAACCGAGCTTGCGGGATGCCTCCTGCTGCAAGGTTGATGTGGTAAAAGGAGGGGCAGGATTGCGTTTTGTCTCTTTGCGTGTGACCGATGAAACCTGGGCCTTCCCCTTGGCAATGGCATTTTTCAGAGCCTCGGCCGCTGTCGCATCGGGTATGTCAAACTTGTCCAGGCGTTTTCCATCAACCGCCACAAGGCCGGCCTTGACAGGCTGCCCCCCCTGCTTTTCAAGACGGGCGGCAATGGTCCAGTACTCCTGTTCATTAAAAGCGCCGATCTCCTTCTCCCGCTCGCAGACTAGCCTTAAGGCCACAGACTGTACTCTTCCGGCAGAAAGACCGTAGCGAACCTTTTTCCAAAGAAAGGGGGACAGGTTGAAACCTACCAGATAATCCAGTATTGATCTGGCCTGCTGCGCATCAACAAGATCAATGGCTATATCCCTCGGGTTATTTACCGCATGGATGATGGCGCCTTTTGTAATTTCATGGAACACAACCCGCTGAATCTTTATCTTAGGCTTTTTATCAAGTCCCAAGGCAGCAAGAAGGTGCCAGGAGATAGCCTCACCCTCACGGTCGGGGTCGGTTGCCAGAAGCAGGGAATCAGCCCCCTTAAGCTCCCTCTTTATGGCATCAATATGTTTCTTGCTGTCCGGAAGCACATCATATTTAGGCTCAAAATCATTGGCCGTATCAACTGACCCCTGTTTGCTGGGCAATGCCCGTACATGACCGAATGAAGCCAGAACGCGGTAGTCGGGGCCGAGGAATTTCTCGATTGTTTTGGCCTTCGCCGGTGATTCTACAATAACAAGATTATGAGCCATTTTTAAATAACCTCAGGGTGTTGAGTAGAAGGAACCAGGCAGTTTAACCAGTATTCCCTTGAGTTCAAGGCCAAGAACCATAGCTGAAACCTCTGCTGACGTCAATTCCATAGCCTCACTGATTTCGTCCGGATGCAACGGCCCCTTTGAAACAAGCTCAAATAGCGCAGCCTCTCTGGGGGTAAGGCAAGCTGGCTGATACTGTCTGGATGCGGGTTGTTCAAGTTGAAGCTGCTGCTGCCCCCTGTCCAGTCCTGTTGCAGCAAGGATATCCTCAAGGCAGTCAACAAGGGCAGCGCCCTCCTTGATAAGGCGATTGCTTCCACGGTTTGAAACGGTGCTGATCGGTCCTGGTACCGCCATAACGTCTCTTCCCTGCTCCAGGGCATAACGGGCTGTTATGAGGGAACCGCTTTTCTCGGCAGCCTCGACAACCAGCACACCCCTTGAAAGCCCGCTTATTATCCTGTTTCTTCTCGGAAAATTATCGGCAAAAGGCTGTGTGCCAAGCGGAAACTCCGATATAATGCAACCGTTTTCTATAATTTTTGAAGCCAGCGCAGCGTTTTCCGGAGGATACGGGACATCTACGCCGGAGCCAAGCACTGCGACTGTGCTGCCTCCCCCTGATAGAGCCCCCCTGTGGGCCGCCGTATCTATACCCCTGGCGAGGCCGGATACGACAAGCAGTCCTGCTGCGGCGATTTCGGAGGCCAGTCTTTCAGCTGCCTTAAGACCGTCTCTCGTGGCTTTCCTTGAGCCGACAATTGCGATTGCCGGCTCCCAGGAGGGCAATGCTCCCTTCATATACAA
>CAZXTZ010000329.1:0-3162 GCA_964643645.1 uncultured Geobacteraceae bacterium
GCGCCCTTGATGGCCGCGAGCTGTTCATCAACGGCATAGCCCAAAACCACGCAAAAGCCTGGCTGCCGGGCAATGCCCAGGAAACCCTCTACACCCTGCGGGCACTGCTGCTGCAAGGGGTTGGGGCATGAGCAATGTTTCTTTCGGAGGACGTTTGTTTATTATCCCCAAGGGGAAAACTGCCGCTGAATACCTGGGCTTCCTTGAGCAGGCAGAAGAAAAGGGTTTTCTTGCCAGCATGGTTGAACAGGGAATTCTCCCGACACTGGCAGCCCCCCTTAAACCTCCACCAACCGATAGCGATCTGAAAAAAATCTCCGCTTTCCCCGGTATAGAACAGAATCTCCTGCTGTTTCAGGTCTTTTTGCAGGCTTTTAACGTCCGTAACTGGAGTGAACTGAAAGAGCGCTTTGTTAAAAATGATCAGGGGGAAGTGCAGCTGCAACCACTGGCAAACACCCTTGCCAACCCTGAAGAGTTACAGGCAGCCGTGGCAGCGGTTATGGGGTATGAGCGGATCATCCAGCGGGCGGCAGCTGATTTTGCCTATACCGATTACCAGTTTTTTGCCGTGCTGTTTACCGAACTGTTTTTCCGCACTCGTGGTGCGATTCTGGTTCGGGTTCGCGCCCTTGCCCCCTACTATCCGATGTTGCGGTTATATGGCGAAACGCCGCCTGAAACAGCCGCAGAACTGGAAATATGGCTGGTTGCCCGGCTTGAGGAGGTACATGACAAGGTTCGTACCAAAACCGCTTATACCAAGTCGTTTGAAAAAAAACTGGCACTGTTTCTGGAAGGGTTTGCAGCAGGCAAACCGCCACAAGAGCTGCTGGCAAAGTATTTTGACCTGACCCATCTGGATGACTATCTGCCTTGCCTTAACCGTCTGGCGTTCTATCTGGCCACCGGTTCCGGCAAGACCCACCTGCTGCATATCAACCTGTTGCAGGCCGAGGCTCATCTGCCTGCCCTGATGGATCTTGGCGCAGGTCAGAAACCAAACCTGTATCTGATCGCCCCCAACAATGAGCTGGCAGCCCAACATGCCCGAGAGTTGAAGAACTATTTTCCCCGCAAAGAGATAGGTTTTGTAGAAGATAGTAACGACAAGAGCGTAACTGATGCTACCTTGCGTCTGTTGTATGGCCGGGCTGATCTGCGGGTGCTGACCACCCATCAACTGGCCGAGGTAATGAAAAAAGCCAGCGAGGGGCTGTTTGGCGCTGCCAATCCGTTTGGTGAAAAGAATGTGGTCTTTGCCGATGAAGGGCACAAGGGGGCGGACAAGGATACCGGCTGGCGGGATGACCGTAACCGCCTGATGGGTGAGCAGGGTTTCTGTTTTGAATACTCAGCCACGTTTTCCCAATCAATCAAGAAAAAGACCCCGTTGATTCAGGAATATGCCAAGGCGATTATCTTTGATTTCCCCTACCGTCTGTTTTATCAGGACGGCTACGGTAAAAAACCGGCTTTTCACCCACAGGAACAGGCGACAAACATTGCCAGGGCACTGTTATTAGGCAAAGATGCCGCTGCCGTATCCTGGGAGGTGACCGCTGAGGAGCGTTGGCGTCTGTTTGTGGAGCAGGTGGGGCGGTTTTACCAGCAGGTAAAGACCTTTACGGATCAAAAGGCGAACCCGGAGTATCTTCAGCACCATTTTCATGCGCCGCTGATGCTGATGATGGGCAACCGGGTGGATGACAAGGATGGCGCATCCCATATCCGCGAGGTAATCGAGCTGCTGGGGCGTTTTATCGCCAATGCTGGTGACGAAACCGTGAACATGCTGGCCTCGCTTGGCCATGCTGATGCCAGGACGCTATTTGATGAACTGTTTGGCCTGGTCTTCCATGCTGACCATCAGGCCGGTCTTGATGTCCGCCGCCTGAATGATCAGGAACTGGGGCTGAAGATTGCCGGAAGTGATCGCTATTTTGGCGTGGTTTATGTTGGCGCTGCCGATGCCGTGGGGCTGGCTGCGGAGCCTGACCGGCTGGCCGGATCGCTGATGGAGGCGTTTTTTGAGCATGGCGACCAGCCGGAGCTGAACATTATTGTGGCGGCCCGCAAGCTGGTTGAGGGGTGGAACACCCACCGGATTTCATCCCTGGGGCTTGTGGAGCTGGGCAAAACAAAGGGAAGTCTGGTGGTGCAGCTTTTTGGGCGCGGGGTGCGGCTTTCCGGCACAGCTGCCAACCGTCTCAAGCGAACCGATCGCTTTCCGGTTTCAGAGCGTTTTGACGTGTTTGGCTATGACGCAGGCTACCTTAAAACCTTTATTGATGAAGCAGAGGCTGCGCGGATTGTGGAGGAACGAACCCTGGAGGTTTCGATTTGCCTCAAGGATGGCGAGCCTGCTGGCCGTCGTGTGCCGATGCCCCGGCAATCCTTTGCAAATTCCGGCCAGAACATCCTGCTTGCGCTTGATGACCGTTTCAGAAGGATAACGGAGCAACACCCGATACCGTCGGAGCATGGCCAGCTAAGGTTTGATCCTCGACCAATGCTTGATTATCGCCAGCTGTATCAGGATCTGACAGCAGGACTGCCGGAACCGAATCTTCTGCTGGACTGGACAGCGTTTGTCAGCTGTGCTGATCTGGCTTTGAAACAGCTTGAGCTTCCCCGGACAGCCCGTATTACCGATCGTGATTTTTTCCAGCGCTGGGCCAGGGGGCGGATGATGTCGCTTTTATCAGCCTGGTATCGGGAGCAGGCACAGGAATACGAGTTTGAACAGGCTGAACTGGTTGAACTGACAGCTGAAAATTCACGCAACCTGAACTTTGACGCCTACCGTATCAGCGGCCCGCCAGAGGTGGTCGAGGAAATATCCCGGATACTGGTTGATTCAGCGTATCATCAGGTTAGAGATGATCTGGCGCCGGTTGTCAGGTTTGATGGTGACGTGCTGGCGGTGAAATCAAAACCCCACCTGTTTGAACCGTTGCTGGTGCGCCTTGAAAAGCATGATGAGGTTCGTATTTCACCGGATCGTCTGGAGAGGAGTGAGCTGGCTTTTGTCAGCGCCCTGCACGCCTACGCTGACACCCATCATTCAGCAGATCTGGCGCTGTTGCGCAACCAGAAGGAGTGGGGCTTTCTGGGCTTTTATCCTGATTTTGTACTCTGGTATCGCAAAGACGGCATTGA
>CAZXTZ010000330.1:0-3153 GCA_964643645.1 uncultured Geobacteraceae bacterium
TACCCTTCCCTATCCGTGCCCTTGAAAAGCCAGCCGTCTTCTTTGATAATTTTCTCTTCAAAGAATGACTTGAGAAATCCCCTGCGCTTGCCTTTGATCTCCTGGTCAAATTTCTCCAGCTCCTGCGGGATCTTGCAGGCGGTTTGAAATTTGCCAAAACCATTGCCATCAAGGTAGATGACAGCCAGCTTGTTATGAAGGTTGCCCTTGCGAGAATCTGACCCGATTGATCCGAAGTCACTGGCGAACTTTTTCAGGTCGGAAATGCGGGTTTCCTGTTCATAGAACCCCTGTTTCTGACTTTTTCCATATGTACGGCGCTGATATACAGACTCACTAATTCTGCTTTCATTTTTTCCATAATGTTTCTCTATGGTTGACTGCGGCCTGACCAGATCGGTGGTGCAAGGGTGATTGCATTTTTCATCTATTGCAGGAACGGCAAGTGAAGGGCTCTGCATCTGCCGGTAGCGATTGAGTGCCAGCAGCAGTTCTCTGTCGTGGGCAAAGTCATCGGTCTTTTCAGCGACATCAATCACAATGGTGAAGTGTTTGTAACTTTCATGCTCTTTGAAATGTTTTTGAAGGTTATCACGGACTTTTCCGGCCTCATCGAAACTGTCGGCCTTGAAGGAGAAAAGGCCGGCAGAGGCTCCAGTAGAAATTTCGTGCAGATATGGCATCTGTTTTTTTGCCTCATGCACGGCGTTAAGCAAGAGTAGTCCGCCCCCCCTGATGGTACTCAAGTCCTGGGTATCGCCTATGACATTCACCAGGTTGACACCCTCCATTCGCAGATAATATTCACTCATCCCATATCCCCCTTGATTGTTTTACGAATATTCTCAGCTTCTTTCTTGCCGTAGCGCGAAATCTTTGTAAACCTGATGGCAATGCTGTTTGAATAAAAGAGTATCAAAAGAGTAAAGGCGATAAAGACTGTCAGCGTGGACAGAACCGTCATCCAGTTCCAGGTATCCAAACTGCACCAGGCATTGATTTCATCACCAACGACATTCATACCCAGAAATCCAAATGCCAAAGCACCAACAACACCCATAGTAGCAACCACGTTCAGCCGCGCACCTTGCTCCGTCTGCTCCCTGTCCTGCTGCACCATGAGATATTCATAACTGCTTTGGATCTCATCCTTGATCTCCACGAACAGATCATCAATATCCATGAATTTACGTTGCAGAGTGTACATCTCCAACCCCTGTTGCTGGTTTGACAACAAAGGGAACTGGTAGAGATTGGCAAACAGGGTAAACTGCCATCTCAATTTCTGAAAATCCTTCAACCATTTATCCTTACTTCCCTCTCCTGCTTTCATCGCCTTACTTGTCATCTGATGCAGTTCAAGGCTGAAGCGGAACAGGGTGGTTTTGAGGTACAACAGCAGCAGGGTCTGGTCAAAATACATTCCACTAAAGTGCCGCCACATTGGAGGACCAAATGGATCTGATTGATGAGGTGGGTCAGCATTAAAATACGTTTTGTCCTCTAGTGGGGCGCCAAGCATGGCACCTGAATGCGGCGTGTAGCCGTAAAATGTGCCCCACTCCTCCCATCGCTTGTAAGTGCGCTCACTTGTCCATTCTTTTTCAAATAATCGGCTACCATTTCCGTCAGGAGGGTCTACATTGAGAAGCCTTGTCCAGTATCCGTAATCTTTTGCCTCTAAATTGTTACACGCTTTTCTGAATTCAATTTTGAGGACATCGGCACCATAAACAGTCTTACCGGGATATCGTTTACCAATGAGCGCACAGGTCCAGACAAAAGTACGATTGTCTGCATGAAGAAGCCAGTCCTGACGCTCCTGTTCCTCAGAAGCACTTTTTATGTTTTTGCCATCAATCCGTGCTTTAGTGTTATCAGCCCATTGACTTGGAAATAAATTAAAATAAACAAGGTTCTTTTCACTATTCTTTCCAACAACTTCAAATTGTACAGGCTGTCTCAGCAGACTTTGCCACCAATCAAAATAGATATTCTGATCATTTGCAGAATTTTCAGCGCATTTGTCACCCAATATTTGCTTGCTTTTCAAGCCTTTTAAGAGAGTTGAATAACCACCTTTCCCATCTTGCTTAATTTTTTTGCTATCTATGTATGCATCACCTTTAAGTTCATGGCCATCGAAGGGTTTCTGCCAGTAACGAAATAACTCACTGAAATGCATAAAATCATCAAGAGCAAAACCTAAATCATGCTCATCGATGGTTGATGTTTTTGGGAAGTTCACCTCAACAATGAGCAAGCCGGATTGAAGTATGGAGTTTTCTGAATTCTGCTTTTTAATATCACCGCTTACATCACATTCAAAAAGCACAATTCTTGGAGCGCGGATACAAACAACTCCCTTGCCCTTAGACTCATCTTTCTTGTGGGCAGCCAGATTGAAGACAAGCTCACACTTCTCATAGCTTTTCGGCCATTCATGTAGTTCAAACCACTTTGCCTGCCTGAACAGCACCTCTTCAGTTTCATCAGTCAGGTAACGACGAC
Organism: uncultured Geobacteraceae bacterium; assembly: GCA_964643645.1. Lineage (GTDB taxonomy): Bacteria > Desulfobacterota > Desulfuromonadia > Geobacterales > Pseudopelobacteraceae > Trichlorobacter. The sequence continues at coordinate 2,512 of CAZXTZ010000330.1, forward strand.
GCCAGACAAAATCTCTGCCTTCATCTTGGCAATTCCAAAGATCGTTAAGGGGTTTGTAAAAGGGCTGTCCATCTGCGACCTGATCACCTTTTTCCAGCTTATACGCAAACGGCAGCACAAACCGTGTAAAGGATGCCGGCCCCTTTTCCGGGTCTCCGCATACAATCCTTATGTCACTCATACCCCCTCCGGTGTCCAGGCCAGTGTGTTATTCCGCTTCAAGCTGTCCCTCCTGAATTTCTCGAACAGGTAGTACAGCCTGATGATTATCTTCAGCTTCTCACAGATTTCCGGATATTCAATATGGCTTCTCTCCATGACAAAGCCGGTCTGGAGGCGCTCCCAGGTCATTATCCCCCTGCGCTCCTGGCAGATGGCAAGGAGTTCGCGGGCTTCGGCAAGCTCATCTTTGAAGGAGTGGCTGCCCACAAAACTTCTGGCGTCAAAACGATCTGTTATGAAGCAGTGCCAGTCTACGTTAAGGAGTTGCAGGCCGCGGTTTGCTGAGACAAATTCCATGTATGCAGGGGTTTCAAGAAAGCGGTACCAGTCCTTGCGCGGTATGTAACCCTCTCCCCCCAGGCTTATGCAGATGCGTATGTCCAGCGGCGTGGCGATGATGGAGGCGGATGCGTGTTTGAC
>CAZXTZ010000331.1:0-3140 GCA_964643645.1 uncultured Geobacteraceae bacterium
TTGTTGCGCCAATATTACCGCTGCCTTCCTTTCGCACATCAATTCCGTAGATCTTCCCAAGAAGCAGGCCAGTGGGTATGGATCCGAGAAGATAGGCTGCGACTATCCAGATAACTCCTGATATCAACCCTTGTCAGCCAGTATTTTTCTTGCTTCGCCGATATACTCACTTTTCGGGTATTCTCGAATCAGTCTGGTGAATGCCGCCATCATCTTCTCGTTGTCCCTTACCTCAAGGGCAGATTTTCCCAGATAGTACAGGGTCTCGTCGTGTCCTGTATAGTCAGGGTAGGTTTCAAGCACCTTCTCAAAGCGCCCTATTGCCGCTATGTAGTAGTCAGTCCGATAGTAGAAACGCCCGACATATATTTCGTACTGGGCCAGTTTGCCACGGCATTCAACAACCTTTGGAACGTACTGGGATCTGGGGTACTGTTTCACGAAGTTCTGGAAGTATGTCAGGGCGTTTTTTGTGGGGGTCTGATCTGTGTCAATCCCTGTTATCAGGTTGTAGTTGCAGAGCGACTGGCGGTAGAGGGCAAACTGGGCCAGATCGTGGGTGGGGTGTAGTTTGCGGAAATCTTCATATGCAGCGCCTGCCTCAATGTAGGCATTGTTGAGGAAATATGAGTTGGCTATGCCTATCTCTGCCTTTGCTGCAAGTTCAGGGTCAGGGAACTCCTCCTTTACCTTTCTCCAGCGGTCTATGGCGTCATCATAACGGCTCTTTTGAAAGAAAGCCTCGCCCTGGGTGTACAGCTCGGCAGCGGTGTAATCCTTCTTTGGCGCGCTTGAACAGCCCTGGATTATTAAAATGGCGAGAGCAGCTAAAAATAAAGACAGTCTTGTTGATTGCATCTGATGTTCTCCTTGTAACGGTTTCCTGTTGCGTGGATCAGTCAGCCAGGACCAGTAGTTTGATGGTTTCTGTTGCCACAAGTTCGGTGATTATGTCGTGATTAAGCCATACAGCCGGTTCTACGGTACTCCAGGATGATTGAACAATCAGGTGGCCAGTGGCAAGAAATACAAGCCTTGAAAGCTCGGCGCATACCAGTTGTTTCTGGTCGGAGTGCATCTCCATGAGCCTTGCTGATGCTGCCAGCATAGTCTCCATCTGTTCCTTTGTTGAATGCTGGGGCCAGCTTTCAAAATCAAGAGCTGATGACAGATGGGGGCTCTTGAGAACAGCCTCTGCCTCTGCAACAACAGCCTGTAGTTTAACTCCATCCTTGAGTAGCGCCGAGCATCTTTCAAGAAGTGGTGTCGCAAACGCCCCCCCCTTTTCCGCAAGAGATTTCACAAGCGGGAACAGGGATAGCTCAACTCCAAGGAAGAGGGCGCTTGAGTTGGTTTGAATCTCCGGGCAGTTGAACACAGTTGCATTGATCCCTTTGTTTCGCGCATCTGCAGCGTGATCTTCAAGCCTCATTTTTGCGTAGCCCTGAAGATAGGGGGTGTATGACTGCCATTTATACTCACCGTCAAGCATTATTGCTGTTCCGTGGTAGCCGTAGGCTGTATATGCGACCCTTGCTCCGGCAGCGGAATTACGTTCCCGTAGTTTCGAGGATTCTTCAATAAGATAACTGAAGGTGTCTGCTGTAACCTCGTTGAAGCTGGCATCGCAGAGAGAACCCAGGCCTGAATTCCAGAATGGTTCAGATGCAAGGTACTTGTCTCCTGTGCCTTTGAATACTCTGTTAAGAAGAGGCATGAATACCCGTGCTCTCGGTATGCCACCGGCCATTGTATGTGCAAAGATGATATTAGCATCCGCAGGAACAATTCCGGAAAGTTCTTCTATCACAAGGGCCAGATTCTTTCTGAATCGCTCTGTGCCTGCTGTTCTTACCTGATGTATGAAGGCAGTATCAAACGTAACTTTGTCCCAATCGTCAGGTTTTGCCTTTTTGAGGAGCTCTGCAACAGAAGGGGAAGCATCAGTTGCTTCCATATCGAAACCGGCTTCAAGTGGGATATTGATGATTTTGCTGCCAATTATTTCTTCTGCTGCTGTCAGCTCTTCCCTTGTAAGGGGGCGCAGTGTCCCGTCGCTGTCGCGGCGTCCTACTGTTGTTCCTATTACTGTCATACCCAGCCGTCTGGCCTCTTCAACAAGGCCGTTAGCGTAACCTCTGCCGAAAAGTTCTCCAATAAGAACAAGTACATCTCCGGCCCTGTAACCTGCCTTTGGGGGCAGCGTTGTCATGGGGCAGTATTTTTGCATTTCCTATCCTCCGTATCAAAACCGGCTATGCCGGATTTTATCGCAACTGATATTTATCAAACTGATTCTTTACCATGAAGCAGGCAAAATTGTGAACAGAAAACAGCAAAAAACTATCCGGTCGTGACAGTTATTACTGTTGCATGTTAATCTGAATTCCCGAAGGGAGTATAACTAATATGGAAGAAAACATGATTCTTCTTGGCCACGGCAGCGGTGGAACAATGGCCCACAGGCTTGTTTCAGAACTTATACTGCCCAGGCTTTCCGCATCCCTTGCGCCTGACTCCAATGATGCGGCGCTGCTTGAGGCCGGAGGTGTGCGGCTTGCCTTTACTACTGACGGCTATGTGGTTGATCCACCGTTTTTTCCGGGCGGAACCATCGGATCGCTTGCGGTTCACGGTACTGTTAACGACCTTGCAATGATGGGGGCAAGGCCGCTCTGGCTAAGTTGCGCCCTTCTCATAGAAGAGGGTCTTGGGCAGGACCAGCTCGCAATAATACTGGATGATATGAAACAGGCTGGAGATTTAGCCGGTATTCAAATAGTTACAGGAGATACCAAGGTGCTGCCCCGTGGAAAGGCTGACAGGATATTCATAACAACAAGCGGAATAGGGGTTGTGGAACATGGCCTGGCAATACACGGAGCAGGAGCGAGAGCTGGAGATATGATAATAATCTCAGGGACAGCCGGAGATCATGGCATGGCGGTGATGGCTGCCCGCGAGAATATTGATTGCGGAACACTGAAAAGTGATTCAGCTCCGTTATGGGGCATGGTGGATATGCTTATAGCTTCGGCAGGACCAGCCCTGCATGTATTGAGGGATCCAACCAGGGGAGGTATTGCAACCACATTGAAGGAGATAGCTCTTCAGTCGGCGGTCAGCATTAGCATTGATGA
>CAZXTZ010000332.1:0-3122 GCA_964643645.1 uncultured Geobacteraceae bacterium
CTCATTCGCATCTGCCCTGAGGGCAGCGTTAAGGGAGGATCCGGATATCATTCTGGTAGGTGAGATGCGGGATCTGGAGACGATCCAGCTGGCCATGAGCGCCGCCGAGACCGGACACCTTGTTTTTGGAACTCTGCACACCAACACCGCTGCCAAGACAATAGACCGGATAATTGATGTCTTTCCCAAGGAATCCCAGGATCAGGTACGCACAATGCTCTCTGAATCACTTAAGGGAGTAGTCTGCCAGCAGCTGCTTAAAACCGCCGATGGTCATGGCCGGGTGGCGGCCCTGGAGATCATGCTGGGCACTCCGGCAATTTCCAACCTGATTCGCGAAGGGAAAACCTTCCAGATCCCATCCATAATCCAGACTGCCAAGAAAGACGGTATGCAGCTTATGGATCAGCACCTGCTTGATCTGATGAAGACAAAACAGGTGACACCGGAAGAGGCCCATAAATGCGCCATAGACAAGAAGATGTTTGAGCAGTACCTGACACAGGCTGCGGCCCCATAACCCCCGGAACTAAACCGCCCCGCAGATAACCCGACGGGGCGGAAAAGCACCGCCTCCCGGTACTTCGCTTTTGATTCTGTTCTTCCTTGTTCAAGCTACATGCTGTCTATATGCTACACCTATAGCAATATCCTTTCTATAAGCGAACGCTTATACCGCCTATAGACGTTCATCAGCCTGTTTTGACATAATAAATCCAGCGTGGTGGAGAGCCAAGAGGTTCCAGTTTTCCGGACTTGCACATTCTTTTCAGTAATCTGGCAGCCTGGTCAGGTGAACATCCACAAAGCTCGATTACATGCCGATGGTTATCTCCTTCTCCTCATTACGGGCTGCAAAGCGAGCGCCTATTTCCTGGAGGGTTTTGAGAAGTGGAGCCCTGAATGGATCATTCACCTTTACATTGGCCTGTGCGTCAAGAACCTGAAAATGCACCTGATGGGTTGGAATAACCTCTTCGATTACATCTTCTCTGCCCAGCAGCAGGAGACCAGCTACATTGGGAACAAGTTTGCCGTGTCTTGTCTCCACAAGGCGCAGCGCCTTGGCAACCTCTTCATTGGAAAGATCAAGCAGGCTCCTGTCTCCACGCAGGCGGACAATTTCCTGGCGTAACCGTTCAAATTCCAGCGGATCAAGGTCTGCAAAAGTCAGCTGTTCAAGAACCTGTGCCGAGAAATCCAACAGCCCCAGATCAACCCTGCGAGAACGCTGATCTCTGGGGTAGAACGGCACACTCTCCGGCTTGCCGTCTGATTTGATGGTGCGATGCAATGCCTTGCCAGACTTTGTGGCGCACGGCTCAGGGTAGGGATCAACCTCAATGGCAATTACCTGGCCCATGTCATGCCTGATAACAGAAATGCGGGTGTTAATGCTCGGAACGGTATTATTGAAGATTGCCGACTGGAGTTTTGGAGGATCGGTAACGTCGCCATGCCGGGGATGGGCACCGGTTATTGCGCCATCATCTTCTACTCCGATCAGGAGAACACCACCTTTACTATTGGCCAGGGAAACTACCTCTTCGTAAATTTCGCGGTCAGGCATTGTGCGGCGGTCGGATTTGAACTCTACGTCAAGCTGTTCGCCTTTGGCGATAATGTCAGTCAATTGGTCAAGGGTTATCACGCTTTCCCTCCACCACGGCAATCTCTTTATCGGTCAGGGCCCCAAAAAGAATTTCATGTTTTTGGGTCATGCACTTTCCCTCATTAATATTGTTAGCCTATTAAGTGCATCTGACACAGTTTTACCCAGCGATACAATACTTGCAATGACTTCTTCCGACATCCGATCGTCAACTTTCGTCACCACATTGGGGTTAACAGCTTTCAGGTCAAAAACAGCGGCGTCTATTTCGTCCGCCTTGGCTTGGGCGTCCCGTGCAGATTTCTCTGTTTCCTTTATTTTAATCTCAACAGCTTCAAGTTCCTGTTTGTCGGCATCGCCTTTCCTGAGAACTTTCAGCTTCTCCTTCAACGTCACAACAACAGCCTTTAGTCTGGCTACCTCTTCAAGATAGGGTTGCATCTCATTTCGTGCAATTCTGCGACGTTCAGCAAAATCAACGATCCATGAATAGCGGGTTTCCCCTGCCGGGGTTCCTCGATTCGCCAGTAATCTGGCATAGCTGGGGAATGGTTTGTTCTGATTACTTTCATCTTCCAGCCAATCAGCCGTGAGCGTCGTGGGCAGCAGGCTGTCGTCAAGCACCTCTCCATTTTTCCCAAAGCCGAACAGCGCCAGCGTCATGGGTGTTTTCTTGCCTACCTTGATATGCGACAGGTCGTAGTACCAGATTTTATCAGTTTTCTTTCCCTTGGTGAAAAAGAGCAGGTTGGTTTTAACACCGGCTCCGGCTGTTGAAAACACACCACCCGGCAGGCTTATAATACACCAGAGACTGCATTCATCCACCAACTTGCGCTTGGTTTCCACAAAAGCGCTTTCGTTGGTACGGAACAACAACCCTTCGTCCAGGACTATGCCGCAGCGACCACCATGAGCAAGTTCCGCTAAAATATCCTGTACAAAAAGCACCTGGGTCGAGCCGGTTTCAAAGGCGTAGTTTTTCTGGGCGTCCTTGCCTTCCTTGCCGCCAAAAGGAGGGTTGGTCAGGATGACCTCAAATGTTTTCGGAGCGTTATCAAAGAGTGCCCCGTAGGTGGCTCGTCTGGTCAGCGTATTGCCGTGCCACAGGTTAGGCTGGTCAATGCCGTGCAGTACAAGGTTGGCAAGAGCAATAGGAAAGACCAGATTCTCTTTTTCCCGGCCAAAAAAAGTGTCGTGTTTCAGGGTGTCAATCTCCGTTGAAGCCGGTGAATTCCCCTGGTTGCGGGCGATATGTTCATAGGCTACCGCGAGAAAACCACCGGTACCACAACAAGGGTCATACACGGTTTCACCCGGTTGAGGATCAATGGTATGCACCATTGCCCGGATAACTTCACGGGGCGTAAAAAACTGTCCGCCGTCGGAGTTTTTCTCCCCCATTTTAAGTAGCAGGTCTTCATACACCTGGGACAGGGTAAAGAAATGGGTGTCGTCAATATTATCGATACTGATTTCATGAACCTTATCGAGGATATCACGCAGATTT
>CAZXTZ010000333.1:0-3106 GCA_964643645.1 uncultured Geobacteraceae bacterium
GCAGAAGATTCCGGTATTTATTGCAAATTTTGTTCTGGTTGATTACGGCACAGGCGCGATTATGGCAGTGCCTACCCATGACCAGAGGGATTTTGATTTTGCAAAAAAATATGATCTTCCACTGGTTGTTGTTATTCAGCCCGAAGCTGAGAAGATTGAAGCTGCTGCAATGGAAGCTGCCTTTACAGAGCCAGGCGTTATGGCCAATTCGGCACAGTTTGACGGCATGAAGAGCGAAGCGGCAAAAGAAATGATCGCCGACTGGCTTCAGGTTTCAGGCAAGGGCAAAAAGACTGTGAACTTCAGACTCAGAGACTGGGGGGTTTCGCGTCAGCGTTACTGGGGCAATCCTATTCCGATAATCTACTGTGACTGTTGTGGCGCAGTGCCGGTGCCTGATGAGGATTTACCTGTGGTTCTGCCCCATGATGTCGCATTTACAGGGGAGGGGGGAAGTCCCCTTGCAAAGCTTGACAGTTTCCGTAATGTGCCTTGCCCACAGTGTGGCAAGCCTGCCAGGCGAGAGACAGACACCATGGATACCTTTGTGGAGTCTTCATGGTATTTCCTTCGCTATTGCTGCCCTGATTTTGAAGGTGGCATGGTGGACAAGGCTGCCACAGATTACTGGATGTCAGTTGACCAGTATATCGGCGGTATTGAGCACGCTGTCCTTCACCTGCTCTATGCCCGCTTTTTTACTAAGGTAATGCGAGATCTTGGCTACATTTCAGTTGATGAGCCGTTTACGAATCTTCTCACTCAGGGGATGGTAATCAAGGATGGCGCAAAGATGAGCAAATCAAAGGGCAATGTGGTTGATCCGGATGCCCTTATAAAGAAGTATGGAGCTGATACTGCCCGACTCTTCTCTCTTTTTGCTGCCCCTCCTGAAAAGGATCTGGACTGGAACGAGCAGGGGGTTGACGGCTGTTACCGCTTCCTTAACCGTCTGTGGAAGCTTGCAAATGAACAGATGGAAGCAGTTTCCAAAGCTGTTCCACTTGATCCTTCACAGCTTTCGGATGAAGAGCGCAATCTGAGAAGGGCCGTACACAAGACCCTTATGAAAGTCACTTCCGATATTGATGAGCGTTTCCATTTCAATACAGCCATTGCAGCTGTTATGGAGCTTATGAACCTTCTTCAGGGGGCAAGGCTTTCAACCCCTCAGTCAGCAGCCGTAATGAAAGAATCGCTTGATCTGCTACTACAGATGCTGGCCCCTTTTGTACCTCATATTACAGAGGAACTTTGGCAGTTGATGGGGCACCGGATCCCGCTTTCAGAAACTCCATGGCCAAACTATGACGTTGATGCTGCAAGGGATGAAGAACTGCTTGTTGTTGTGCAGGTAAACGGGAAACTCCGCTCCCGACTTGCTGTGCCTGTTGATGTAACAGAAGAAACAGTTAAAAGTCTGGCCCTTGCCGATGAAAAGGTGAAGGTTTTTACAGATGGCAAAGAGATCAGAAAGGTCATATATGTGCCTGGAAAGCTGGTGAACATTGTTGCGGGGTAGGGTGGTTGCATGCATTGCGCTTTTTCTTCTTCTTCTTGTTTCTGCAGGCTGCGGATATAATTTTACGGCCCACGGAGGCTCCAGACTTTCATCAAAGCAGAAGGTCTGGGTGGCGTACTTTGAGAACTTGACGGTGTATCCCCATGCTTCTGTTGTTCTTAAAAGGGCGTTGTTTGACCAGTTTGCCGCCATGCGGGGTATTCTGCCAGCAGGTGAACCTGATGATGGCGATATATGGGTGGAGGGCAAGCTCACTGCTTACGGAAATTCAGTACTGAGCTATACAGCAGCAGATGCGGCAAAGGAGTACCGCCTTACAATAACCGCAGATGTGACAGTAAGGCGGTGTTCCGCAGAAAAGGATTCCAAGCCCCTCTGGAAAGGTAGTGTTGTGGCCTGGCAGGATTATCCTGTGGGTGCAACCATTGAACTGCAGCGAAGCAGTGAGGATGCGGCCCTTTCTGCCGCAGGCAGGAAGCTGGCCCAGCAGCTTATATTCAACATCGAGCAAAACTACTGATGACCGAACAGGAACTTGACAGGCAGATCGAGACCGGCGCTTTAAAGCCGGTCTATTTTATTTACGGAGAAGAGCCTTTTCTGGTTGACCGGGCAGTGCGGCGGATAATGGAAAAGGCTGTTGATCCGTCAATGAAGGATTTTAATCTTAATGTCTATTATGGCAATGACTGCAAGGGCACAGAGATACTGGATACCGCCCAGACGTTGCCAATGTTTTCTGACCGCAGGCTTGTTGTCGTAAAACGGGCCGACGGGCTTCCCGCAGCCACACAGGAAGGGCTGTTGCCATATCTTGCAAACCCTTGCAACGAGACATGCCTGGTCTTTTCAGCAGCAAAGCCGGATATGCGCCGCAAGTTTTTTTCAGAGCTTAAAAAACAGCCTGGCACCCTTGAATGTAAAAAGCTATACGACAACAGGCTCGCTCCTTTTATCTCATCCGAAGCCTCTCTGTTTGGTAAAAAAATTGATGCGGCTGGGGCTGAACTGCTTGGATTTCTGGTTGGAAACAATCTTGGAGAACTTTCGTCACAGATCGAAAAAGCGGCCATATATGCAGGAAAACGACCTGTGATAACGGTTGATGATGTCAAGACAATAGTCAGCCATACAAAGGAGTTTGGGGCCTTTGAACTGGCCAGATATATTGGCGAGAAAAAACTGCCTCAGGCAATTGCTACGCTTGAATCAATGCTGCATAACGGAGAAGAAGCCCCCATGATACTTGGCGCCCTTTCAAGCCATTTTCGCAGGATATGGAAAATACGTGAGCTTCTGGACAAGAAGGTTGCAGCGGCTGAAATCGGAAAACAGCTCAAGATCCATCAGTTTTTTCTGAATGAGCAGGTAGCCCAGGCAAAACAGTACAGCACAGAAGAACTTGAAGCGCTTTGGAGAGCATTCTACATGGGTGATATCTCTGTAAAAACCGGAGGTACTTCAGCTACGGTACTCCATGCCATAGTTTATGATGCATGCACAGGGAAGGCGCAGAAAAAAGTTTAACAGTAAAACCAATGAAACCTTACCCTGATTGACTGACAACTCCCTCAAGCAATTTAC
>CAZXTZ010000334.1:0-3101 GCA_964643645.1 uncultured Geobacteraceae bacterium
CGGCTGCGCCGAACTTGTCACCACGGTTCTTGATGTTGTGCATAACGAGATTGATATAGCCATAGTTGACGCCTCGGTGGAGGCGCACCTGCTGGATCACCTGATTTACCGCACAAACCCCGCTGTTTCAGCTCCGGCTCCAGGCGCTTACCAGATAATGGTTGCCGGAAGATCATGCCTGGCCGGGGATGTTTTTGGAACATATATGCTTGAAAAGCCTCTTTCCATTGGAGACCAGGTAAGAGTTGCCGATGCGGCAGGGTATTCAATGGTAAAGAAAAACTGGTTCAACGGTGTTCCGATGCCTTCCATTGTTGTGCAGAGACTTGACGGCGCAATGGAACTTATACGCAGTTTTGAATATGAAGATTATGCAGGCAGCCTATCATAAGGAGGAATAACAGGAAATGAGGAAGAACGTACTGATCATAGGGGCTGGTGGGGTTTCGCACGTAGCGGCCCACAAGGCGGCAATGCATAACAATATCCTTGGGGATATATGCATTGCATCACGTACACAGGAAAAATGTGATGAGATAATTGAAAGCGTGAAACGCAAGGGGCATCTGAAAGATCCAAAAGGGAAGCTCTACTCGGCACAGCTTGATGCCCTTGATATACCTGCCACGGTAAAACTTATCAAAAAGAGCAAATCGGATATCGTAATCAATCTGGGGGCCTCATTCATAAATATGTCAGTCCTGGAGGCCTGCATCGAGACCGGCGCGGTATACATTGACACAGCCATCCACGAGGAGCCGGACAAGGTCTGCGAACAGCCGCCATGGTATGCAAACTACGAATGGCAGCGCAAGGATCGCTGCGCCGAGAAAGGGATAACAGCGATACTTGGCGCCGGTTTTGACCCCGGTGTTGTCAACGCCTACTGCGCCCTGGCGGTTAAGCGTTATTTCGACAGGATTGACACCATTGATATTCTGGATGTGAACGCAGGGAGCCACGGAAAGTATTTTTCAACAAACTTTGATCCCGAGATAAATTTCAGGGAGTTCATCAAGGTTTGGACCTGGATTGACAGACAGTGGAAGGAGTACCCCACCCATTCGGTCAAGCGGGTTTATGACTTCCCGGTGGTGGGAAAGCAGCCGATTTATCTTAATGGCCACGATGAGCTTCACTCCCTTTCCAAAAACATAGATGCCAACAGCATCCGTTTCTGGATGGGGTTTGGCGACCACTACATAAACGTATTCACCGTATTGAGAACCCTCGGATTCCTCTCCCACCTTCCTGTCAAGCTGACCACCGGGCAGGATGTTGTGCCTCTGAAGGTTGTAAAGGCGCTGCTCCCTGATCCGATGACGCTGGCTCCTGGCTACACCGGCAAAACCTGCATAGGCAACTTTGTAAAGGGGTGGAAGAACGATAAAAAGCGCGAGATTCTGATCTACCAGGTTTCGGATCATAAAAAATGTTATGAAGAGGTTGAATCACAGGGGATCAGCTATACCGCAGGGGTTCCGCCTGTTGCCGCTGCAATGCTTGTCGCATCAGGGGAATGGGATGTGAAAAAGATGGTGAACGTGGAGGAGCTTGATCCGGAGCCGTTCATCGAAATCCTCAACCGTATCGGTCTGCCGACTGATATCAAGGAGATCAAGCCAGAGAGCAAGGAGTCATTTGACGGCTCTGTGCGGGCACTGGAAAAGGAGCTTGAAGAGTCAACAGCCACAGTTACCGTATCTGCTGCAAATCCGATGATAGCCCTTAAAGCGCCAGCAAAGTGCAAGAAGAAAAAGGCAAAGGACAAGCCAGACTCAGACAAGGAAAAGAAGGACAAGAAAGAGAAGAAGAAAAACAGGTAGAGACGTTCCGGCGGAACGTCTGATTCTCAAACGGTATACATAGAGACGTCCCGGCGGGACGTCTCTATGGTCAATCAGCGGTTCACATGGATAACCGTGGCCGGTGGAAAGCCGTTAAAGTATGTTGAAGAGGCGCCGCTGTAAGCTCCGATATTCCTGCTGTACAGCAGATCACCACGTTCCAGGTTGTATGGCAGCTCTTCAGCCATTGAGATCACATCAAGTGCATCGCAGGTGGGTCCGAACACTGTGCATATCTGTGTCGGGCCCTTTTTGAAAGATTCAAGACGGTAGCGGCAGTGGTCGAAGATAACACCGGAAAAGGTATGGTATACCCCGTCGTCTATGTAGTAGCAGAGCTTGCCGTCCCTGAGTGCTTTGCCGATTATTTTTGAGACAGATGTTCCTGCTGTTGCAACCATGAAACGACCGGGCTCTGCGATGATTTCAATTTCCGGCGGAAACAGCCTGTCAAGTTCTGTGTTGATCTTTCTGGACAGTTCTTCCAGAGGCTTCACAGAATCATCATACGGTGCAGGGAAGCCGCCCCCTATATCGAGAAGGTTCATTTTCTCGTAACCCCTCTCCCTGGCCTCCCTGAATATGTGGGCAGCAAGATTGATCGCCTGTACAAAATTCTCGAAATTTGTTGTCTGGCTCCCAACGTGAAAACTCAAACCCTCCACCTCAAGACCGTTGCGGTAAGCCTCAAGAATCAGATCCACAGCCTCGCCGGGGCCTGCGCCGAATTTTGAGGAAAGCTCTGCCATGGCACCGGTGTTGGGCACCCTGATCCTCAGGGCGAGCCCTGCATTGGGTGCATACTGCCTGATCTTGATGATCTCCTCTTTATTGTCAAATGTTACGAGCGGTTTGTATGGATCCAGCTCCATCAAGGTTTCGTTGGCCTTTATCGGGTTGGCATAGATTATCTTGTCCCATATCCAGTCCTGACGTTCCTTTTCAGGCATATCCCTTATGTTTTCGTAAACGGTTCTGAACTCCGGTAGAGAGGCAACATCAAAGCTTGAGCCCAGATCAAAGAGGGTTTTCACAATGGCAGGGTCTGGGTTGGCCTTTACAGCATAATAGGGGATAACGCGGGGAAGATGCTCTCTGAATCTTGTGTAATTGTTTCTGATCTCGTCATGGTCAATAATGAAAAGAGGGGTGCCGTTCTTTTCTGCAAGTTCCTGCAACTGTTCTGAATTCATCATATTAGCTCCTTGTAATTGTCTTATGGGATGGTATGGAGTTTGTCTGATTGTTTAATTA
>CAZXTZ010000335.1:0-3072 GCA_964643645.1 uncultured Geobacteraceae bacterium
GATTAATATCAATGTGTTAAGGCGACAAAATGGTTGTTTTTGGAGCTTCAGTTCAGTTTCCGTGATCACCAATTCGCTGCGGTTGAAGCGGGTGGAGTTGTAGAGGAGTAAAGTCCATGAGACTGGCGAAACACAAAACAAAAATCGTCTGTACCATCGGACCTGCCTCCCGCTCAGAGGCTGTGCTGGAACGGCTGATGCTGCTGGGCATGAACGTGGCACGACTTAACTTTGCCCACGGGACTCTGGACGGACACAGACAGGACATTCAGCGCATCCGTGCAGTGGCGGAAAAACTCCAGCGCCATTGTATGATCATGGCGGATCTTCCCGGACCCAAGATACGAATCGGTAAACTTCTGGAGGAACCGCTTCTGCTGAAAACGGGTGATGAGATTATTTTGACCATTAAAGAGCTTGCGGGAACAGCCAATCAAATTCCGGTCGAATACAAGCAACTGCCTGAAAGCGTAATCCCTGGGAATTTGATTTTCCTCAATGACGGCTTCATCCAGCTTCAAGTGGAGGAGGTGTCGGGCGAGGAGGTTTTCTGCCGGACGGTTATCGGCGGCTCGCTCCTTTCCCACAAAGGATTAAGCATCCCCGGGGTGAAGATTTTCGCCGACGCGGTGTCAGAAAGAGACCTGGCTTTTGTAGTCTTTGCCTTGCAGGAGGGAGTGGATGTCTTCGGTGTTTCTTTTACGGAAACAGCGGAAGATATTCTGAAAGTGAAACGGTTTGCGCAAGAAAAAGGTCACTCTGCGTATGTGGTTGCCAAGATCGAACGGGCTGAGGCCATTGCAAATTTCGACGGGATTCTTTCCGTAGCGGATGCAATCATGATTGCCCGGGGGGATCTGGGGGTTCAGATCCCATTGCAGGACGTGCCGGTCGTTCAGAAAAGACTGATCCATAAGGCGAATCTTTCGGGTCGTCCCGTGATCACGGCAACCCAGATGCTGGTTTCCATGACCGAAAATATCCGCCCGACACGCGCGGAGGTTTCCGATGTGGCCAATGCTGTTCTCGACGGTACGGATGCGGTGATGTTGTCCGAAGAGACGGCTATCGGACGGTATCCGGTAGAAACAGTTGAAATGATAGGGAAGATTGCCCTGTCCGCCGAGCGGGAGCAGAAAGCCATCCGGTCATTTGCCGATTTGCCAACTTATTTCCGTGCCGCTGTGGAATCCGGCAACGCCACCGTGGAAGACGTGGTCACGCTGAATGCCGTTGAATCGGCCGACGCACTGCACGCGCGCTACATCCTGACCCGTACCCAGGGCCGGGCCGCCCCTCGCCTGATTTCGAGGTTCAGACCTGACAGCTGGATATTGTCACACAGCAGTGATGAACAGCTACAGAACCTCTTGGCTCTGTCCTACGGGGTTCATCCTGTTCATCTCGATGGTGAAACAGACGGTTTTGCCGACAAGGCCGTCCGGTGGCTGGTTACGGCCGGCATGGCAGAAAAGGGAGAAAGCGTGGTCTGGGTTGAGGATGAATCGCCTAAGGGCAGCCTGGAATCCTTGACGGTGAAAATCATCAAGGCCTGAACAGAGCGTTTTGGGCGGTATTGTACTGAGTCTGGCGTGGGGAAATGAGATATCGGATGCTGTTCGTTTTGGCGTCGCGGCGGGTGCGGCAGCGGTTATGACCTCCGGCTCGGAGCTCTGAAGCCGTGAGGATACAGAGCGGCTTTATGGGCAGTTGTGCTGACGGTCAAGGGGAACAAAGTTTCAGCGAACTCAAGAGTAAAACTATGCCGAACAGATCAAGTCACTGAAGATAAAGCAGGACGCAACCCGCCAGAAGATTGAGGATCTGCCGTTAAGATAACTGTCATATTTGTAAGAACTGCCATAACTTGACGTCACTGGCATCGTATTGCATGCCCGATGCTCTCATCTGGTGCCATAACACACCAATTATATTTATGAATCAATCTTATCCATCTTAAAATCAGGCAGTTGAAACATTGCAATCCATACCTGTTCTTGGCGTGTTAATTGCCTTTATCTTTTGTGATGACCTGTCCTGTAGCTATCAGAAGTTTCCATCTCAAGCGGTAGTTTAAAAACTGTGAGGTAACATGAAACGTATTGCTGTGTTAATCAGCGGAGGTGACGCCCCCGGCATGAACGTTGCCATCCGGGCTGCCGTGCTGACCGGAATTGCCAAAAACTGTGATGTATGTGGTGTTAGATATGGATACACCGGCTTGATCTCAGGCAAAATCATACCTCTGGTGGCGCGGGATGTGGCCGGTATAATCCAGCAAGGTGGCACCATGCTAGTACTGCCCGCTGTCCGGAATTCAAGACTGCTGACGGGCAACTAAAGGCCCTCCCTTTCTTATTTAAACTGCATAATCAGCCTTTTACATTCGTAGCATCAGCAGATATTAACCGGCACGTTCGTTGCGCATAATTTTATTATTATAACAGTGCCATGCTAATTAAGGTTGAAATTATAAAAGGTTATACCTTGGACAGCCTTGACTGGAATAGTTAACTCGGGAGTAAAAGTGATGTTAAAACTGGTTCTGATGCGCCATGGCGAGAGTCTTTGGAATAGGGAAAACAGGTTTACCGGATGGACGGATGTGGATCTTTCTGAGCAAGGCAGACAGGAAGCGCAGCATGCGGCTGCCATGCTAAAGGAGCACGGTCTCTCATTTGATGTTGCCTACACCTCGGAACTCAAACGTGCTATCAGGACGCTGTGGATTGTTCTCGACGGGATGGATCTTATGTGGATTCCGGCGCACTGTTCCTGGCGATTGAATGAACGACACTATGGGGCATTACAAGGGCTAAACAAGCGGGATACGACCGAGAAATACGGTTTGGAGCAAGTGCAGAGATGGCGGCGTAGCTATGATGTTCGCCCTCCTGCTCTGGCACAAACGGATTGCAAACAGCTAAGATCAGATCCTCGGTATGCAAATCTCAGAGATGACGAGTTGCCGTCTACTGAATCTCTCAAGGATACTCTTATTCGTGTTATCCATTACTGGAACGAAACAATACTGCAGGATCTGCGGGATAGTAAAAGAGTCCTGATCTCGGC
>CAZXTZ010000336.1:0-3060 GCA_964643645.1 uncultured Geobacteraceae bacterium
CAGGGGCAACTGGGAGGTGTAGCCAACCTCGGCCCGGTCGCGGGCAAACCTCACCGCCTCCTGCCGCGCTGCCAGCGTTTCCTCCAGGATGGAAAGCCGGCTGTCGAGCGCCAGCAGGGTGATGTCTGATGTTGCGGATAAACATCACCAGCAGCTGTCCGGTAAATTCAAGGAAGCCCTTGCAACATACCGTCAATCAGAAGACCTCATCAATATAGGCGCATACAAGTCAGGAAGCAACCCGGGCATTGATGCTGCGATAAGAAGGATTGATGCGATGTTTGATTACCAGAAGCAGGCAGTGGGGCTTCAGGTTACCCTTGATGAGTCTGTAGAAGGACTTCGTCATATATTTGAAGGTTAGATCAGATGACATCAAAGAAAAGCTTCCAATTGCATCAGGTTCTTAATTACAGGGCTGATGTGGAGCGGATGAAAAAAGAGGAGTTCGCCGTAGCGAGACAGGAACTTGACACGGCAGTTGATCATCTTGTCCGGGAGCAAAACGAACTGGAGGCCCTTTCAATCAACTTCAAGGAGAGACAGGGCAATATCAGCTCAATCGCCGAGTTAAGGATGTATTCAGACTTTTTTGCCAGAAAAAAGGAAGAGTTGAAGGACAGGCAGGAAATGGTGGAAATGCTTGACCGGGTTCTTGAGGAGAGGCGTGGAGAGCTTGTGGTGGCAACTAAGGAGAAAAAGGTGCTTGAAACATTGAAGGAAAAAAAGGATACGGAATTCCGTAGACAGCAAAATCTTAAGGAACGGGAATTTATGGATGAAATATCAGTTCAGAAAAAAGGACGCGGTTAGTCAATGCGGAGAAAAGTCCCATATCTCCTCACAATGATTTTTTTTCTGTTCGCGGTATCCTCGCTTCAGGGGAGCAGCGCCCCTTCCGCACCAGCTAAAAGCACCACTGCACCGGCAGCTGCCCCCACGGTTTCTGAACAGGCGCCGCTTAGCCGCTCTGCAAGAGAAGAAAAAGCTGTACAGGATGCGAGGCGGCAGAAAATAGCAGAAAAAGAAGCTGCCCTTGCAGCCAAGGAAGAGGAGCTTAAAAAACTGGCTGCAAAGATAGAGAGTCAACTTAAGGCCCTGGAAGATACAAAGAAGAAATATGACGAGCGCCTTAAGGCCCAGTCTGAAGAACAGAAAAGATTGCAGGGAGAAAAAATTACAAAGATGGTTAAACTGTTCAAGACCATGAAGGCCGAACAGTCTGGAAAACTTATGGACGCCCTGACCGAGCAGGAAGCAATAATTCTGCTGAACAGGCTTGACACCAAAACAGTAGCAAAGCTTGTTCCGCATATAAGCCAGCCAAGAGTTTTAAAGTGGATTGATGAGAACCTTAATATAAGGTGACCACAAGAAATCAGTCAACGCCTCCCTGGATGATGCCGATAAGAATGATACGGCTGTAATACAGATGCCATATTATTCAAAGTATGAAGGGAGGTGAAACAGATGGAAGCATTACAAATTACTCCGATGCCAGCTGCTCCGCAGGGAGCTGCGCCAGCCATGTCAGCTGAAACTTCCTCGATTATGACGACTGTAACCTCATCCTCAGATACATTCGGATCAGTTCTCGGTGAGAGTATTATGCAGGAGCAGATACCGGAGGTGGTTGAACAGTCTGTTCCAATCATTTTTACAAGCCAACCATTTGATGGACTTATTGTTGATCTCCAACTTTCTGAGTTGCAACCAGATGCTGGTACTGAAATGATACAGTCTGAAAACAATCAGAATGTCCAGTTTCTTGCTGCTTGTATGCAGTCGGCAATGATGATGCCGGTTCAGCCCCCAGCAATAATGCCGCTTGCTGCGTCTGAAGGTGATAGCGCTGCTGCAATGCCTGTTGATTTGATGTTGAATAAGGCTGCTGAGTTGCCTCAAACAATTCTGGCCGTTGAGGATGGGCCTGCTGTTAATTCAGCAGTACCCCCTGATGTCACTGAGAATCAATCCGCTATTTCCAAAAAACCGGAAGTATTGCCAGAGACATTACTGGATACCAAAACAGATTTGCAGACTGTAAGGCAGGCTGGTTTAACCCAGAATCCAGTTCAGACCCAGGGTGGCATAAAAAAACCGGAACAGACTCAGATTCAGCCAGCTGTAGATCCTTCTCAGGGTGTACAACAGACGGAGCCGGATAAAATATCTCCAACAGTAAGCAGAAACGGAGGAGAGCAGCAGCCGGTAGAGGTTTTTGCTTCAAAGACTGATTCTGTGACAGTTCAGAAACCCGTAAACCCTCAAGATACTCAGGTGCGTTTTGCTACACAGCCAGGTGTTGAGCTGTCAGTGGCCTCAAATTCCCTTAGTGGTGAAGAAAATTCGGAATTTGCCTCAGATGGTGACCCTGCATCTACGGATTCAGGTGCAGCAGTAGCAGCGAAGTTGAAAACAGGCGCAGCTTCTGAAGCAGGAAAGCAGGAGTTCCAGACAGTAAGCCAATTGCAGGCTAACTCACAGTCAGAGTCTAATATTAATGGATTGAATATCGGGCAGCACCCAATAACATCTAAAGCACAGGTCGAGACCACCGAGATTTCTCAGCAGCCGGTGGTTGCAGAGCACTTGCTGCGCCAGGTTGCGGAGAAGATTACCGGCCACGAATTCAAGAAGGTTGATGATCAGATATCACTTAAACTTTCTCCTGAGCATCTGGGCAATCTGCAAATGAATGTCAGGATGGAGGATCAGCGCATAAGGGTGGAGATAGTTGCAGAACACAGGGGAGTAAGGGATGCCCTTCTTCAGCAGGCTGATGAGCTGAAGGAAACTCTGGCCCGCCAGAATATAAAAATGGATTCGTTTACTGTGACAACCGGAAGTGGCGGTGAAATGCACAGAGATGCAAATGAGTGGAGGCAGACAGCCTCAGAGACATCCCAGAAGCGGGTGCAGCAAAATGGGCAGGGGAATGCTTATGGCGGAAGTCAGCTGGCAGATTCCCGTATCAGGTATTTCGCACAACAGTATCAGTCTACGCTTGACGTAAGATTCTAGGAAAGGAGACAAAAAGATGGCAACAACAATTGCAGA
>CAZXTZ010000337.1:0-3055 GCA_964643645.1 uncultured Geobacteraceae bacterium
TCTTCTGATTGAAAAAATAGTCAAGGCCTGTTGGAATGCCCTAACACCTTAAAAGGTATGGGCTACAAAAATCGGTAATAGTCTTTTGAATGTATCGAATGAATATTCAATCAAATGATGTGGGCCGCTGGCGGCAGATGATTGCCAGAAAAGGGAGGAATAGCAATGAAAGTAAGTGTTATCAAGGAAATGGCTAAAGAGCGCGGTGTTAAAGCGGGAAGACTGTCAAAGGCTGAATTGATTCGCTTAATTCAGCATGCAGAAGGGAATCAGAGTTGTTTCGGCACTGGCAGTTCAGCCGTGTGCGGGCAAATTGCCTGTGTGTGGCGCGAAGATTGCCAATTATACAGCGGTGAGCCTTTTTGTAAGGCACCATGACTCTATGCTGCTTCAGTTTACCATTACAGACCCGACAGAACGGTTGAACACCATCTATGGGGTACAGTTGCCTTCTGACTGGGCAGCCGATGACAGCATCAAATATGGCAAACAGGGCCTGATTGTACGGCATGATCAGTGTGGGAAGCGTCAGGCCATGGTGAGACGTATGCTGGGTGCTGCAGACGCGCTGACAATCGATAAAAGATGGTTTAAGTCAACAGCGTTCAAGGTCTGCCAGTGCATAGTCCCGATAAATGGTTACCGTGTATGCAGCGACAACATCTGGTACGAGGTCACAATGAAGGATGGCTCGTTAATGCATTGCGCAGCAATTTGCGAGGGCTGGCAAAGCAAGGGCGGTGACATCCGTGAAGGCATTATTCTGCTCACCACAGCGGCAAATGTGTTGCTGGCGCCGCTCTACAACAAAATGCCGGTGCTGCTGCATCAGAGAGAACTGGATAATTGGCTGCGAGGTGAACGTCCAATTCTGCAGGAGTTAAATCGGATTGCAAGCCCTTATCCGTCTGATCTGATGCAGGTGAATAAGGGCATTATGCAATAGGGAGACCGAGCATATGGCCATTCTGGCGTCCTTTGAGCGCAGCAGCGGAGAAATTGTCTTTACCCTGTTCGCCATCCTGTTTTTCTTTATCGGGGTCATCATCTCCGGGATAGGCATTGTGGGCGAGTATGTGGGACGGGTTTATCAGGAAGTACGCAAGCGTCCACGTTATGTGGTCAGAAAGACCTACGGATTCGACGAACAGGCAATTGGATGTAATACCAAAAGTTTAAACAGTTAATGAAGATGGTACAACAATGAAAATGATCAAATCATATCTACTTAAACGCAATTATCCGGTTTGGGGCGATCTTTTGGTTGTAGGTTCAGTCTTTGGAAGTGCCTTCTTTTTTCTGTTAGGCCGGATCGGCCTGATTGAGCCGGATGGCCTCATTTGGCATAGCTGGCTTCAGCCAGGTGTTTGGTCATGTTGCGGCAAAGGCCCCTCTTTGCCGTAATATCACCCAAGGAGATATCGCCCGATCAGCAGTGTATCTCTGTAGTGATCTGACCTGCAGCGTTACCGGCGAGATTCATTATGTGGATAGTGGTTACAATGTAATCGGGGTGTGAAACTGATCGAAATTTTCGAAATCAGGGTAGACCGAATAGCAAGGAAAGATAGGAGGCAATACGGTGAAACCATCAAGAATGGTAGTTTATAGTATCATTGCACTGCTGGCAGCTGGAACGGCCATCTGGCATTTGTCGCAAGAACCGTCGCCCGGTTGGCCGATAAATCTGATTCATCTGCTTTTAAAGCACTAAGAAAACTGGTTAAACGCTGGATGTCTATGCAAATAGAACATTTTGAAAATACGGGGATCTGGCAACCTGATCTCAGAATGAATACCCAAGGCCTGTTGGCGCTGGTGAAATCCTCGCCTCTCGGGATTATTGCCATCGACCTTGATGGCAAGATTCAATTATGGAACAAGGCTGCTGAGGAGATCAGCGGCTGGCGGGAGCAGGAGGTGATTGGCCGTGCCATTACTGTGCTTTCTGCAAATGCTGGGGAGTCATATGAGGGATTTCGTAAAAAAACGCTTCTGAAGCAGGTGTTCACCTCTCTGCCGCTAAGCGCTACCAGGCGGGATGGCTCGAATATATGCGTCAGTTATTCGGCAGCGCCTTTGTTTGACACAGAGAACAGTATTATCGGCACCGTGGCCATTATCTATGACATCACTGAGAAAATGGCATTGGATACGGCACTCAAAGACAGCCTGGAGAAGATGAACCGGATAGTGGATGAGACGGTTCATGCCTTGGCCACTGCAATAGAAAAGAGAGACCCCTATACGGCAGGACATCAACAGCGTGTGGCACAGCTGGCGCAGGCCATTGCTATCGAGATGGGCTGTTTTGACTATAACCAGATTAAAGGCGTCATGACAGCGGGAATGATCCACGATATCGGTAAACTGTATGTGCCAAACGAGATATTGAGCAAGCCTGGTCAGTTGACGGATCTGGAGTTCGGACTGATAAAGACCCATCCACAAGCCGGTTGGGAAATTTTGCAGGAAATAGAATTCCCATGGCCCATTGCACGAGCTGTTCAGCAGCACCATGAACGGATGGACGGCAGCGGCTATCCAGCTGGGCTGGCTGGCGACGAAATTCTCCTTGAGGCGCGCATAGTGGGGGTTGCGGATGTGGTTGAAGCCATGTCGTCTCATCGGCCGTACCGCCCTGGCAAGGGAAAAGAGTGTGCCTTGCAGGAAATTAAGCATGCCAGGGGAACGGCCTATGACTCCCGTGTTGTTGATGCCTGTCTGGCAGTATTCAGGAGCGGATATCTGTTGGCTTCTGAGTAAAAATGCAATTTAGTGGTATATATATGAACAGATGAATCTGGACTTATGGGGGCTCCATGACAGGACAACAGAGAAAATGGCTGCTGAGAGCTGCCGTGCTGCTGGGGCTGGCCGTAGCGGGCATTGTCGCCTGGCAGAAGATTGGCGGTAACGGCAAAGATCCCGGCATTGTCAGCGGTAACGGCCGCATTGAGGCGGTTGAGATCGATGTCAGTACCAAAGTAGCCGGACGGGTCAAGGATATCCTGGTCAGCGAAGGGGCGTTTGTGACCGCCGGTCAGGTTGTGGC
>CAZXTZ010000338.1:0-3027 GCA_964643645.1 uncultured Geobacteraceae bacterium
TCAAATATAATAATAAAACAATATCCAACACTGTTCTGAAATACTCTTGCTAACTTCTTTCGAGGATAGTGCCGTGATAAAATCCGCAATTCCATACAAGCAGGTTTTTTCATCCATTCCAGCTCCGGTAATCATGCTGGATGCGCAGGGGCACTTTGCTTATGCAAACCGTGCAGCCTACCGTATCCTCCCCGAGTGTATCCCCCATAATGCAGATGCAGCCTGCATCCCCCCACAGTGGCTTGCAAATGAAATATCCGCTTTTCAAAACAGGCAGGATGAGGAACGCACCTTTGAACATTGCCTGAAACGCGACACTGGCGAGCGTCACATCCAGTTTTTGCTGACCCGGCTTAGCCATAACGATCAGCAGGATGGCATACTGATTACCCTGCACGACATCAGCAGGCACAAAAAAACCGAACAGGCTTTACGTCTGAGTGAAGAACGCTACAGGATAATGGTTGATCATCAGAGTGACCTGGTTGTGAAGATTGACACAGAAGGGCGTCTTCAGTTCGCCAGCCCCTCCTTCTGCATGATGTTCGGGATTGATGAAGACGAGCTGCTGGGACGTGAACTCTGCCAGATAATCAACACCACAGGCCCCGCAAAGCTTGAAGAAGCCCTCAGGCGACTGGACTGCCATCCCAAGTCATGTTACCACGAACTCTGCTCCCACACCCTTGACGGGCCACGCTGGTTTGGCTGGGCCATGCGTGGAGTTACTAACGAAAAGGGTCATATTACATCCATCGTGGGGATCGGACGTGATGTAACCGACCGCAAAAATGCCGAGCAGGAGATACGCAAGCTTGCCCATTACGACACCCTTACCGGTCTGCCAAACCGTAGCCTTCTTTACGACCGGCTGCGTCAGGCAATTTCCATGTCGCAAAGAAATAAATCCCTTATTGCCCTGCTTTTTCTGGACCTTGACCGCTTCAAGCATATAAACGACGCCTTTGGGCACCAGACAGGGGACATGCTTTTGAAGGAGGTGGCCCATCGCCTGGTCCACTGCGTCCGCACAACTGATACAGTGGCGCGACTTGGTGGTGACGAGTTTGTAATTATACTTACCGAGCTTATAAAATGCAGCCAGGCAGGATCTGTGGCCTCCAAGATAATCAGCTCCATGGACCGCCCGTTCCATCTGGATGGCCATGAACTGCACAGCGGAGTAAGTATCGGTGTGGCGTTGTGTCCGACAGACGGCGAAGACGCAGACACCCTGCTGAAACATGCCGATGTTGCCATGTATCAGGCAAAAGAAGAAGGACGGGGGCTTTTCAAATTCTTCTCACCTGAACACAATGAAAAGATGTTGCAGCGAATGAACCTTGAAAACAGCCTGCGGCAGGCCATGGAATCCAACGAGCTTTTTCTGCTTTACCAGCCCCAGGTTGATCTTGCCAGCGGCACGGTATCCGGTGTTGAGGCCCTGGTTCGCTGGCAGCATCCCCAGCTGGGGGTTTTAATGCCGGGACGTTTCATAACAATAGCAGAGGAAACCGGCCTGATCATCCAGCTTGGCGAAACTGTTTTAAGAAAAGCCTGCAAGCAGGCCAGAATCTGGCAGAAAAAAGGACTTACTTCCCTTAAAGTGTCCGTAAATCTCTCACCACGCCAGTTCCGTCAGCGCAGCCTGATACCGACCATTGACCAGATCCTTGAAGAAACCGGATGTGACCCGGCCGGACTGGAGCTTGAACTGACCGAAACAACGCTTATGGATGCCCCTGAAGATGCAGCAGCAATACTTAAAGCCTTAAAACGTCGTGGTATAGGCCTTGCCATTGATGACTTCGGCACCGGCTACTCATCCTTAAGTCACCTCAAACATTTTCCGATAGACCGCCTGAAGATTGACCGCTCGTTTATCTGCGATCTGAACCGCAGCCCTGAAGACGGAGCGATTGTCGAGGCCATCATAGCAATGGCGAATCGTCTGAGCCTACAGGTGGTGGCTGAAGGTGTCGAACATGCCGACCAGTGTGCAACCCTTTATGCCTGGGGATGCCAGACTTTTCAGGGCTTTTACTTCAGCAGGCCCATTGCCGCCGAGCAGGCTTTTGAATTTTTTTCTCCTGAATCGTTGAAAGGCCGCTTCAAGAAGCCATCATCCAAAAGATCAGACCTGCCTGAAGAATATGCCGCCAGCAGATCCTGCCATACCCAAATCAGCCACAGCGACTATTGCTCCTGAACTGTTCCCTGTTTACTCCCTTTACTAAAACAGACAAAACATCAGTCTGTCATAGACAAACAACCGGATACCTGTTATTATTATTTCAATATATATATATTCATATATTTTTTGTCTCTGTTCTTCAAAGGCAAAACAAAAGCAGATTTTTGGCTGCTCGCAGCAGGAAAAAAGGTGACATATGATCAGAATCATTATTGCCGACGATCATGATCTTATTCTTCAGGGGCTGCGTTTCTTAATGCTGACAGCCGACGATATGGAATTATGCGGTGAATGCGGCAACGGTTCAGATGCCCTGACAATGATACGCGAGAAGCTGCCTGACATAGCTGTGCTTGACATCTCAATGCCAGGTATGGACGGCATAACACTTGCCTACCAACTGGCCATTGAACTACCACAGGTTGCAGTCATAATTCTCAGCACCCACGATGATCCGATATTATACGAACAGGCATATAATGCGGGCGTTCGTGGATATGTCCTTAAAAGCTCAGCTTTTAATGTTCTGCTTGACACCATCAGACTTGTGGCCTCCGGCAACTCGCTTATGGCTCCCCGCACAAGCTGCCAGCCTGAACCTCCAACCTCCTTCGTCCTTACCGAACGCGAACGGGAAGTGCTTGGCCTTATTGCCAACGGCCTTACCAACCGGATGATCGGAGAAAATCTTAAGATCAGCATCAACACCGTTGACCGCCATCGTTCCAACCTGATGATCAAGCTTGGTCTCCACTCCACGGCAGAAATGGTTCGTTACGCCATCAAGACCGGTATAATATAAATCCCCCAAATGGTGTATTTACACCATTGTC
>CAZXTZ010000339.1:0-2969 GCA_964643645.1 uncultured Geobacteraceae bacterium
AATCAATGCTGCCCCCTTCGTTACGGGGGGCGCCGCCATCGGGCAGGGTGGTGACCCGGAACAGCTCACCGGCCCCTTCACAGTCACTGGCAGTGATGATCGGGGTGTGGACATAGAGGAAGTTACGGTCGGCAAAGAACCGGTGGATCGCCTGGGCCAGTCTTGAGCGCAGACGGAATACGGCGCCAAAAGTATTGGAGCGGGGCCGCAGATGGGCGATGCTGCGCAGGTATTCAAAACTGTGGCGTTTTTTCTGCAAGGGATAGTCAGGATCAGCTTCGCCAATTACCGTTAGTGTGGTTACACGAAGCTCAAACGTTTGTCCGGCAGCCGGGGAGGGGACCAGTTCACCGGTTGCCTGCAGGGCGGTGCCGGTGCCGAGTTTGCTGTGGTTTTCAAAACCGGTTACTGTTGTTCGCTCCAGAACCAGCTGGATGCCGGACAGATTTGATCCGTCGTTAAGCACAATAAAGGCGATATCACCGGAGGCCCGGGTTGAACGCACCCAACCGGCTACGGTGAATGTTCCACCAGGCTCGGAGCCGTTGAGCAGGTTTGCTATACGTATCTGTTTGGACATGGGGTGTTCCTTGGTTTGTCATAGGGTCAGCAAAAGCCCCCCCTCTTGCAAGAGCTTTACCTGATGTTTGGGTGCCCCCGGCACGTCTTACGCATAGCACATCTTTGACAGGTGTGTCATGCAAAACTCTATTGCGCCATACAGCCCGCACAATTTACTATTATCCTGCTATTACCGGTTAGTTGAGGGGTTTTTACGGAGCTGTAGCGGCTGTATGAAGAGCGGTACCAGGCCGGTTTGGGGTGCATGATCTGCTGTCAGTTTTGCAAGCGCGGACGGCCGCTCAATTCGGGTGGTAGTGTCGCAGCCTTGAAAAAGCAAACTCCTGCCCTGCTTGGATCTGTGGCATATGTGTCGTTTTTATCTATAGTTCGATCCTGAATTCCGCCCCTTCCGCTGTGTTGCGGGCGCTCAGTCTGCCGCCCATATTACGCTCAATCAGGGTGCGGGCCATGTAGAGGCCGATACCGGTGCCGGCGGCCGGCCCTTTGGTGGTGAAGTAGGGTTCAAAGATATGGGGCATAGTCTCGGCAGGAATGCCGCCGCCATTATCCCTGACACAAACTACGGCATGTTTTCCCTCGCGGGAGATGATCAGTTCTATCCGTGGATCAGCGATGGTGCGCTCTAAAAGCACATCCCGGGCATTATAGAGGATGTTGATCAGACACTGGGCATATTCGTTGGGATAGCCAACCACCCGAACGTTTTCATCCCCCTGCACGGTTATCTGGATAGAATTGTCCTTCAGGCCTGGACTGAGCAGGCTGATACAGCGCTCTACCACTTCTTGCAAAATAAATTCATGTTGTTCCCGGTCTTTGCGGAAGAAGCTTCTGAAGTCGTTAATGGTCTGTGACATCTGTTTAAGGATGTTCATGACGGCACTGATATCGTTGTCCATTTCCTCGGCGGTCAGTTCACCGCTTCGGTGCAGATACTGCATGGCCTGGATGTAGGCGGCAATATTGTTAAGTGGTTGCCGCCACTGGTGGGCAATGTTGTTCAGCAACTCTCCCATGGCTGCCAGACGGTTCTGTTGCATCAGCAGTTCATCCTTCTGACGCAGTTCGGTAATGGCAGCGGTAATCCGTTCTTCAAGGTTACTGTTGATAACGTTCAGCTCTTCCTGGGCTTGCTGCCGTTGGGCGATCTCGTCTTCCAGCAGGGCCGCCTGTTCGTGCAGGGTGTCTTCAATCTGCCTGCGATCTTTCAGATACTGGCTGATCTGGATCTGCATGCTGTTCAGTGCATCCACCAGCAGGTCCAGCTCATCCTTGGGGCTTTGACCGGTCTGGGGCCGTTGCAGATCAAGCGGATTATCAAGGGTGCTGATGGTAAGCTGTCCGGCATGGTGGGCCATTACTGCCAGGTGCCGGCCAACCAGGGTATGAAACAGAAAAAAGACAAAAGCCGAAATAAACGAAATCTGGATAAACTGCGTACCAAGGATCAGCAGGGCACGTTCCTTGATGCGGGTATAGATCCAGTCGGTGCTGGCCGTAATTGAGAGGGTGCCGAGTTGCATGATTGTTTTGCGGTGGATGGTAGTGAGTTGAAACGTATGTGTTATCGGGTGGTTGGCCTTCGCATCGCCCAGCGTAAGCACTGGCGCATCCTGCCGTACAAGCCGTACTGAATCAATCATCGGCAACGAGAGTATCCCTTTTAACTGGGCCTGCAAGCCCTGGTCATTAAAGAGCCAGATGTCGTTGCTCAGGCTTTGCTTGTGGCTGGCTTCGATGTAGGAAAGCTGGTTTCTGACCGCGCTGATATCTTTGCGGTAATCGATGTACAACTGCAGGCAGGTGCCGACCAGGGTCAAAAGCGCGATGAAGATGATCAACCGGGCGATTAACTTCCAGGCAATCCTGGCAGAGCGGGGGATGAAGCGTTGTTTAATCAATGTTTTCTCATTTTTTTAGGTAGATAGGGGGCCAGGGTGTCATTGAAGATGGCGTTGTAGCTGCCGTCCTGCTTCATTTCCTTTAAGACTTTGGCCAGTCTGGGGACCAGTTTTTCATGCTTTTTGTTGAGGTACAGAAACATTTCTTTGGTTGCCAGCGGGGGGGTGGCGATGGAGAGCTGGGGCAGGTTCAGAGTGTGCATCAGATAGTAGCCGCCGTACAGTTCGGCAAAGGCCAGCTCAATCCGGTCATTTTCCAAAACCTTGAAAAGACTGGTTCGGTTTTCCACCACGGTTATCTGGCGTACATCCTTGATGTTTTCTTCGGCAATCAGCCAGCCCCGCACATAACCGACATGATACGGCTTCAGGCTGGCCCAATCCGGTGTCTTTAATCCTTTTTGCTTTGAAAATATGACGAATTTAACTTCAATGATCGGTTCCGGTACCCTGACCAGATGGGGAAACTTCTTTTCAGCCCCG
>CAZXTZ010000340.1:0-2967 GCA_964643645.1 uncultured Geobacteraceae bacterium
GCGTATCAGTGAGGCCAGGTTTCCGATGCTGGCGGCAAATTTGTCCGGAATGCCGGAGGTGCCTGCCAGTAAACAGTTTGAGCGCAACGGCCTGAAAATTGCCGTTATTGGCATAGTTACAGATGAGACGCCCCAGAGTTCCCATCCACGGAATACTGTGGGGCTGAAGTTTTCCCCGCCGGCCGAGACAGCGAGGAAGCAGATAGCTGCTGCAAGCCCGGACACAGACATGGTTATACTGTTGACCCATCTGGGCCATGAGGTGGATCGGAAGCTTGCCGAATCTCTATGCACCGGACCCACTCCGGTGGCATTGCCGGTTGTGATTGTGGGCGGGCACTCCCATACCAGGGTTGAAAAGCCGGTGCGGATCGGTGCCTGTGCAGTTTTGCAGGCATGGGAATACGGCAAGGTGCTTGGAGTGGCCGATGTAACCGTTGATAACAAAAAGCTGGTGGCTATTGAGGGCCGCCTTCTGGAGATCAAGCCGTCTGAAGGGAAGGGCAGCAGTGAAGTTCAGGCACTTGTGGATAGATACAACAGTGAGGTTACCTCAATTCTTGGCAGACAGGTTGGCAGCTCTGAGGTAGATCTTGTGCAGCAGGGGGTAAGACAGCAGGAGACCAACTTTGGCGATCTGATTGCCGATATCGTCCGCAAGGAAACCGGCGCAGAGGCTGCCCTGATAAACGGCGGCAGTATCCGTACAGGTATTCCAAAGGGGCCAGTCACCGCGCGACAGGTCTATGCCTCAATACCGTTCAATAACTATCTGGTTGCGGTCAGGATGACAGGCACCCAGCTCCTTGAAACACTTGAACATGGCGTTTCCGGCATTGAAAACGGAGAGGGGCGCTTTCCACAGGTCTCCGGCATACGATTTACCTTTGATCCAACACGTCCGGTTGGCAAGCGGATACTTTCCGCTTCGGTGGATGGAAAACCTCTGGATACCTCTAAGGAATATACTGTTGCAACCCTTGATTTTATTGCCGCAGGTGGTGATGGTTATACAGCCTTTGGCAAGGCTATCCGCAGCTCCGGCGATTTCTCCGAGGTGGCAGGCGCCATGAAGAGCAGCCGGCTTGTCTACAATGATCCGGGCCGATTCCTTCGTGATGTGGTGCTTGAAACTCTTGGGCGGCTAAAGACAATCAAGCCGCTGGTTGATGGCCGGATAACCAGAGTCCTATAGGTGCAGGTTACGGTTGATGGCAAAACAGTTGAGCTTCTCTCGGGCATGACGGTGCGGCATGCACTGCATGCCCGCTATGGGGCAGTTGACGATACAGTTCTGGTTACAGACCGTTGGGGTAATCAGGTAGGCTTGTCAGGGGCGGTTACGGATGGAGCACAGTTGCATACCAAACGCCACCCATCCCACTCTCCGCAGGAGGATGGAGTATGAAGCGATTTTTTTTATGCCTTTTGGTGCTCCTTGTTACAAAATGCAGTCTGTTTGCGGCTGATATTCCGAGGCTCACCAGCAGGATCACCGATAAGGCTCAGTTGTTGTCATCAGAGACAGTCGCCAGGTTGACTGAATTATTGAAACAGCATGAAGAGAAAACTGGAAACCAAGTTGCAGTATTGATCATTTCCACCCTTGATGGAGAGACCGTTGAAGGTTATGCAAGCCGGGTTTTTGAAAGCTGGAAGCTGGGACAGAAAGACAAGGACAACGGGGTTTTGCTAGTTGTTGTGCCCAAAGATCGCATGATGCGGATTGAGGTTGGGTACGGTCTGGAGGGTGTGCTGACGGATCTGACTTCCGGCAGGATTATCCGTGATGTAATGGCCCCCCGTTTTAAGGAGGGAAATTATGACGCCGGAGTTACGGCAGGAGTAGAGGCGCTTGTACAGGTGCTGAATGGCGGCGTGTTGCCAGAAGTTGCAGCAGACAGCAAAAAGGTTGATAGCGCCGGATTTTCTCTGCAAACAGCTTCATTACCGGTCAGGATTCTGGTGGGTCTCTTTGTATTCGCTATATTGGGCGTGTTCAGTGTTATTGGTATCATTACCCCTGGAGGCACCGGCTGGTTTTTATATGTTTTTATGATTCCATTCTGGATCATCTTTCCTTTTTTTCTGTTTGGTTTTACCGCTTTTCTGGTCTGCGCAGCCAGCCATCTGCTGCTCTACCCGATTGTCAAGGTGCTGATCGGCAGGACGGCCTGGCACAAACAGATCAAGCTTGATCTGAAGAACAACGGCAAGACCTCTGTCTTTGGTTTTACCTTCCACGCCAGGGGATCCGGGGTCAGTTCGTCATCGTCCTCATCCGGCAGCAGCTTTTCCGGTGGTGGTGGTTCATCAGGTGGAGGCGGAGCCTCGGGTAGTTGGTAGATTGAGCTTTATCATCAAGCACAAACGGCCAGGGAACTCCCTGGCCGTTTGTGCTTGTATGTTTTGTTTGCAGTAATCTACAGACTGCCGAAATCAATAACCTTCGGGCTGCCGCCCCCCTGTGGGAAGAAGATGATGATTGGTGCAGGCCTGCCGTTCTTCGGGTCAATCTTGTTAATAAAATATTTATCCCGGTGTCCAGTCTCAGCTGTTTCCTTAAAACCCACGGTGACAGTATTCCCTTTGTGGACTTCTGTGACCTCGGCTGGAACCTTGTAGAATTT
Organism: uncultured Geobacteraceae bacterium; assembly: GCA_964643645.1. Taxonomy (GTDB): domain Bacteria; phylum Desulfobacterota; class Desulfuromonadia; order Geobacterales; family Pseudopelobacteraceae; genus Trichlorobacter. The sequence goes on from CAZXTZ010000340.1 coordinate 2,631, forward strand.
CAGGTTGGCACTCGCCTTTTTGTACGAGAAGTTTTTGATGTTTGGAGCCAGTCCCTTACCGTCCTTACTCAACAGCGACTTGTGAACAAACGGCAATACAGCGTTCTCTCTCGCTGGTTCCTGAGGAGTTGCAAGCGAGGAAAGAAAGCTGTTCAGCACTTGCACACCTGCCGGATCCGGAGTGCTTTTTTCAATAGCGCTGGCCGATGTTGCGGCAAACATAAGACAAAAGAGACAGGCCAACATTTTCCGATAAACCATACTTACCTCCATACCTGTTTATAGTTAGTTTCCATCCGGAAACCGTAACATTTTGATATTTATTTAAAAAACCGGA
>CAZXTZ010000341.1:0-2965 GCA_964643645.1 uncultured Geobacteraceae bacterium
CTCAAGGGGAATTCCATTTGTCTTTGGGCCCCATATGGATAATTTCAGGGAGATTGCCGGGCTGGCTCTTGAGCATGGAGCCGGTGTGCAGATCGCTGATGCTGATGAGCTTACAGATGTTATACGAGATTTTCTGGCAAGCCCCGAGCTTCGACACGTAATAGGTTCGAACGGCCTGAAGCTTATGCGCAGTAGTGGTGGCGCGGCGGTAAGGCATCTTGAAGTCATAGAGAGCCTTCTGCGGCTATGACCATCTCTGCACGTATAAGATCCCAGTGGGATGGCCAGCCTTGTGGGTTCTTCTGGTCGTTTTTGTCTCTTTCAATGCTTCCTCTTTCCTTTGTCTACGGCATTGCCATGCGTGTCAGGGCTCTATTCTACTCAACAGGAATTATAAAAACTCATAAGCTGCCACGGCCGGTTATCTCCATTGGAAACCTGACAGTTGGCGGTACAGGCAAGACTCCTGTGACGGCTTTTATTGCCAGATTTCTGTTGGAAAAAGGATTCAAAGTAACTGTGATTTCAAGGGGCTATGGTGGCTCTCTGGAGGGGCGTTGTGCTGTATTGTCTGATGGTTATGGTTTGCTGCTCGGACCAGATGAGTGCGGGGATGAGCCGTACATGCTCGCCTCTTCTGTACCCGGTTTGGCAGTAGTTACGGGCAGCGACCGTTATGCCGCAGGAATGGTGGCTATGGAGCGTACTTCCCCTGACATTTTTCTGCTGGATGACGGGTTTCAGCATATGCGGCTTCACCGTGATCTTAATCTGATGCTTATGGATTGCAGCAGGCCGATAGGTAATGGTCGGGTACTTCCTGCAGGCCCCTTAAGAGAGCCGGTTTCGGCAGGCAACAGGGCTGACCTGCTAATTTACACTCGCTGTACGCCTGAGTCATTACCAGCATCAACAACCCTTTCGGCTATTCCCGGCTGTCGCCTTGGTTACAGGCTCGTACGATTCGTAAGGCTTGACAGCGGCGAATCTCTGGATGTTGCCAAGCTACAGCAGCAACGCTGTGTTGCAGTAACCGGTATTGCCAGACCGGCCTCTTTTTTTGACGGGCTTATTGCAGTGGGGGTAGATCTTGTGGCGCGTATAGACTTTCCTGACCACGAGCCCTTCAGTTCTGAAACAGTCGCAAAGATCAGGATTACATGTGAAAAATATTCTGCTGCTTTTATACTGGTGACTGCAAAGGATGGTGTGAAGCTGGCTTCAAAAAAAAATGTGAACCTTCCGATCATTGTTGTTGTCGAATTGGAGCTTGATCTCCAGGATATTGGGCCACTGATGCAGAAACTGGACAAACTGCTTTCAAATGGCACTGTTTTAGGGCATAATTCCTGATTCTCAAAACGATATTCGGGGGCAATGGCCGGTTATGGCAGAAAAAAAACGGATACTGGTGCTTAGGTACCGTTTCATAGGCGATACAGTGCTTACTGTGCCGTTTCTCCGCAATCTCCGCAGGGCCGAGCCTGATGCCGAGATAACCTGGGTTGTCTCACCTGGCACTACTGAGGTGATAAAGGGAATCCCGTATGTTGATGAGCTTCTTGTCTGGGATCCTGTTACAATTCATGCGGACAGCAGTGGCGGTCACCGAACCCTTGGGCAAAAGATGGAGTTTGTAAAAAATCTCCGTGGTCGTAGTTTTGACAAGGCCTATGTTCTGAAACGCTCTTTCTCAAGTGCCCTTATGGGTGTTTTTGCCGGGGCTGACAAAAGGGTTGGATTCAATACAGAAGGACGTGGATTACTGCTGACAAGGCGTGTGCCTTACCGGATTGACTGCCATGAGGTTGAAAACTTTCTGGAGGTGCTTCGGGCAGATGATATCCCTGTTGAAGATGATCAGCTGGAGTACTGGCTTGATCCTCAGGAGTTGGCGCGGGGGGATGAGCTGCTCTCAGATGCAGGGATAACTTCTGATGAACAGTTTGTACTGATACATCCCTTTGCCGCATATCCTCCACGCGGTTGGCACCTTGAGGATTTTGCGTCAGTGGCCTGCCAGCTTGACAGGCAAGGGTTGCGCCCGTTAATTCTTGGCGGAGGGCGTGACAAGGGGGCATTTGAAGAAGTAAGAGATATATTTCCATCATCAACAGTTTCACTTGCCGGGAGCGCAAGCTTGCGTGAGACCATGGCTATTCTGAAGCGTGGCACCCTTTTTGTGGGCAACGACAGCGGCATCATGCATCTGGCAGCAGCTGCCGATATTCCGATGGTGGCACTGTTTGGCCCCCAGTCTCCAGTCCGTTTTGGTCCCTGGAGCAGGAAAGCCCGGGTTGTCTACAAAAAGTTCCCCTGTTCTCCATGTCGCCAGAAATTTTTCAAGGAATGTGAGCCATCATTGCGTGGAAAGCCACAATGCATAGAGTCCATTACAGTTGATGAGGTTATGGAAGCCTGCACAGAACTGCTGAAGGAGCATTGCAGCCAGTGAAAGAAAAACGGAAGACCGGCATATCCGCAGTTGTGCGGACATTCAATGAAGAGCTAAACATAGCGGAATGCCTTGAGAGCGTTTCATGGGCGGACGAGATTGTTGTGGTGGATGCATTCAGCACCGACCGTACCGTTGAGATAGCAAGAAAGTACACTGATCGTATTATCCAGAATAAATGGGAAGGACATATTCCACAGTCGGTTGTAGCTACTGAAAATGCAAATAATATATGGATATTCCACATAGATTCCGATGAGCGTGTAACCACTGAGCTTCGGGACGAGATTCTGGCGGTTGATCTTGAAAAGACAGAATATGACGCATTCGACATGCCCAGGCACCACTGGTTCATGAAGCGCTGGATAAACCATTCCGGCTGGTACCCGGACCGCAATATCCGCCTTTTTCGTAGAGACCGCTGTCATTGGGGGGGGTATGAACCCCACGACAAGATCCAGGTGCCTGGCAGGCTGGGTCACTTCAAGGGAAATCTGAATCATCTAATAT
>CAZXTZ010000342.1:0-222 GCA_964643645.1 uncultured Geobacteraceae bacterium
TTGACTTGAAAGTAAAAGACGCCATCAACCGGGAGTGGCAGTTGACGACGATTCAATTCGACTTCAACTTCCCTGATCGATTCGATCTCAATTTCATCGGAGAAGACGGGCTGCAGCACCGCCCATACATGATTCACAGAGCGCTTTTAGGCAGCATGGAACGGTTCTTTGGTGTACTGATTGAGCACTTCGGTGGTGCATTCCCGGTCTGGCTGGCACCTG
>CAZXTZ010000342.1:232-2957 GCA_964643645.1 uncultured Geobacteraceae bacterium
TCAGGCAGTAGTCATCCCAATCGCAGACCGCCACCTGGACTATGCACAAGAGGTAGTGGCGCAGCTGAAGCAAGCAGGCATCAGGGCTGAGGCAGACTCTCGCAGCGAGCGTATGAACGCGAAAATTCGAGATGCCCAGAATCAGAAAGTCCCTTATATGCTTGTCGTCGGAGACAAGGAAATTGAAAATGGACAGGTAGCTTTGCGTCTTCGCTCTGGCGAAAACCCTGGAGCACTAAGCCTCTCTGAGTTTCTGGCATTCGCACAAAAAGAAATAACCGAAAAAATATAAACCAGATTTCCAGCCGCACTGCTAAATTATTAGCAGTGCGGCTGTTTATTGGGGTTATTTTGTCAAATAACGGTTTAAAATTGATATAATTCGCATATTGAGTGCCTTCTGCTGTTGCCTGAGTATTGGTAATATGGTATATTTTTTACAACTTATCAACAGCCGGTTTAATTATCAGAAAATGAAAGGGAAAGCACTATCAGTACAACTAATTATCCAGTAAACGAAACTATTCGAGCATCGGAAGTCCGCTTGATCGGACCCAATGGGGAAAACCTTGGTGTCGTTCCCATAAAAGAAGCACTAAAAATAGCTGTCGAAGCCGAATTAGACCTTGTTGAGGTTGCCTCCAATGCGGAGCCACCTGTCTGCAGGGTTATGGACTTTGGCAAATTTTTATATGAGCGAACAAAAAAAGAGCGGGAAGCTCGCAAAGCACAAACCAAAATTGAGATCAAGGAAATCCGTCTCAGGCCTAAAACAAACGAACACCACAGATCATTCAAAGTCCGTGACGCTCGCCGATGGCTGGATGATGGCATGAAAGTGAAAGTGACAGTGCGTTTCCGCGGCAGGGAGATCACATACCCGGAACTTGCCCTTGAAGACTTAAGGGAAATAGCCGAGGAACTGGCTGATATCTCCACCATTGAACAAGCGCCAAACCTGGAAGGCAAAGTCATGAATATGGTTTTAGCGCCTGTCAAGCCGGCAAAAAAGAAATCGTCTTAGATTTTTTACCCGCTGAGGAACATTGAATTTCGCCTTTTACACGGTAGCAATATCGGTGTATAATAACGTTTCGTGCATATCGGTCGCATTAATATTAGATAGAGGAGTTTTAAAGTGCCCAGGAAACATACTGCTGGTAAAACAAAATTAAAGACCCATAAAGCAACCTCCAAGCGCTTCAGGTTGACCGGGTCCGGTACTCTTGTTCGCACCAAAGGCGGAAAAAGCCACCTCAGGCGCCGCACTTCCCAGCGGACAAAGTACAAATTAGATGAAATGGTCGTTGTAAAAGGCAAAAAGATCATTAAGCGCGTCCTTCGTCTTGCTCCTAACATGAAAGACAAGGAATAATCGAGTAATTAACTGGTGCGGCTGTTGGGTGTTAACAACGGGTGAATCATCACCGGCGCCCAGGGGTTCGCAAAGGAGTTTTCAATGGCAAGAGTAAAAGGTGGTCCTCAGGGACATCTGCGTCACAAAAAAGTATTAAAACTCACCAAAGGCCAGCGCGGCAGCCGGCATCTGCTCTTTAGACGAGCAAATGAAGCCATGCTGCACAGCCTGTGGTATGCCTATCGCGATCGTAGGGTTCGTAAACGCGATTTGCGCAGATTATGGATTGCTCGTATCAATGCAGCAGCCAGGCTCAACGGTTTGACTTACAGTAAGCTGATATATACTTTGCGTAAGGCTGAAATTACAATCAACCGTAAAATGCTGGCAGACCTTGCAGTACGGGATCCAAAGGCATTCACCCAAGTTGTTTCCAAGGCATTGGCTGCCTGATCGAATCTGGAAAGCGACCGAATGTTTTTCCAGGTTCACTCTGACAGTCCTGATCATGAGTGAACAGAACGCCTCGCAGTTACTGCGGGGCGTTTATAATAACAGTATGAATATTTCCTCCATACAAAATCCAAAAGTACAGTGGCTGCGCGCCCTGCTATCAACCAGAAAAAAAAGAGCAGAGGAGCAGCGCTATGTAGCAGAAGGCATACGCTTAATTGAGGATGCAGCGCAATCTGGCCAGCTGCCAGAGTGTGTTTTTCACTTCGATCAGCTTAATACACGCGGGCAGCTGCTTCTTAATAGTTTTGTCGAAAAAAATATTGAGACAATCAACCTCACCACCGAACTACTCAACCGCATCAGCGACACTCAGACGAGCCAGGGCATGATAGCTGTGTATAAAATACCTCAGCCAGCCATCCCAATCAACCTGAATTTCGTTCTTATTGTTGATTCGGTCAGAGACCCTGGCAACCTTGGCACGCTTCTACGGTCTGCGTCTGCCGCTGGCGTGCAACTGTGTCTGCTGACACCGACAACTACGGATGGATACGCTCCCAAGGTGCTGCGAGCCGGTATGGGAGCGCACTTCCATGTGCCGGTTGTTGACAAATCTTGGGATGACATCATTCAGATTTGTTCAGCTGCGAAGCCAGCTTTAAGGATATTCTTGGCCGAATCCAGTGATGGCGGCTCTTGTTGGGAGGAAGATTTCAGGCAGCCTCTAGCGCTAATTATTGGTGGAGAGGCATCGGGGGCTTCAGCAGCTGGAAAAACCATATCTTCAAAAAATGTTAAAATACCAATGCCCGGTCGCGCTGAATCCTTAAATGCAGCGGTTGCCGGCAGCATCTTATTATTTGAAATCGTCAGACAGAGGTTGCTATGAAAATTCGTTCAATCACCAGTTTT
>CAZXTZ010000343.1:0-2926 GCA_964643645.1 uncultured Geobacteraceae bacterium
GTGAGCTTTCCATTCCTCAGGCGGTGCTTAAACTCAGGCAGGGGTTTGGGCGCCTCATCCGGAGCCGTGATGACCACGGGGCGGTTCTGATACTTGACAACAGGATAGTTACAAAAAACTATGGGAAAAGATTCCTGAAATCACTTCCGGAGGCAGCCCTTATGGTTGCCCCATCTGAAAAACTTTTTCACAGGCTTGAGGAGTTCATCAACTCTCTTAATGGCGGTGGGACTTCAGATTGAAAACCCCTCTTTTTTAAAGCTGCTGCCTGCGTTTTACATCCAGATAGTGGGAGATTAAATCCGCAGTAAGGCTTGTGTTTTTTACCAGAAACAGACGGATTCCCTTCAGACGTAACGACTGCTGCAGTTCAAGGAGCTGCTGCCATACAAGATGCCCGGCGAGCCTGCTGTATACATCATCCGAACTTGCAGCTGTTTCATCGGAGAAAAGTGGAGATGCCGCTTTTGGCACAGGCATTGCCACGCATACCAGGTGACGGCGTGCAAGTATTGCGACCGCTGATATGAATTCCTCCGCCAATGCCGGTTCATCAAGAGGCGCTATGAATATGAGAAGCGCCCTGCGCCTGAGCCTTGCTGCAAGAAAGGTTGAAAGCTCTGTATATGATGGGTTGTCCTCCCCCGGTTCCAGTGTGTAGAGCATATCCATGCAATGGCCAAGGTGCTGCTTGCCACCCTTTGCTCTCACAAACCCCCTTATGCTGTTTCCGAATGCCGCAACTCCAAACAGATCCCCTTGTGCAGATGCAACCGAACCCAGTATCATGGCAGTTCGGATGGATTGTTCGATAAAAGGTTCCGGGCTGCCATCCGCCGCCTGAACAAGCCTGCCGCTCAGGCGGGATGCATCAAGGAGCAGGTATATCTCCTGGGTTTTCTCAATCTGGAATTCTTTTGTAACAAGTTGCCCTCTTTTGGCCGTTGACTTCCAGTGAATATCTCCAAGCGAATCGCCAGGCTGGTAAAGCCGCAGTTTTTCGAACTCTCTTCCCTGCCCGCGTTGACGCTGGGAACGGATCTGTCTTTCATTGCGTTCAAGAAAGAGGGCCGCAAGCCGCCGTCTCTCCTGCCTCAGGCTCGGATAAACCTTAAGCTCGCATTTTACTGGTATCTGACGCTGCAACTGCCAGAGTCTGAAGGGGGATGCAAGTCGTACATTGCATTCCGTTATCCTGAAGAGGCCCCGCCGGTTGCCTGTAACGGGCCATGAAAACCTTACATGCTGATCCCCTGGGGGGATATCAAGGAGCTTTTGTCTGAATGGCAGATCAAAAGAACGGGGCAGAGGCATTCCTATTTCAACGGACAAACGTCTGGTGTCGCTGCTTCCAGCCGTAACCTGAAGCTCTGCCGACCTGCCGGATACCAGCGTGATTGAGGGGGTAAGGGATAAAGTAAGGTTGTTACGACGTCGCAGAAGCGCGATCAGGTCGGCCAGCGCAACTATGGCGATAACAGGGGGAAGAAGAGCCAGAAGTTCCTTCCACTCCGGACGAATAGCTGCCAGAAGTGCGGCTGGCAGCAATGCGAAAGCCACAAGGCGCAGCATTGTACTGGCCGGAATTATCACCTGGGAACCGTTACCTCTTGCAGTAGTGATCCTACAACCTCGGCAGCTGTAAGCCCCTCAATTTCGTAATCAGGCTGTAAAATAAGGCGATGTTCCAGAACCGGAAGGGCCATCAGTTTTACGTCATCCGGAGTTATGAAATCCCTTCCTGCCACTGCCGCAGCAGCCCTTGCAGCCAGTACAAGCGATTGCGAGGCCCGTGGCCCGCCGCCAAGGAGCACGGCATGGTGGGTTCTGGTGGCTCTAACCAGATCAAGGGCGTAAGATGTTATCTCATCCCGCACTGTCAGGGCCATAAGGGATCCACGCAGGGTGACAAGATCATCTGCGCTTATGACACAACGAACAGAGTCTGTCGCAAGCACCGCCTCAGGTGCGTCAGGTCCCAGAGTTCTCCTGATCAGTGCAAGCTCTTCATCCCTTTGGGGCTGGGGCATGGTTATCTTCAGCATAAACCTGTCTTTCTGAGCTTCAGGCAAGGGGTATGTGCCTTCAAACTCGACAGGGTTCTGGGTGGCCAGCACCATGAAGCTTGCTGGTAGTGAATAGTTCTTTCTGTCAATGGTTACAATCCGTTCCTGCATGGCCTGAAGGAGGGCAGACTGGGTCTTGGCAGGCGCCCTGTTTATCTCGTCCGCCAGCAGAAAGTTGCAGAATATGGGGCCCGGATTCAGCACGAACTCGTTTTCTTTCATATTGTAGATGTTGGTGCCGGTAATGTCGGCAGGCATAAGATCCGGCGTGAACTGTATCCGAGAGAACCGTCCCCCCAACGCCTTTGCAAGGGTTCTCACCAGCAATGTTTTTCCTGTGCCCGGAACTCCTTCCACAAGGATATGCTGACCGGTAAGCAGGGCCACCAGAAGCCGGTCTATAACCTCATGCTGACCTATTATAACCTTGCCCAGTTCAGCCTTCAGCTGTCCTGCAACTGCAATAAGCTGCTGTAATCCTGTGCTCATCTCTTTTTCCTCTCTCCCTTAAGGCGGGCGATCTTTCTGTATCTTTCAGCAGCTCCTCCGGAGCCGGCTGATATTTCCTGCACAAGCTGTTCAAATGCCCTGTCTGATTCCAATTCCTTGCGGGCGCTCTTCTTCCATTCAAACACACAGACCTTAATCAGATCCTTGGATGGTATGCTACGGCGAAGCAGATTCACAAGTCCACTGAAGCTGTCCTGCTGGCTCAGAGGGCTTTGCGGCGATCCTTCAGGCGGCGGCATGGCCACCAGTGGAACAGCCGAGTTCCAGAGATAGAGGATTCCAAGGGACAAAAGGACGAGTATGAAAGGGATAAGGCCAAAACGCCGGACAAGAACCATTATTCCTCCCTG
>CAZXTZ010000344.1:0-2901 GCA_964643645.1 uncultured Geobacteraceae bacterium
TCCAGGTTGCCATCCGAATTTGTTTCATCCATATTTCGATTCGATAGCGGCTTGTGCAGCTGCCTGTTCAGCCTCTTTTTTCGACTTGCCTGCCCCCGAACCGAGAACTTCCCCATCCACCCATACTTCAACCGAAAAAGTCCGGTCATGTGGAGGCCCAGCCTGAGCAACCAGTTGATAAATGATCGTTCGCGGACCCTCTTTTTGCAATTCTTGTTGAAGCTGCGATTTGAAGTCCTGTACCAGATCTCCACTTTGCGCCAGAATCAAAATGTCTTTCAGCATGGTCTCGATAAACAATCTTACGTTTTCCAGTCCGCAATCCAAATAAATTGCGCCGATCAACGCTTCAAAGGCATCGGCGAGAATTGATGCCGGATAGCTTCCGTCTTTTGAGCGTTCCCCGCAACCCAGCATCAGATAATCACCCAGGCGAATCCGCTCAGCAACGGCCGCCAGACTTTTTTCGCACACAACCGAAGCTCGGGCCTGCGTCATAGCTCCCTCGGTCATATCTGCATTCAACCGAAACAACCAGTCGCTGACTACCAAATCCAGTACAGCGTCACCCAGGAACTCCAGTCTTTCATTATGCTTTATACGGCTCTTCGGGTGCTCATGAGCATAAGATGAATGCACCAGCGCTTCAGACAAAAGTTGTGGCGTCCGAAAAGTAAAACCGAGAGTCGTCATCAGTTGATTCAGTTGACGCTCCCGGTTCAGTTTATTTTTCAAATTTTTTAATCAACAGGGTCGCATTATGTCCACCGAACCCGAAGGAATTGGACAATGCTACCCGTACGACCTTGGCTCTGGCCTGATTGGGAACATAATCAAGGTCCAGTTCCGGATCGGGAGTGTCATAGTTGATCGTTGGAGGCATCATATCATTGGCTACTGTCAGCGCTGTAGCCACACATTCGATCCCGCCGGCTGCGCCAAGCAGATGACCGGTCATCGACTTGATGGAACTGACGGCAATATTTTTCGCATGATCGCCGAATAAAGCCTTAATTCCAAGAGTTTCGTTTTTGTCATTCAACGGAGTGGAAGTCCCATGCGCATTGATGTAATCCACATCAGCAACAGTCAATCCAGCATCTTTGATGGCAAGCTCCATGCAACGGGCCGCCTGGGCGCCCTCCGGCGCCGGGGCTGTAACATGATAAGCGTCCGCATTTGTTCCGTAACCGGCCAGTTCGGCATAAATTTTCGCGCCACGGGCCAATGCATGTTCCAATGACTCGAGAATAACAATTCCCGACCCTTCTCCCATAACGAACCCGTCACGATCTTTTTCAAATGGACGAGATGCCTGTTCCGGCGATTCATTGCGAGTAGACAGGGCTTTCATGGAACAGAATCCGGCCATGCCTGCCGGCGAAATAGCGGCTTCAGTACCGCCAGCCACCATCACATCGGCATCGCCGCGCTGGATGACTTTCATAGCGTCCCCGATGCAGTTGGTCCCTGTCGCACAGGCAGTCACCACGCAACTGCTGGGGCCTTGCAATCCGAAAGCGATGGATACTTGCCCTGCCGCCATATTGGCGATCATCATCGGAATAAAGAAAGGACTGACACGATTCGGGCCTTTCTCAAACAAGTTTTTGTATTGGTCGTGAAGCGTATCCATTCCGCCAATGCCGGAACCAACAAATACACCGATTCGGGATCGGTCTTCCTTTTCCAGTTCCATACCGGAGTCCTCAAGCGCCATTTTGGAAGCGGCAATGGCAAACTGGGTAAAACGGTCCATTCGGCGAGCTTCTTTTTTGTCAATAAATTCCGTAGGTTCAAACCCCTTGACTTCGCCCGCAATTTTGGCGTCAAAGACACTTGCATCAAATCGGGTGATCATGCCAATCCCTGATTGACCAGCCAACAACGCCTGCCAGAAAGCTTCCGCCGTATTCCCGACCGGAGTAATCGCGCCTATTCCGGTTATAACAACGCGTTTTTTCAAATTATTCACCCCTCGTCATTCGGTTTCTTCCGCTTCTTTGACCAATTTAGCCATCAGTTCCTTGACTGGCAATATTTTATCAATTTTGTAAATATTCTCGCCCGTGAACACCAATCCGGTCTCCACATCTCCCTGTTGAGCCCGAATGAGCGCCTTGATGATGCAAAAACTGTGTGAACAATGCTTTAAGCAACCATCGCAGGTTTCAGGTTTTGGCACAGTTCCATTATCGATTTTATCGGAATATGGATTGCGCAGGGCCTGCCCTGGAAGGCCCACTGGGCTGTTTATGAGCATGACGTCTTCGCGTCGCGCTTTCAGGTAAAACTCTTTCATAGCTGGACCGGCATTGGATTCTTCCGTAGCTGCAAACCGGATCCCCATCTGCACCCCATCAGCACCCAGACGCAACACTTCTACTATGTCTTTCCCTGTCATCACGCCGCCAGCGCCGATTACCGGTATTTTTACGACGTCCCGTACTTCAGGCACAATAACTCGCATCGATCGGTCAGTCCCCAGATGGCCTCCGGCTTCCTTCCCTTCGACGATCACTGCGGACGCCCCTAAAACTTCGGAAATGCGAGCCAGCTTTGCACTGGATACGATCGGTACGATCGGTGTTCCTGTAGCTTTGCCCAACCCGAACATGTCACGGGAAAAACCTGCTCCCGCCACCACAAGATCAATGCCTTCATCAATGGCTGTTTTTATCATAACTGCAAAGGAACTAGCCGCCACCATAATATTGATGCCGACGATCCCATCGGTAAGGGATCTGGCAAGTCGAATTTCATTGCGCAACTCTTCCACCGTCATTCCAGAAGCCGCGATCAGGCCAATTCCACCTTCACGGGCTACTGCCGCCGCCAGCGGAGCTGTCGATAGCCGGATCGCCATGCCTCCCTGAATGATCGGCACTTTTGCAACAAGCT
>CAZXTZ010000345.1:0-2883 GCA_964643645.1 uncultured Geobacteraceae bacterium
GATCTCAAACAATAGCGACGCAGCCCGGCAGCCGCACACGCACGAACATTGGTATTGGCAAAGAAGTCGACCTTTCCACCGATCCCAGCACCAGCGTCACCTGGTCCATTGACAGCGATGACGGTCATAAGGGCACGCTCAGCCAGTCGAGCGGCTCGACCACCAGGTACACCGCCTGCGACCGCGCAAAATCGGTCACGATCAAGGGACGAAATAGCTACGGCAACGAGGCTACCATCACCTTCACCGTCGTGGAGCCGTCCAGTGGCAGGTTCCACACCGAAACTGACATCTCTCAGATAACTTCAACGACCATCAACGTCGGTTTTCAAGCCTCTCCAACCATGATGCCCCAAAACGTATCGTTTTATAACTGTGAAATGCGTGAAGGCGTATGCACGTCGACATCATCAGGTCCCCTGGCATATCGTCCGGAGGTACAGCATAGGGATACTGGTTCTTGGGTGGCTTTCTCATCAACAGTCGGTAGCGATGGAACAGTGTTAAGTGCCCCGGATACGGTCTCTACTAACATTCAGCCATTGTCAAGGTTTCCAGCTGGAGGTACCACAGATGGAAGATTCCTCTGGCCGATTTCCTGGCGAGCTCAGGTTCGCGGGGGTGGAACGAACGGCCAAATTGTCTTCGATACCCTGAACCACCTTATGACCTACACTGCGTCGAGTCGCAACCTGAAAGTATCCAAAGGCAATCGCAATAAACAACGCACCGTTCCCTGATTGGAGGAACTGATGACTTACTACACCGATCTCATACACGAAATAGCAATAATCTGTCTCTCCATGTCCCTTGGCAATGCCGAGGCATTTGTGCAAGCTGTGGACCAGCAGCGCTTGACGCCGACTGAGTACATCGCTGTACTGACGGCCGCCGCAACCCGGATCGGCGGATGCCCGAACTACCAACCCACGGCTGCCTTTGCTGTGGCCGCTCGCATAACGGAGCAAGCGCTGACCAGCTATGACCCGACCAACGGCGACCAGACGCTTGACCTAATGGGTCTGATCACAGAATACATGCGCTATCCGCCCGACAGTTTCCCGGCGGAGAAGGTTGCCGAGGGTATGTTTTCGGTCTTTGAGACCTGGATTGATGTCTGGGTGGGCGCCGAGGGTGCGATAGATGCGGACTGGGACGCGGGTGCAATCTTTCCGCCCTTCGAACATTCGGACGTCATCGACGGGCAGACACCAGAGCCAATTGCAGACGTCAAGGTCCGCACCGCATACGAAAGCCATCTTGCGGAGAAACAGGCATTTCTCGCCCGGCAACGCAACCAGCAATTGTTGCGCCGCGCACTCGACCTGTATCGTGACTGCTACATCGCCTATGCACGGCAAATTCCAAAGACATCCACTGTTACCGACCGTTTACGAACCCAGGCCGGACGGATTTCGGACCCGATGCTTGTCCAGGCAATAACCCCGTAAGGACCGCAGATAAAACGTTGAAGAAACACGAGCAGCAGGATCAGGTCTTCAATTATTTGGATACAGCCAATTACTAAATGGAGGAACGGATGGAAATCAGATTTGTATACATGACAGCCGGAAATATGGACGAAGCGTCACAAATAGCAAAAACATTGGTTCAACGGCGGTTGGCCGCCTGTGTAAACATCATTGACGGTATACGTTCGGTTTATGAATGGAAAGGGACCCTTCAAGAAGAGCGCGAGGTGGTGATGATTGCAAAAACCCATGCGGATTGTTTGCCTGACCTGGTGGAGGCGGTGAAGGACATGCATAGCTATGATTGTCCCTGTATCGTTGGATTGGATGTGCATGACGGCAATAACGCATTTCTGGACTGGATCAAGGCACAAGTTGGCCCTGCGTCGCTAACGAAGGACTAAGACTACAATAGCCCGGCCTCTTCCTCGTCCTTGCCCCATTCCTCCAGGTATTCATGAATAAAGGCGGTCTTTGCTTTCCCCCGGGGCGTCAGCCATACATAGCCCATGCAATGCAGCTGCCTTTCCAGCAGACTGAAAAAAGCCTGTTCAATACCTGATTCATCCTCGGCAAGGCCCAGCCTCAAGCACTCATCCACCACAGCCCGGGTAAGCTGGCCTTCGGGCAGGAACCCGTCGCATATCATGGCATTCCAGGGTTCCGGAAAATGGACAATCTTCCAGGCACAGATATCATCAGGACGCAGGATGTTTTTATTATCCGGGTTGAACGGGGCCGGTGCAAAGAACATCTTCATACGGGAGAACTGCATCAGCTCTTTAAGAACCGCCTGTTTATCCTGGCCAAATATCCACTCTTCTGGCTCCAGCAGCACAGGTGGATACTCCTTGCTTGTCAGTGCGTACCGAAAAGGACCTTGTTTTTTCCAGAACGTTTTAAAATCCTTAACATTGGGCAATATTTTTCTTACACATGCTGTTGTCATTTCTGATTATCCTTTTTATATAAAAGTTCCAATTAGTTACGTTCAGACACTATTTTGAGTACCCTTGACCCAGCAGCTGAACCGGCCGGGCCTTCATGACCTGCCATGCCGCCCCAAGGCCGGTAGCCATGCAGGTCACCGTTGAGAGACACAGGATCAGGAAAAGGGCTCCCCCGTCCAGCTGCCACAGGCTGTCAAAAAAATACCAGGAGATCCCAAAGGAGACCGCGACACTCAGGCACAAGGCCGTAATTCCTGCCGAAAACCCGATAAACCCGGACTCCAGCAGGGTAATGAGCCCCAGGGTGTTAAAACCCGTACCCAGGACCTTGAGCAGGTTGATCTGGTTCCGGTTTTTAAAAGCCTGATGCCGGGAAATAGAAAATATGGATAAAAGTCCCGCGGCAATGGCCAGCCAGGCCATGAATTTCACGGACAGGGAGAGGCGGTCGGTAACACCCA
>CAZXTZ010000346.1:0-2880 GCA_964643645.1 uncultured Geobacteraceae bacterium
CAGTGTTCTGACGGATGCTTGAGGCCATCTCTTCCATTGAAGAAGAAACCTCTTCAGCGCTGGCTGCCTGCTCTGTGGCCCCCTGTGACATCTGCTGGGCAGTGGATGAAAGCTGGGTGCCACCTGAAGCTACGTTGTCAGCTGCTGTCTGAACCTCTCTTACGATGTCTTTAAGCTTCTCAACCATGTTCTGCAGGGATTCCATCAGATCGTCGTTCTCGGAACGCTTCCTCAGTTCAACCATCAGGTTGCCCTGGGCCACCTGTTTTGCATTGGCTGTAATGCCGTTGGTTGCCTCAACAAGATTGTTGAGGTTCTGCTTGATTACGTTGTACTCACCCTTGTAATCCGTTGTGATAACAGGAGGCATGTCGCCCTTGGAAATACGGTCAACATAGTTTGCAGTAACCCGCAGCGGATTGACAATATTGATAACGGTGTCGTTCACCCCTTTTACCAGCTGGTTCCATCCACCAACAAACATCTCTGCATTTGCCCGCTTGTCCAGTTCGCCGTTTGCTGCACCCTGGATAAGGATATCAGTCTGGGCCAGCAGGTCGTTCATCATCTTGACCATGTTGTTCAGGTTGCCCTTGATTACGTTGTATTCGCCCCTGTATTCGGTGGTGATTGCTGGCGGGATAACACCATTTGAGACCTTGTCAACGTAGTCGGCGGTTACACGCAGAGGATTGACAATGTTTGTTATGATTTCGTTTATACCTGCTACAAGTTGCTTCCATCCTCCAATGAAGATCTCTGCATTTGCCCGCTTGTTGAGTTCTCCATCGGCTGCGGCCTTTATTACCTGATTGGCCTCTGCAAGCAGACTGGTCATAATGTCAATGCAGTTGTTCAGGTTGTTCTTTATCTCGTTAAAGTCGCCGTTGTAGTTGTCTGTGATGCGTGGAGGAATATCGCCCTTGCTGATCCTGTCCACATACTCGGCAGCCACGTTCAATGGGCCTATAACTGCGTCAAGTGTCTCGTTTACCCCTGCCACCACTTTACGGAAGTCGCCCTGATGCTTGCTTGCGTCGGCGCGGGTTGCAAGTTTACCTTCAACTGCTGCCTTGATCAGTATGTTTGTATCTCCTACAAGACCATTAATCGAATCAATGCAGCCGTTTAAGTTGTTTTTTATTTCGTTGAAATCGCCATTGTAGTTGTCGGTGATTCTGGGGGGGATGTCGCCCTTGGAAATACGGTCAACATACTCGGCAGCCACATTCAAGGGGCCGATGACTGCGTCGAGGGTCTCATTGAAACCAACAATTATCTTCTGGAAATCTCCCTGATGCTTCGTCGCATCTGCACGGCTGGCAAGCTTGCCAGCAATGGCAGCGTCGGAAAGCATGTTGGCATCCTTTATCAGGGCCTTGATGGCATCCATCATTTTGTTCATGGAGTACATGACACTGGTGGTATCCCCAGAGGTCAGTTTGATCTCGTGGGACATATCACCGACGCCAACCATATTGGCAATTTCACCGACCTCTTTGGGGTCAGCTCCAAGTTGTTTCATGACTGTGCGGATAATCAGAAAAGCTGTCATAGCAGCCAGAAATATGGCAAATGCCCCGATTCCAAGCATCTGTGCCCTGGCACTGTGATATGTGGATTGTGCCTCTTTAAAACGCATGTTATTGCGATCCATGTTGTGCTGTATGAGTGCGCTGATAAGTTTGTACATCTCTCGTTCAGCCGGCGCTGATTTTGTGCTTAGCAACTGGCCTGCTTCAGCGTCTTTATTCGAAAAAGCCAGTTCAATCACCTGATTGCTCAGAGTTCGTGATGTTGTAATTGCTTCCTTTAATTTTGCGATGATATCCCATGATTTTGTATCATCTTTATTTGTCATCTCCTCAATTATCTTGAATTTTTTTGCATAATCCTGCCTTGCTGCGGTGATGCGTCCCTGATACTCCTGCTTTTTCTGCGAGGAATCATTAATAATAATGTTTCTGACGTTAACGCCTATGGTGTTGATGCTGGATTGCATCTCATTAAGAGTGGCGATCCTTACACCGTTTATTTTGACAATCCGCTCAAGATTTTTATCAATTGCAGACATACCCCGGATGCCTATAAATATAAGAATGAGAAGGAGAAGGATTACTACGCCAAAACCTGAGATCAGACGTTTGCTGAGATTCATATTTTGCAACATTTATTACCTCTCGTTTGTTACTTTTTTGAATGCCTGTTTTACAGGAGGGCAGAATTTTCCTGAATCCGAAAAGTTAGTCCTGGCCTGAGTTAGCCTGGAGTGTTGCCATTTCCTGTTCCGAGAACACCCTGTCAATATCGAGAATCATGATAAAGTTTCCTTCATGTTTTCCCATTCCTTTTATGAAATCGGTGTTAAGGCTTGTGCCTATGTGTGGGGCCGGTTCAATCTGTTCCGGCTCCATCTCTATAACCTCCTGAACAGAATCCGCCAGTGCGCCAAGTATGGTTGTTTCACCATCCATTGAGACTTCAACCACAATTATGCAGGTGTTTACGGTCTGGTCGGTTCTGGTCATTCCGAATTTGAGCCTTAAATCAATAACCGGAACAACACTGCCCCGCAGGTTTATCACACCCCGCATGAAATCCGGTGTCTGGGGAATTTTTGTTATGGATGAATATTCAAGGATCTCACGAACCTTTGCCACATCAAGGGCAAAGATCTCTTCTCCAAGCTTGTATGTAAGGTACTGTACTGTTTCGTTTATTGTTGAAACACTCATATCTTCCCTCCGTATATCTAATAGTCAAAACCTTACCACCCGTAACCCCTCCTGAAACAGGAGGGGAACTTAAAACAAACGGTTGAAGGCCCCCTCCTTACTTCAGTAGGGGTAGTTAAAACAAAGGGTTGAACTCCCCCTCCTT
>CAZXTZ010000347.1:0-2831 GCA_964643645.1 uncultured Geobacteraceae bacterium
AATAATGGCGGCAGTGCCAGAGCTTAAGAAAAGGGGATTCAGGTTTGTAAAGCTTTCTGACTACAGGCTTAAATAATACAGCCTCAGCAATTTCCTGAATTGATAGCGTTTACAACCTGAGTAATCTGGTCATGCTGGACAGGTCTGGAATATATGAAACCCTGTATGTATGAACAGCCAATTTGACGAAGAATCTCAAGTTGTTCAACAGTCTCAACCCCCTCAGCCACTGTTTTCATATCCAGGTTTTTTGCCAGGTCTACTACAGAATGAGCAATGGCCATATCCCCCGAGTTGTGTGCCAGATCCCTTACAAAAGTACGATCTATCTTGAGTATGGTTACTGGAAACGACTTTAGATAACTGAGCGAAGAGTATCCAGTGCCGAAATCATCTATTGAGATGCTGCAACCAAGTGAACGCAGGCTCTCAAGTGTTTTAATAACCTCTTCAGGTTTATCAACAAGGGCGCTTTCGGTAAGTTCAATCTCGAGGTTTTCAGGCTTGATACCGGACTCATCAATTATTGTTGCAAGGTTATAAAGAAGGGTCGGAGATTTGAACTGAACAGCAGACAGGTTTACGGCCATTCCCATATTCATTCCCTGTCTTGACCATTCCACCTGCTGTCTGGCTGCTGTTCTTAATACCCACTCTCCTATTGGAATTATCAAACGTGTTTCTTCGGCAAGCGGTATAAAGCGTATTGGCGATACAAAGCCGAATTTGGGGCTGTTCCAGCGGATCAGAGCTTCAACACCGATTACCTGACCAGTGGCAAGGCTCACCTTGGGCTGGTAATAAAGTTCAAGTTCTTCCCGTTCAAGGGCGTGTCTCAAGCCATCTTCAAGAGCCAGCCTGTCTTTGAAACTGTTGTTAAGCTCTACCTGAAAAAAGCTGAAGGTATTCTTGCCTTCTGATTTTGCGTGGTACAAAGCAATATCAGCATGTTTTTCAAG
This sequence comes from uncultured Geobacteraceae bacterium, assembly GCA_964643645.1. GTDB lineage: Bacteria > Desulfobacterota > Desulfuromonadia > Geobacterales > Pseudopelobacteraceae > Trichlorobacter. Next base: position 960 of record CAZXTZ010000347.1, read on the forward strand.
GGTTTTTGAATCTTCACCATCTTTCGGAAACACACTTATTCCTATACTGGCTGTTATTACAACTTCACAGCCATCCAGATGGATTGGCTCTTGTATTGAATTGAGCAGCTTTCTGGCTATTGGGACAATTTGCTGATCCTGGTGAATGTCATGAAGTATCACAGCAAATTCATCACCTCCCATTCGGCTTACAATATCGTCATCACGCAGTATTTCAGTCAGCCTTATTGCCACCTCCCTCAGCAGTTTGTCTCCGGCAGGATGTCCCATGCTGTCGTTTACATGTTTGAAGCTGTCAAGGTCAATGTAGAGAAGAGCAGCCAATGTATCCTGACGACGGCTTCGCTTTAGCGCAAGGTCAATCCGGTCGTGAAGCATACGGCGGTTGGGAAGTTCGGTCAGAGGATCGTAGTATGCCAGCCTCTCAATTGTCGCCTCTGCATTTTTTCTTTCATTTATGTCCTCAATATTGGCAATGAAATGTGTTATCTGTTCATCTTCGTTATATAGGGGGCTTATGGATGTAACTGACCAGTAAACTTCGCCGTTTTTTCGACGGTTAAGTAGCTCTCCACGCCACTCGTTCCCACTTAGTATTGTATTCCAGAGATTTTGAAATACCTCCAGAGGAGTTGATTCTGATTTGAGAATTCTGGGGGTTTTGCCAATAGCTTCATCAGGAGTGAAGCCTGTAACCTGTGAAAACTTCCGGTTAACGTATTCTATGGAACCGTAGAGATCTGTTATTACTACTGCACTGGCGCTATGCTCAATTCCGTGAGTCAGCATTCTTAAATATTCTTCAGCTTTTTTCTTCTCCGAAATATCCCGTATAGATTCTATTGCCCCTATCCGCTCACCGTCTGCTCCGTATATCGGCGCTCCTGTTGCCCAGACAAATGAGCCTTTCCCGGAGTAAAGGGCAGGGCAGAAAGTTTCTGCATCAAGTGTTTCCCCTTCTCTACGGATATGGGAGTATTTTTCAGCCAGTTCAGACTTATCAAGATCAAGAAGGTCAAGAAGTTGTTGCCGTCTTACCCCGTAGAATGGAATGGTGTATTCATGATCCCCCTTGCCTATCATCTCCTCTTTTGGAACTCCTGACATTTTTTCCATTGCACGGTTCCATATAACCACCTTTTTTTCCTCATCAATAACAAAAGTGGCATCAGGCAGGAATTCAATGATCTGTATCAACTGCTGCCGCGCATCCTTTATCTGCTGGTCTGCAAGGATTGATTGCTGAATCTGGCGCTTCTGGTATTGCTGAAAATAAGCCAGAGATACAGCTGCAATGACTGAGATGGACAAGAGGGTTAATAGTTGATTCCAGGAATGTGATAGCCACTTTGCCTTAATTGCATCAAGGTTTCTACCTGCGGCAACAATCAATGGTCTGTCCATATTTAGCGCAGCAGGTTGAATGGTTGTCAGCGCCATCATCTTTTTTTCGCCAGTTGCGAAAACCGTATCGGTAAGTACATTTTCTGATTGACCGCTACTTATGTGGCGGGTGAAAAATGTTCCTGGCAGTGCCAGGTTTAATCCCTGCTGTCCTGGACGTTCCGGCACCATTATGAATTGCCTGCCATCTCCATGTGCCAGGGCCGACCACATATCCTGAGAGTAGTTTACAGATCCAAGGAGTGTACTGAAATATTCAGAATCCAGGGTTGCAACTGCAATGCCTGTGAAATTTCCGTTTTTGTCCTTAATAACCCTTGCCATGTTAAGTCCCCAGGCGCCCAGAAGGGTCTTGAACGGGGGGGAAATGAACAGTAGCGAACTGTCATTGCTTTTTTGGGCAGTTTGAAAATAATCCCTGCTTATCAGGTCTTTTCCAAGAACCTGCTTCCAGTTGGAAAGCCTTAC
>CAZXTZ010000348.1:0-2825 GCA_964643645.1 uncultured Geobacteraceae bacterium
AATGCCAGAAACGGGATGCTCTTTACCAGCCAGGGGCGGATAAATATTAAGGCAAAGCAGTACGAGGAGGATAAGGGGCCTCTGGATCCTGAGTGTAACTGCCATGTGTGCCGCACTTACAGCCGTGCATACCTGAGGCATCTCTACAGATCCGGAGAAATTTTGTCTTCGATGTTGAATACTCACCACAACATAGCTTATTATCTAAAACTTGCATCCATGATGAGGGAGGCGATCCGGCAGGACAGCTTTGATCTGTTCCGCCGTGATTTCTACGCAAAACAGACTAAATCTGAAGTATCACACAAGGAGGAGTACAAATGTTAGGAGTAGCTTTCGCAATGGGTGCCCCGGCAGGTGGGGCAGCAGCACAGCAGGCCGGTGGCATGGGTGCGCTGATGAATATCGTGCCGCTTGTTTTCATGTTTGCCATCTTCTATTTTCTGCTTATCCGTCCCCAGCAGAAGAAGGCCAAAGAGCACAAGGCGATGATTGATGCCCTCAAGGTGGGTGATTCAGTCAAGACCGCATCAGGTATCCATGGCAAGATTTCTGCTATGGACGACCAGATAATTACCCTTGAAATTGCCACAGGGGTCAAGATCAAGATAGACAAGCCTTTTGTGACAACTGTTGTTAAATAGGTTTTATTGCTTTGAAAATAAATAATGTAAGGAGCCGTGCCAATGCCTAAAGGAACTGGCTGGCGAATCAGTCTGATTGTCGCCTTTATAGTTATCTCCTGCATCTATCTGGTGCCTACCCTTATGCCGCAGCTTCCCGGCTGGTGGAAGGGGATGTTGCCAAAGGACAAGATCCATCTCGGTCTTGACCTTCAGGGTGGAACCCATCTTGTCATGGAGGTTGACACTCAGAAGGCGGTTGAGGGCACCCTTGACCTGGTTGCAATGGATCTTGAGGATACTCTTAATTCCAAGAACCTCCGCTTCAAGAGGATCAGCCGTACCGGATCTGACAAGGTATCCATTGTGCTGTATGAGAAGGATACTGCCGGGGCTGTCCAGAAGCTGCTCAAGGACAAGTACCGGGATTACGATCAGGTCTCCTCTGTGGAAGAGGGGGGGATGGTAGGTATCCAGCTGAGGATGAAGGAACCTGATATTGTTGATCGTAAAGACAAGGCGGTTGCCCAGGCACTTGAGACTATCCGGAACCGGATAGACCAGTTTGGCGTTTCCGAGCCGATTATTGCCCGTCAGGGGCTTAACCAGATTGTTATCCAGCTCCCCGGAATAAAGGATCCGCAGCGTGCCATAGACCTTATCGGCAGAACTGCACGCCTTGAATTCAAGATGGTGGATGAATCGGTCAATCCTGCAACAGCCTCTTTAGGTACATTACCCGATGACCTTGATCTTATAAAGGAGATCAAAAAGGATTCAGTAACAGGTCAGATCGTATCTGAAATACCTCTGGTTGTTAAAAAGAAGGCCCTTATAACAGGGGATCTTCTGTCTGATGCCCAGGTTCGTATTGATACCCAGTTTAATCAGCCATATGTTTCAATAGAGTTTAACTCACTTGGTGCCAAGCTGTTTGACCAGGTTACGGCTGCCAATGTTGGAAAGCGTTTTGCTATTGTGCTGGATAACACAAGCCATTCCTCGCCTGTTATACGTGAGCGGATTTCAGGAGGCAGCGCCCAGATTTCCGGATCCTTTACGGAAAAAGAGGCTACTGACCTTGCGATAGTTCTTAGGGCCGGAGCACTTCCCGCACCGGTAAAGATCATTCAGAACGTCACGGTAGGTGCATCACTGGGTAAGGACTCCATAGACAAGGGTCTTATGGCCGGCGCGATAGGGGTTGCCCTTGTTGTTGTGTTTATGGGCATCTACTACAAGCTGTCAGGCATGGTTGCAAACTTCGGAATGGTTATAAACGTGGTCTACCTGATGGCTGCAATGTCTGCCATGGGGGCGACACTAACACTGCCCGGCATAGCCGCAATAGTCCTGCTGGTCGGTATGTCAGTTGACTCAAACGTCATCATCTTTGAGCGGATACGTGAAGAACTGCGTCTTGGCAAGTCTCCGAAGTCTGCGCTTGATGCCGGGTATGACAAAGCTTTTCTTACCATAATGGACTCCCACGTAACGGCCCTTATTACCGCAGCTGTACTATTTCAGTTTGGAACCGGTCCGGTTAAAGGTTTCGCTGTTTCACTTTCTCTTGGTATCATAATAAACCTGTTTACATCGCTTTTAGGCACAAAGGTCATATTTGACATCTTTATGCATAAAGGTACTGTAAAGAAGATGAGTATATAGGGGGCGAAAGATGATTGAGTTTCTTGTAAAAACAAGCATAGATTTTGTTGGCAAAAGAAAGATTTCATTTGTCATTTCGTCCATAATCACACTGATTGGAATTATGGGACTACTATCTATATGGCGAGGTACTGCCAATATGGGGATAGATTTTACTGGTGGTTCTGCCATACAATTACAGTTTGACAAGCCAATACAGATGGCTGATGTTCGCAAGGCTCTTCACTCAGCCGGGATAGAGGCTGAACTTCAGGAGGTGAAGGATGGGAACAAGCTTCTGGTAAAGATGCCCAAGAAGAGCCAGGTTGCTGTGGGAAAGGCGGCCGAGGCAGTGCCTGCAGCTCTGCTCAAGGGGATACAGGGGGTTAAAATTACAGTAGATAGTGCAACCGAAATAGGCCCGTCAATCGGCGAGAAGCTTCGTAAGGACACTATCATTGCTGTTGCCATTTCCATGCTTGGAATCATCCTGTATATTGCTTGGCGTTTCGACTTCAAGTTCGGTGTCGGAGCTGTTGTTGCTACACTCCATGA
>CAZXTZ010000349.1:0-2813 GCA_964643645.1 uncultured Geobacteraceae bacterium
CAACAGGCAATAATGTTCATCCTGTCCTTCAGTCCGGTTGTACTTGTTCCAGCAACATTCTCCACAGTTGTCAATGCCACCATTTGGCATCGTGTCTCTCCCTGATGAGGCTATAATTCAGATTGTTTCTCACTGCTGTTGTATCTTACGTTCTGTCTTAGCGGCTCAAGCCTGACTTTTCCGTCGAGCAGCATCTCATTTGCTGCAATAATGTCGTGGATCTTCTTTTCGTCAGGAAGTGATGACAAGATACTTTTTACAAAAGGATTCCGGGTCTCCTGACGAATTTTAAAAAACGGTACTGAATATTGCGAGAATACAACAGCCTTGTATCCAGGCTTGGTAATGAATACCTGATGGTTGTCAACATAACGCAACTGCTTGCTGAATAGCACCCTGGTCTTTTTTTCTATCATAACAACTCCATCAGCGCCAGATCTGCTGCTGTCGATATAGGCATTATCGAAATTATAATCATGAAATTCCGTAACCATTCTTTGTACAAGCACTCCTGCAAGCGGCTTTCCTGTGGTAGCATCGGTAATGGTTGTACGAAGAGGCAGCACAAAGGTGATCTGCTTTGGTGGGCTAATCTGCAACTTAAGGCCAACCAAAGCAATGTATCCAACGACGCATATCATAAGAATATATTTCGCCCAACATATTGCAGAGTAGGACAGGGACTCTATAAGATGGATGAGTTTACGTGCGAATGTCATCAATACTTCCTTGCTTGCAAACCCTGTCTTTGTTTTCAGGCTCGAACAGATCCTTCAACTGGCTGCCGGCCTTTTTCAATATGAACATTCAAACGGTTACCCTGTTCGTATAATAATTAGAAAACGATTATGAAGATATCTGTATGGCTATATTGCATAAATATCAGGCAAAAACCAGATGAAACCACCTTTCTAATAGCTGAAAGCACCCATATTTTAGCATGGGCGCTTTCTGGATCATATACAGCCAACTATTTGCCGCTGGCACTCCCCATCTGATTCTTATGGTTTTATCAGCGTGAATTTATCTGGATCGGTTATCAGCACGAACTTCTTGCTCTTTGATTTTGACACCTTAAGTTCTCCGAAGACAAGTATATGCGAACCTGACAACCCGGATGCTTCCTGTACCTCAAAACGATCCAAGACAGTCTGGAAGTGTGATTTGTCAAGGTTGGCACAAGGGCAATCAGCACCGCCTGCGTTCAACCACATGGTATTGCCTGATATCCGTACATCTGGGACTATTCCCCAAAAGCCCCGATAAGCACCGACATGCTCATTTTTTACATCATTGAAATTGACGAAGAAGTCCGCAATTACAAACTCGCCATGCCCTGGGATCTCAATCAGATCGCTAGAGCTGCTGAAATCACCCGGTTCAACCAAACTTCTGAGCAGGCAGTTCAGGCTTCCACTTGAAGCTGAGCTGTGATTGAAATCCACAACTATCCTCTGATTCGCTGGAGCAGTACCGGTCTGTATCTCATCACACTCGGCGCTAGCCATAGCGCATCCATCCACATGTCGTGCGCCAAAACATGCTTCACGTCCATTTTGAGTGACACCCCTGAAAAAAGCAGGAGCTTTACACTCTGGACAGATCATTGCAGTCTTTATGTTCTCAAAGTGCCTGTCCTGATCAAATCCTGCTGCATCATAAATCCTGTCGTTAATTGTACAAATTGCTGTTTTCATCTACTTTTCCTCCGATAGTCTTTGAATGAAATCTTCAACGTCTGCTTGTGTGAACCTGACCAAGCGCCCAAGTTTGATATGTCTGGGGGCTCTACCTTGAGCAACCCAGAGATCAAGAGTCTTGACCGAGATATTCAGGAGCGCGGCCACCTGCTTTTTGTTTAGTAGGCTTTCCATACTGGAATCCTCCTTCTATTTGATTTGCACCGTGAGTTGGTGCTCTTTGAATGTTAATAAGAGGGGGCTGTTACGAATTTAGGAGTGCTTGGGAGAAAATAGTTCTTTTGAGGGATATTTTTTGTGCTGCAGAAATCAAAAAGGTCACGCATGTCGTGAGACACGGCTGGGGGCGAAGTTTCGCCTTGATTTGGAAAATTTTGTGAGAAGGTAAGAGTGAATTATTGTCTACCACTCTCTACCAATCGCTTTGTTTGGAGTGGTAGAGAGTAGTAGTGTTTTGTTATGCACTGAAAGGTAGTTACTGTTCCATAATGCCAATCACTTTTTTGATGCTTTCCTTCCAACGGACTTTTGGCTCTGATTTTAATGCTTCATAGAGCCTGCCGATATTTGCATCGGATTGAAGCTTTTCAATAATTTCCACACCTGCAGCGACTACAGGGAGACTCATGTCAACCCGACTCCTTACGCTGTTCATTTTGCCGAACCAGATGTCGTTTGTAATATATGGTTCCAGAGTCCTGTATAGTTGAATCATGCGGTCTGGCCCTTCAAGCATTGGCTCAGCGCTTACACTGGTCATGTAGCCCTGTGCAAAGGCATGCTTCAAAGCTTCCACTCTTTCATCCGGCTGTGGTGCCCCTGGTTCCCAGAATGAACAGATTTGCCTGTCAAGGCTTCCGATGGTTATCCTGAACAACAACCTGTCTTTCTGGTTGTCAAAGCGCTCACAAATGGCCTGCACTGTCTCAAGGTGTGCCTTGGTGACCAACAGCACACTGTTGTCAGCAGCAAGCAGCTTGCTGATTGTTTCTAAGTGCTGATGTTTAAAGTCCGGTGACAAATCATGTTGCGACGGATACATGATGACACCCTGCGACCTTATAGCTGCTGACTGGTATCTGATTTGGTCCAGCTGTTCAGTTTGCCAGTCAT
>CAZXTZ010000350.1:0-870 GCA_964643645.1 uncultured Geobacteraceae bacterium
CTGGAGTTTCTGACCGGCTATCTGATTGAACAGTCGCTTTCGGTGGACAACCTGTTTGTCTTCATCATGATCTTCTCGGTCTTCGGGGTGCAGGGCGCATTGCAGGCCAAGGTGCTCAAATGGGGAATTATCGGCGCCATCGTGATGCGCCTGCTGTTCATCTTCATCGGGGCTGCCCTGCTGAAAGAGTTTCAGTGGCTGTTCTACATCTTTGGTGCGCTACTGGTCTATACCGCCTGGAAGATGGCCTTCAGCGATGATGACGAGATTGAGCCGGAAAAAAATCCGCTGGTCCGCATTGCCCGCAAGATCCTGCCGATGACCCGCCGGATACGGGGAGACTGGTTCATTACCCGCAAGATGCGGATCTGGGTCACCAGCCCGCTCTTTATGGTGCTGCTGGTGGTGGAAAGCAGCGACCTGGTCTTTGCCATGGACTCCATTCCAGCCATTTTTGCCATCACTCTGGACCCGTTCATCGTGCTGACCTCCAACATCTTTGCCATCATGGGGCTACGCTCGCTGTTCTTCCTTTTGGCCAACCTGATGGGAATGTTCGTGTATCTCAAATTCGGCATCGCCCTGATCCTGGCCTTTGTAGGGGCCAAGATGATCCTGATGATGCTGGGGGTGCATATACCGATCGGACTTTCACTGGCCGTGATCATGGTCACGTTGGCGGTTGCGGTGGCAGTTTCACTGCTTTTACGGAAACCGGAAACCGATGAACTACAGGAAACAGCTTGACAGCTATCCGGCAAGTTTCCTGCGTATTTAACTACGCTACAAACAGATATCCGCATACTCGACACAGCTCTGCTGAGCATACTGGCACTGGCAACGATCCTGATGGCTCCGGTGGCTGCACTG
>CAZXTZ010000350.1:880-2811 GCA_964643645.1 uncultured Geobacteraceae bacterium
CAGCCATGCCGCAAGAATGGCATTCATACTTTTCATAACGGTATCGCCACATCTTTACAGCATAGTGCTAACCTGTCATCATGCAACGTGCAAAGAAAACAACAGAGAAACGACACCATGATGCCGAGAATTACTGCCATACTATTGCTTGTCTGCCTGGTTACCGGCACTCTCCATATTTGTCATGGAGAGCCTGCTGGTGATCATTTGGCTATCAGCAGCGTCTTGTCAGGGTATCATGCAGTGGATACAGATCATGAAGATCACCACGATAGCGGCAGCAGCCACGGAGAAGATCACTGTTGCAATATGCACCACTCCCATCTCCAGGCACTTCCACCACACCAACAGCCTGTTTTTGTAGCACCCGTAGCGACAAGGCAGTTCACTGCGACCATTCCGCATCTGTACCCGCGGGACATTTCACGTATTCCCTATATCCCTCCTCGTATCGCCTCCTGAACAGTTCAGCACAAACGTTCGTTCTTTGGTTTACACAAGCGCCAAGAGCCTGATGATTGCAGCGTAATGGCTTAATGCTGCCAGCATGAACAAATTTTAAAACAGGAGAACATCCATGCGTATGCCTATGACTACGCCATTTCTCTGCCTGTTTGTACTTGTTGTAACCCTTCCTGGCACTGCGCTGGGTACAGAAGCGCCACTGACTCTTGACATGGCGGTTCAACAAGCTTTGGCAAACAGTAGAGAACTCTCGGCTGATACAGAAGAGCTGAAAGGGCTCCAGGAAGCGGCAGACCAGATACCGCTGCTGGCAAATCCGGTCCTGGAGCTGGAGGGCAAGACCGGCGCACTGACCGGCAGCCCTGATGACAGAAGCATCAGTATCGCCGTGCTGCAGGAGATCCCGCTGACCGCTGTTGGAAACAAGCGTCGTAGCGTTGCACGGGCAGAGGCTGATCTGGCCCAGGTAAAAATCAACGCACGCACGCTGAAACTTGGCGATGAGGTACGCAGAAGCTGGGTTGCCTGTGCGGTTGAACAGCAACGCCTGGGGTTGGTGCAGGCGCAGACGGAAATTGCCAAGAGACTATTTTCGGTTGCCAGTGAACGGTTCAAGGCCGGTGATCTACCGGAACTGGAGGTCAGACTCGCAGATCTTGACCTGCGTAAACAGCTGTTGCGCCAGACAGAATACCAGACAGCTCTGGTTACTGCACGCAGACAGTTGGCCCGACTGCTGGGCCTGACAGGCGTGCAGGAGCTGCCTGAGTTGGCGGTTATGCCTGCCCCCCGCGCAGAACTGCCGGGTGACGGGCAGCTCCTGTCGCAGGCCCTGAAACGTCGATCTGATCTGGTCGTGATACGGCAGGAAACGGAGCGTGACCGGTTTGCCCTGGAGCTGGCCCGGGCCGAAGCGTTGCCGACACTGACCGTCGGGCTCTCCTACAGTAACGAACGCTCGTCTCAAAACGGATACGACTTGACAGCCGGGCAGCTCCGGCAGGGAAAGGAGCAGACCAACGACCATATCCTTGGAGTGAAGTTGTCCATCCCGCTGCCGCTGTTTTCTCGCAATCAGGCGGAGGTGGCCAGGGCTGTCGGTCGGGTAAACGCAGGCAATGCACGTACAGATGCCTTGAAGCGGACTGTCGAGGTAGACGTCAAGGATCTGCTGGCACAGTACCGCCTGGCACAAGGTGCCTGGGAGCTGCATCGCTCAACACTGGGGCCGGCTGCGCAGGAAAACCTGAACATCCAGCAGCAGGCCGAGCTGAAGGCGCTGCAGCTGGCCCTTGAAACCTATAGCAGGCTGGAGGTCGCAACCGGCGGCACTCTGTCAATTTCAGGAGGAACCCCATGATAAGAACCGTTGCAGGACTACTCATGACCGCCCTGCTTTCCATACTGATCGGCTGCAGTAGTCAAGAAAACAAGAAACAGGCCGCACCCCCTGTCGGTGAAGAGGC
>CAZXTZ010000351.1:0-2797 GCA_964643645.1 uncultured Geobacteraceae bacterium
AAGGCCTTCGGCTGCGGGCTGTTGTCGCTGGCAAGAGTTTAATGCTTGTCCGGCTGGTTTGAACTTGTAAAAAAATCTTGCCAGGTGGCAAGGGTGGGTACAATTTTACCCACCCTTGAGATGGAGGTGACATGACTGAACCAAAACGCTTACAGATCAGAAACAGCACGGTCGAATTTCTGGTGTTTACCAAACAGGCCGGAGAAAGCTCTATTGAGGTGCGGGTTGCCGATGAGACAGTCTGGCTGACGCAGAAATTGATTGGCGTACTGTTCGGCAAAGGGCGGAGCACCATCACCGAGCATCTGAAAAACATCTTTGATACTGGCGAGCTGGACGAATCCTCAGTATGTCGGGAATTCCGACATACTGCCGAAGACGGTAAGGAATACAGCGTCAAGTATTACAACCTTGATGCGATTATCTCGGTCGGCTACCGTGTCAATTCGCTGCGAGCAACCCAGTTTCGCCAGTGGGCAACAGGAATTCTGCGAGATTTTGCCATCCGGGGCTATGTGTTGGACAAGGAGCGACTTAAGAACGGCCAGTTTTTCAGTAAGGAATATTTCGATTCATTGTTGGCTGAAATTCGGGAAATCCGAGCCAGTGAACGCAGGTTTTATCAGAAAATCACCGATATTTACGCATTGGCAATGGATTATCGGGCGGATGCCGAGATCACGAAGACATTCTTTGCCACGGTACAAAACAAATTGCACTTTGCTATTCACGGGCAGACAGCAGCGGAGTTGATCATACATCGGGCTGATCACTCGAAAGAACGGATGGGTCTTACAAACTGGAAAAATTCGCCGAAGGGGAAAATTGTCAAAACAGATGTCTCAATTGCCAAAAACTACCTTACAGAAAAGGAGCTGAAGGCACTGGAGCGGATTGTCAGTATGTATCTTGACTATGCAGAAGACCGGGCGGAGCGGAACATCCCCATGACAATGGAAGATTGGGCCGCCAGACTCAATGCGTTCCTGCAGTTTAATGAACGAGAAATTCTTGAAAATCCCGGCAAGGTTTCGCAAGAGATTGCCCGTGTCTTTGCCGAGAGCGAGTTTGAGAAGTATCGTGTTATTCAGGATCGGCTCTATGAGTCTGATTTCGATCGCACAGTCAGGACATTGCAGCTCAAAAAAAGTGAAGAATCATGACGATACCGATCCTTCCCCCCTTAAAACCGCTGCCGATCAAAGACCGTATTTCTGTGGTCTATGTGGAGCGTGGCAACCTTGATGTAATAGACGGAGCCTTTGTTGTAGTGGACAAAACCGGAGTCCGCACCCATATCCCCATCGGATCAGTGGCCTGCCTGATGCTTGAACCTGGAGCTCGGGTATCCCATTCTGCAGTAGTATTGGCGGCCAGGGTTGGTACTCTGCTGGTCTGGATTGGCGAAGCCGGGGTACGGCTGTACGCTGCCGGTCAGCCGGGTGGGGCGCGGTCGGATCGGCTGTTGTATCAAGCCAGGCTGGCCCTGGATGATTCAGCACGCCTGAAAGTGGTACGCAAGATGTATGCCCTCCGTTTCAGGGAAGAACCGCCGGAGCGGCGCAGCGTGGAGCAGTTGCGGGGGATTGAAGGTGTGCGGGTGCGTAAGACCTACGAGCTGCTTGCCCGGCAGTACGGGGTAGACTGGAAGCACCGCAATTATGACCATACCACATGGGAGAGCGGCGATCTGCCCAATCGTTGCCTCTCATCAGCCACCGCCTGTATCTACGGTATCTGCGAGGCAGCTATCCTGGCTGCAGGCTATGCCCCGGCGGTAGGGTTCATTCACACCGGCAAGCCACAATCATTTGTGTACGATATAGCTGATATCTTCAAGTTTGAGACGGTAGTGCCGGTGGCCTTTCGTATTGCTGCCAAAAAGCCCCGTGATCCTGAGCGTGAAGTGCGTCTGGCCTGTCGTGATGCCTTCCGGCAATCGCACCTGCTGGACAAGATTATCCCCACCATTGAAGAGGTATTGGCAGCAGGGGAGGTGGAGCGGCCAAAGCCCCATGAAGAGGCTGTAGAGATCGCAATTCCCAACAAGGAGGGGCTGGGGGATGCTGGTCATCGTAACTGAAAATGTACCACCCAGATTACGGGGTAGACTGGGGCTCTGGCTGGTAGAGGTGCGGGCAGGGGTTTATGTCGGTGATGTCTCACGCAGGGTGCGGGAGATGATCTGGGAAAACCTGGAGAAAGGCGTTGAAGACGGTAACGCCGTGATGGCCTGGACATCCAACAACGAGTCAGGCTTTGATTTTATGACGTTGGGTCAGAACCGCAGGATTCCAGTTGAGATGGATGGTATAAAGCTGGTATCTTTCATGCCCCCTGCCGGTGAGAAGGCAGAGGATGAGCATCCATTTTGAAGGTAAAAAATCGGTAGAAATTTTCTGGTTTGATTTGCTCAATGATTTTGAAGAAGTAGAGGAAGTATGTTCCCCGCACACGCGGGGATGAACCGTCGCCTTTTGTTAAAACAGGTACGTTGATGTAATGTTCCCCGCACACGCGGGGATGAACCGATGATGTTTCGCAAGGGCTTGGGTTCTTCGGTATGTTCCCCGCACACGCGGGGATGAACCGCATTTTACTGCTACCAAGGCGCCATGCCAACCATGTTCCCCGCACACGCGGGGATGAACCGATTTCACCCTCGTAATGGTTGTTTATTACGCTATGTTCCCCGCACACGCGGGGATGAACCGGCGGAAAGAAACTGGAATTCAAGGTTATGGGTATGTTCCCCGCACACGCGGGGATGAACCGTCTGAATCATCACAGTATGAAG
>CAZXTZ010000352.1:0-2788 GCA_964643645.1 uncultured Geobacteraceae bacterium
GTCTGCAATCTGCTCCATACCGCGCAGGGTTTCCTGTACCACCGTGGCACCGTTGTCAGCCATTTCGCTGGCCCTGTTGGCAATGTCGGATGCCATGCTGCAGTTGCGGGATATATCATTTGATGTGGCAGACATCTCTTCGCTGGCAGTTGCCACAGTGGCTGACTGGGCTGCCACCTCTTCGGCGGCAGTGGCAATCTGTTCGGCTGTGCTTTGAAGTTGGCTTGAGGCTGTAGCCACCTGAACTGTAGTTGAGCTGGCCTGGGTGATGATCGAGTGGATGTTGTCCACAAAACGGTTGAACCAGCTGGCCACTTCGCCAAATTCATCTTTACGGTCTGTATCCAGGCGGCGGGTCAGGTCCCCTTCGCCCTGGGCTATATTATGCAGTGTATCAACAAGCCTTGTAAGTGGACCGGTAATGCTGCTACCGATCATAATTGTCAGTATCATGGTCAATCCACCCATAACTGCTGAAAAGGTAACGCTGAAGACAAGTGTAGTACGAGCTGAAGAGGCCATTATTTCGGAACTCTTAAGGATTTCCTGGGCCATGCTGTCTTCGATAGCCTTCATCAAATCTATCTTGGCGGTTATAGCCTTGAACCAGTCCTCGGGGGCGATTCCGAAATTCCCCTCCATACCCTTTCCAAGCACAACGGCACGCAGTTCGTCAACCTTCTTGAACTGCTCCGATTTTTCTTTTTCGTTATATGCGGCAATAGCCGTTTCTGATCCGAATTTGCGGAACCCTTCCAGAAAACTCTTCTGTGCTGAAAGTATTGCAAAAGTGCGCTGGTGGGTTTCGGGATTAAAGGCATTAGCGGCAATAACCGCATTAAGTGTTGCCCTTTCCTTGCCCATCTCTTCCTTAACCTTGGAAAAAGCAAAGTAGGAGATGGCCCCCCTCATAAGCCCCGGTTCCTTGCTGTTGCTGCCAACTGCGGCCACCACATCAAGGTAGGAGTAGTTGATGGTTGTGTAGAAGGCGAAGGATTCCTTGCCTTCAATCGTCAGGCTATCCACCTTGCTACGGATATCGGCAAGCTTCGCCTTCTGCTGGCCAGCCGCGTCAAGACTGGATTTGACTATGACCGCCGCATCCTGATTCGCAGTCAGATAGGCATCCAGCTGCTTGAATTGATCATCCGTGAGCTTGCGTTGGGCTGATAGCTCATCCTTGAACTTTTCCCCTTTTGAATTGATAAAGCCGGAGGAAAGGCCCCTCTCTTTCTGGAGTTCATGAACAACTGCGCCGGTGCGGATGGATAGCCCGACCAGATGCTGTGTCTTGGTCATCTCCTGAAGAGTATTGTATTTGGAGAGCATTTCTCTACCTGAGAAAAATAGGAGGCCAAGCACAGGTAAAATCAACAGCAGAAACAGCTTGGTACGGATAGTCATGTTTTTGAGCACTGTGGAATCTCCTTGGAACTAAATATCAAGCCATACTTCTGATAATGAACCTGTTTTTATTAAAGATATGGTTAGGCTGCCCTTTACAGACAGCCTAACCTGAAAAGTGGTGCACTGATTTTACTCAGGTATGTAGACTACTTCACTTCCCCATATGGATCCTTCAGCTCCTGCTCAGGTTTGAACATAAGCTTCTTTACGCCACGGTTGTTGGTGTATTTGGAAAGTTCAAGGTCAACCTTTACCGGCACATCAACACCGGCCTTTGTCAGTGCCTGACGAAGGAGGCCATCGGCCTTGCCTGCATACATCATGGCATCACCCAGGATGCGCATAGCTTCAGTCGGGTTGTGGAAACCGATGGAGTTTTCTGCGCCAAAGAACAGGTTGCGATAGAAACCTTCTTCGTAGTAGTCCTTGGCCTGATCATACATGGCCTTGTCAATCTGCTTGCCTGCTGCCTGTTGCTTGTGGGTCAATTCAAACAGCTTGGCAACGGTCGCCAGGGCATAGCCGGAGCGAATGTACTGGGAGGCAGCACGATCCTGGATAGTAAGTACCTGCTCCTTCAGCCATTCCGGGCTTTCGGTGTGGCATTGCTGACATGCCTTGAAACCGTTTTTAAGGGGACTCATGATCCTGTGGTCGGATATCTTCTTACTGCCCACCTTTGTGTAGGGCATATGGCAGTCGGCACAGGATACGCCGGCCATCCAGTGGACACTCTTTGTGGAATACATCTCAAATTCGGGGTGACGGATGTAGCCAAGCTTGAAGCCTGTTACGGCCTGGGTCCATTCGCCGTAGGACTTATCACTCCGGATCTTCTTTATGATGTTTTCAATGGGTATGTTGCCCATCTTGCTGCCATCCCAGGGGAAGAACACATCCTGTGACTTCATTGCAGCATCTTTGGGAATGATATAGCTGACGTGGCATTGTGCGCATACAAGGTTACGCTTGTCCTGGTTGGTCAGTTTTGTCTGGTCAACCCCCATCTTGTCCAGTGCCTTGGAGAGTGTGAAACCACGGGAAATCTTCAGGCTCATATCCTTGTTGTTGTGGCAGTCAATACAGGCGACACCCAGTTCCTGATGCTCCTTGGGAATCATGTTGACTGCATCCTTGTATGGAACAGAGAAGTAGCCGAGTTTGTGTTTTTCGGCCAGTTGCGGTGCGTAGGGGGTCTTGCAGGTCAGACAGGCGCCGCCACCTTTCAGGCGGGAGGGATCTATTTCGGCCTGATCCTTCATCATGTAAACGTGGCCTCTGGGTTCGTTGTACTCTATCCCAAAGCCCCAGCCGTTAAACAGCAGGGCGATGAAAGGATATTCCGACAGCTTGTCGTATACCTTGCCGCCGTCGTTCCCTT
>CAZXTZ010000353.1:0-2788 GCA_964643645.1 uncultured Geobacteraceae bacterium
AGGCACGACGGCTTTGCATGCCTCAGTGGCATCGGAGGAGAAGACGTCTACCCTGCTCGATCACCCTGACATTAAACCTAATACTCCGAATGGAGATGGAGTATATCCAATGGTTCATGCCCTAACAAACAACCTCCCTGCTATTGTTCACCGATACCTCCGTCACCCCGACATCGATCCCAACGTTAATTGCGCCTTGTTTGTTGCAGTGTATCTTTCTGTGTCATCCATTATTACAGAACTCCTTGCTCACCCGAAGATTGATGTTAACCAGCAAGAATACCACGGAGAAACAGCGCTGCACATGGCTGCTACATATAGTTACAAGTACATTGAACAGCTTCTATCCCATCCACTGGTGGATTACACGATTAAGAACGAAAGAGGCAATACCGCCTTTGCCGCCCATATCCTCGAAAGGGGCATTCCTCCGAAACCTGAAGTAGTTGAGTTGTTCCTCAAGTACGGCGCTCACACTGAAGAGGACCTCGTCACCCTCAAAACCAAGTACCCTGATGTATGGAATCAGTACCGTAGTTGTTGAAAAAATTCACTGTCACAGTGAATGAAATGCACCCTCTACTTTTTTTTGTCGAGCACGGAAAAGAGCAGTTTGTAAGGTTTCTCCTAAATAACCCTAGGGTTAATGTCAATGCACAAGACAAATATGGCAGCGGCCCTCTGCATTATGCTGTTTTTGCTAATCGGGTACATATGATTAGATTACTTCTTGCTGACCCTAGATTTAATCCAAATGCAAAAAATATTCATGGTAATACTCCTTTACATTCAGCTGTCTATTCTTGTGGCATAGCTAGTATTGAAATCCTCCTCGCAGACCCTAGGGTCGATGTCAACGCACAAGACATGTATGGTAATACTCCTTTGCACCTTGCTACCAAAGATGGCTATCCAGAAATTATTAGGGTGCTTCTTAATTGTCCTAGAATTGATCTTAGTATCAAGAATAGAAGTGGTGAAAAAGCTCTTTAGTTGCCATTCTTTGGTGTGTGAAATTTTTCTCAGCGTTACGGCGAAAAAATGAACAAGGTCCTGAGAACTGCCACTATCGAAGACGAGGCCTTTGTAGTGAAGTACTTGCTTTCTCGCCCAGAACACTCTGTGGATGATATGGACGAAAGGGGGTACACTGTTTTGCATCTGGCCGCACAGCGTGGTTCAGTGAACGTGCTTAAATATCTTCTTGAGCAGCCAGACGTTGACCCTAACACAAAGACAAAGAAAGGTAACACGGCACTGCAACTCGCTGTGTATAACAGGCATCCCCGCGCCGTTCGAGTCCTGCTGGAGCACCCCAAAACCGACCCGAATTTACAAAACCTAAGTGGAGACCTGCCCCTATTCATTTCCATTGACTCTCATTACTTTGAGATCATGTACCTGCTATTGAGCTTCCCGTCTGTAAACCCCCTGGTTACGGATAACGTAGGAAACACGGTTTTGCATCGCGCTGCAGTAAGTGGCACGTCAGATGTTATGGAATACCTACTTAAACTTCCAGGCATCGAAGTCAACAAGCAGAACGTGTACAACGAGACAGCCTTGTATCTTGCAGTGGAAAGTCGTAGCTCAGCGGTAATTCCCCTGTTACTTGCACAACCCGGCATTGACCCAAATCTTGCCTCAACAGAATATCTGCGGACCCCGCTGATGGCATCTGCTATAGATTACCGAAACCTGAGGAACCTTGAGAAGCTGCTTGATTTTCCGGGCATTAACCTGAATGCTCAGGACGCGAATAAAATGACTGCTCTGCACATCGCTACTCTGTCCGGGAATGCATATGCAGTTTACAGCCTTCTCTGTGAACCTGACATTGACTGCAGTCTCGTAAACAATAAAGGCCATGACGCCTTGACTGCACTTCTTGCTTCCGAGAGTAAGCACTGGCCGTACGTCGTGGAAGTGTACCTTATGGAAGGCTCCTTTAATGACAAACACGCTGAAATGATCAAAGAGCGGTATCCGAAGGAGTGGAAGGAGTGGAATGAGCGGAGGCCTTAAATAATTCACTGTTACAGTGAATGTAGTTAGAACTCATCATCTGTGGACATTTCAGCCAATGAAAGTGGATTTGCAATTGCATGGCGCAATTGGATTTGATCAAGGATACTAAAACATGGCAGGAGGCGATTTAACTCAGCTAAAATGTATTTTTGTTGTTCTGGAGTAAAGGAATTCATGTATTCCGCGATCCTGATGGCGCGTCTTGCACGCAGGGAAAGGTCGATTTTGCGGTTGCGGACGTAGTTCATCATGCGTATGACACTCTCGTCGCTAAGCATTTTGTTTCAAAGTTTCTCAGTGATTAGTCAGTTTAAGAATGATGTCTCCGATTTCTTGTTGGGTCATGTGACTCTGAGCCACGAGGTTGTGCAATTGATCAGACAACCTTCTAATAAGATCGTTCTGGTTTTGTTGTCGTTGGTGCAGGTGCCGCAGCTTCTTCAGAAGCTGCTCCTTTTTGCTGGGAGGGGAATTGTACCCGAAGGATTTTTCGTAACGAGAAGGTGTAGAGAAAGCGGCCTCGCCCCACCGACTGAAATCTTCCTCGGACCCCGCCCCTGCGCCAGAGGCGTCCCAGTGGCTGTCGCTGGTTGCACCGAATTGCATATGCTCATAGTCAGGATCTGGAATTTCGCCAAGGCTGAGTTGGGAAGGCCCGGGTTCAGGACGCGACGGAGTCCAATCCCCCTCGCCGCCTCCATAGCCACTGAATCCACCAAGATCGGGGCGTTCCCAGGCAGGCTGTTCCCATGCAGAAGCC
>CAZXTZ010000354.1:0-2773 GCA_964643645.1 uncultured Geobacteraceae bacterium
ACGATGTTGACGCAAAACGCCTTGCCCTGACCAAGGCGATTGACATTGACAAAAATACCAGAATAACCCCTGTTACACACGCCCCCCCGATTACCGATGTGCCATATACCTTTGATCAGGCAAAAAAACTGGCCTTTGAAAACCGGCCGGATTATCAGAAATCACTTTTACAGTACCAGTCGGACAAGATAGGTCTGATGGTGGCCAAAAACAGCACACTTTGGGATCTTTCCCTGACTGGAAGCTATGCTGAAAACTATTCCCGCTACGCATCAGCTTCCAGCAACTCCTCAACAGGCGTCTGGAACGCCGGGCTGAAGCTTACCATACCGATTGGCGATTTAAGCATTCAGCAGGCTTATATTTCAGCTGATATCAACCTCAAAAAAATGGAAAACGATTTGGCCAAACAACGTGAAAGCATAGAGATTGAGGTTCAGGATGCCCTGCGCAATGCAGAGATGAAGTACCGTCAGATAAGGCTTGCCACCCAGTCCCGTGTTTTGTCGGAGAAAAAGGTGGATATTGAAACCGAGAAGCTCAAAGTGGGCCTGTCAACCAACTTTAAACTTGTAAGCTATCAGAATGACTTGATTACCTCACAAAACAACGAGCTAGGGGCCGTCATCAACTACCTGAACTCACTGACCGACCTTGACAGGTCACTTGGGATTACACTTGAAAAATTTGGTGTATCACTGGTAGAGCGGAAGTAGGGGGATTGTCTGATGGAACGGGATAACGTAATTTCCGGCAGGATACTGGGTGACATGAGCGATGGCGTATTAGCCATTGATCTCTCCGGCAAAATTATCACATTCAATCCTGCTGCTGCCAGAATACTCGGCATTACGGAAGAAGAGGCGCTGGCAGGAACATTCGGAGAGGTTTTTCTTGTTGCAGAAGAGAATGATGACTTCAACCAGACCATTCTTGATGCGATATATGAATCATCCACAAGCCATAACAGGATTGTGACATTCACCCATAAAGGCAGAACAACGACCCTCTCCCTGACCACAACCTTCCTTAAGGCAGAAAAAAACAACGGGGAAAAGGTTGGAGTTATCGCTGTCTTCAGCGACATAAGCGAGCTTCAGCTGCTACAGGAGACTGAAATACGCCTTGCGGGAGAGCTTAAGGAAAAGCACAGGGAACTGCAGCAGGCATATCTCAAGACCGAGCAGGGAAACCAGCAGTTGCAGGAAGCCATTAAAAAGGTTCAGGTCATAAGGACTGCTGCAACAGTGTTCACCATAGTCCTGTTCCTCGGCATCGGTCTGTTTGTATGGAACCAGAAGCCTTCTTTCAAGACCCGTCCACCTTCATCCGGATCAGAAACCGTTAAAACTTCAACATTCATCCCTGTCACCCCCCAGCCGGTATCTACCAGCATTGCGCTTACCGGCAAGTTACTCCCCCTGCAGATGGTGAACATAAACAGCCCCATATCCGGCAAGGTTTCAAAGGTCATGGTTCATTACGGCGAGGTGGTGAAAGCAGGCCAGCCCCTTCTGACCATGGACATAAAAGAGGCGTTGATAAAACACCGTGAGGCAAAGGCAGCTTACATAAAGGCGCTGAACAGTCACTCGCAGATGGAAAAATGGGATACCGGCAGTGAAGTTATCCGCGCACATCGCTCGCTTACAAAGGCAAAGATGTCCCTTGAAAACGAAAAGAAAAAACTTGATGAGGCTGAGCGGCTCTTCAATAAGGGAATAATACCTGCCAATGAATATGCGTCAGCCAAACATCAGTATTCCAACCAGCAGCTTGATTACCAGACAGCCCAGGAGGAACTGAAGGCTGCGAAGGAAAAAGGCAACACTGACAACCGGAAGGTGTCGCGCTTTGAACTGGATAATGCCGAAGCGCGCCTAAAGCAGACCGAACATGACATTGCAAACGCCACCATACTTGCCCCTGTGGCTGGAATCATAATGAAGCCCCCTGCAACCGGGCAATCAAAGGAAGCCAGATCAGTAGAAGCTGGCGCCTCTTTCCAGCAGGGGGATCTGCTGCTCGCAATCGGCGACCTGTCCGGTTTTGCAGTCAGCTGCAAGGTGGACGAGGTGGATGTAACAAAGATAAAACTTGGTCAGAAGGCGCGTGTAAGCGGCGATGCCTTCCCTGGTGAACTTCTCGACGGCAGCATTTACAGTATCTCACCACACGCGGAAGATGGGGATGCCGGAAAGGGGACTCCATCATTCGCTTTAAGGGTTGTGATTGATTCGGTATCAGCCGAGCTCAGAAAACGTATTATGGTGGGAATGACGGCCAATCTCCAGATTATCATCTACGAAAAACCGGATGCCCTGATGGTGCCGCTCTCTGCCGTGAAAGAGGAAAACGGCAAACGCTATCTGACAAGGAAAAAGGGAGACACAACTGAAAAGGTGGAAGTAACCACCGGATACACCACACAGGATTCGGTTGAGATAACCAGAGGCATAAAAGCCGGTGATATGATCGAAGCGCCTGCGATGCCCTCGGTCACCCAACCGGCTGCCCCTTCACAGAGATAACCATGCTGACCCTGCATAATATACGTAAATCCTACCGGATAGGCCCCACAGAGGTGGATGTGCTAAAAGGGGTAAACCTTGAGATCAGCCGTGGGGAGCTTGTATCCATAATGGGCCCTTCAGGCTGCGGCAAATCCACACTTATGAACATCATTGGTCTCCTTGATCGCCCCACCTCCGGCAGTTTCATGCTGGACGGAGCTGAAGTTTCCTACACCAACGACGATGCGCTCTCCGAGATC
>CAZXTZ010000355.1:0-2758 GCA_964643645.1 uncultured Geobacteraceae bacterium
TTAGAAAAGGAGCATTTACCGGAGCTACTGAAAACAGGCCTGGACGACTTGAACTTTGCAACGGTGGCACATTCTTCCTGGATGAAATCGGTGATCTGCCGATGCAACTACAGGTAAAACTTTTGAGGGTACTGGAAAATCATGAATTCCAGCCGCTAGGCGCACGCACTCCGATGAAGGCAGATGTAAGATTCATAACCGCAACACACCGCAATCTTGAAAAGATGGTTGCAGATGGCACGTTCCGCAGAGATCTCTATTTCAGGATCAATATTGTCACCCTCAACATACCACCACTAAGGGAAAGACGGGAGGATATTCCCCTAATAATAGACATGGCTCTACAGCGCTTTAACATGAAATACAGCAAACATGCCAAAACAATGTCACCAGATGTGCTGAAGGTGCTGCTGTCCCACTCTTTTATGGGAAATATACGGGAGTTGCTTAACCTTGTGGAGCAGTCCGTAATACTTTGCAAGGGGAGCGAAATAACACTTGATCACCTTCCATCCGGATTCGGAACTGAAAATGCTTCAACAGCAACTGTTACCCAGCGCACAAACAAAGTGCCTTCAGCCAACGACTTGAGAGCTGTGCTTGAAAAATATGCATGGAACAGGGCAGAGGCTGCGAGGGAGCTTGGCGTTGAACGCACTACCCTTTGGCGCTGGATAAAACGCCATGGGATCTCTGCCTGATATTGTCAGAATACTTGCTATTTACACTCTGTTTCAGAGATTTCAGCAATATCCTTAACAACCTGAACTGAGAGTGTCTGCATAGCGATACTAATGGCCTCAACCATTGACACCGGACTCTGCTTCTGCATCTGCTCAGTTCTACGGTACTGTTTCTGAAAAACAATAATACTTTGCCTTCCCCTGATTTTTCCTTCATCGAAAACAGTAACCTGAAAAGAAAGCACCGCATTCGGCTTCCCATCATCCTCAACTCTGCCAACAATTCTGTATCTGGCAAATTCTGCGTTTCCAGATCCGAATACTGCTTTGAACAATCCACTACTACTCAAATCTCTTCTCAAAAATTCACTGACCATTTCACCCGGCGGCATACGCCAGCGATGATAAACATACTCATCAACCTTGTAAGGCTCAGGCTGATAGATCATAGCGCCTGTTCTCAAAAGCTGGGCTCCTGAAAAACGCTCCACAGCTATGGACTCACCTGCTTTAGCCGAAGAAACCAAGGGATGTGGAGGATAGAAAAGCATAAATGTCTCGATACTCCTTGATGGAGAAGAAGCCCCTCCCATGCATCCTGAAAGCGTCAACATAGCTGTCAGCATTAACATAAAAAAGGTAATGTTTTTTTTGAGGAATTTTGAAATGTAATTATTCATTTACAGTTATCTCCGGAGTTTTTACTCTGGTCGCCTTGTTACTGGCGGCTTACTGAAAAGAAGATCTGAAGGGCTGTTTCTAACCCTTTCAATAAGAAGATCAAGGTTTTCAGATGTCTGACGCAGACCATCAAGCACACTCTCAAGGTCACGAGAAATGGTTCTTGTGCTGTCTGTCAGCTCGTCAGTCATTCTGCTGGCCTTCTGAGCCGTCTCAGCAAGCTTCATGTTCTTGAGTTCCTGGCGCATCTCCCCTATAAACGCACGTGTGTCAACCAGAACACCCTTGGCATTTGCAACCACTCCGTCCTTCTGATCCGGTGACACCATGTTCTCAAGTGAAGTTGCTGTTCTGTCCAACTTCTCAGTAAGGGAGGAGACCTGTGTAAGAATGGCGTCGAGCTTTGGGTGGGTATTGGTGTTAATACGTGTTGCAACCATATCCACATTCTTGATTATGCTTTTGATCTCGCGACTGTTAACTGTTCGGTCGAGTGATTTAGTCAGCGTCCTTACATCTTCCGAAAGCCCCTTGAAGTCAATCTCACCAACCTTTGTAATTATATTTCCGGCTCCATCAAGCAGCTGTTTTATGTCCGATGGCCTTGTGGGGATAACAGGATAATCGGGAGTAAAGTTAATATCTGGTTTGTAGTCAGGCTCCTTTGGCTTTTTAATATCAAGCTCAACAAATACTACGCCTGTTATCCCCGCCATCTTTAGTTCTGCAACGGTGTCTTTTTTCAGGCCGTTCTTCAGATCCACCTTCATCAGAACCTCTATAAGACGACCATCGGGGGCAACGCTTATCCTGTCAACTGTACCCACAGCAACACCACGGTATTTTACTGTTGAATCCTTTTGCAAACCCTGGACTGACTCGTCAAAATAGCTCACAAATGTACTTCCTTTTTTTAAATACTGTGAAGCCCCAAGCCATATCACAAGTATTATGGCCACCAGTATCCCCACAAGCATAAAAAGACCTGTTGCAAAATATTTTGAATGTTTGTTTGCCATACCAGTTTAACTCCGTCAGACGCCAAGTGGCTGTCGGTTGAAAAAAGCCCTCACAAAGGGATCGGCAGATTCATCTTTAAGTTTTTTTGGATCGCCTTCTGCAATAATCCCCTTTGTACTTTTGTCCAGCATTATAACTCTGTCTGCAATATTGAAGATGGACTCAAGCTCATGGGTTACAACTATTGTGGTAATACCCATTCCGCGGCTTAATGTCTTGATAAGCTCATCAAGCTCAACAGAAGTAATTGGATCAAGACCTGCAGAAGGTTCATCGAAAAACAGGATTACAGGATCAAGAGCCATGGCCCTTGCAAGTCCGGCACGTTTTACCATTCCTCCGGATATCTCTGATGGAAGATGTTTCTCATAGCC
>CAZXTZ010000356.1:0-2740 GCA_964643645.1 uncultured Geobacteraceae bacterium
ATTGTATGTATTATTGCAATAAATTGGATAATTATATTATGGAATACAGACTAAACAAAGATCAACTTCTTACCGTTCTGGAAGAGTGGAACAAGAGAGGTCTGTATGACAGACGCTAAACTTATGAAGAGCCTGAGCAGGCTTGGTCTGCCGATGTTCGAGCCGAGTGAAGAACTGGATGTCAACGCAACGCTGGCAGAGGTGGTAAAGAGCCGGGACACCAGACTTTGGGAGGGGTTTCCGGTACTGTTGGCAAATGCCGCCGACACCTATCAGTTTGCGTATGATCTGGTTGAACAGCAGTTGTCCGTCCAAGAAGACAAGGCCCGTTTCCACCGACTTCTTTTGTTATCGTTGTCCCTCTATTCTTTCTATCACCTCAGTTTTTCCTGGTCGAACAGCTACAGGAAACGGCTCACCAGTGAAGATGCTGTTCTGGTAAAACAGTGGCGCAACGATCTTGCACACAACCGGGCTCTCGCGTGGGATGATCTGGAGCTCGACCCGGAGCGGCTGAAGGGGGTATTTGAACTCTACTTTGAGCAGAATGCCGACAAGAGCAGACAGCGCAAGGAAAAGTATGAGGAGTATTCCCTGGCCTTTGCCCTGTCCCAGATGTTTTCGCCCAAGCAGAAGGAGTTGTTTAAGAAGAGGCTGGAAGGGCTGCCCCTGACAAAGACCGAGCAGGAGTATTATTCCCGCTCGGTAAAGAAAAAGGTGGTCGCGCTGGCAAACGCTGAACTGCATGCTCTTGCGAGGAAGTTGCTGGAAAAATAAGGCGCTCAGCTTGAGGGTAAACAGGAAAGGCGACCGATTGGCCGCCTTTTGATTAAAAACCGGGGCGAATCGGGCAATTCCCCGGACGGGACTTTAACCCGTTAGATATTCAACTGTTACTGCGTACGGACACTTCCCGTATTTCCCGCAGTAGCCACGCTTCTCCGCTACCAACCAACCAAAAGCCGCTCCGGTGTTGATTCCCGGCAGCGGCTATTTATTTCGGATGATGGAGGGAGATGAACACAATTTTCATTTATTGATTATGCTATTTATGGCATAGTAAGGGCACTATGAATAACAAGCCGGTTTTGAAACCACTTGAGTGGGTAGGCAGCAGCCGTAAGGATATGCGGGAGTTGCCTGAAGATATAAAGGATGAATTTGGTCACGCGCTTCTTATCGCCCAGATGGGCGGGAAGCATGAATCAGCAAAACCGCTGAAAGGTTTTTGTGGCGCTGGGGTACTTGAGGTTGTGGAAGACCATGACGGTAATACATATCGTGCTGTCTACACTGTCCGCTTTGCAGATGTTGTCTATGTGCTTCATCTGTTCCAGAAAAAATCAAAGACAGGTATTACCACTCCTCAAACAGAGATCGACAAAATTGTAGCCAGATTGAAGCAGGCAGAAAAGTTGTATCAGAGCAGGAGGAAATAACATGAATGAAGAAATTGAAGTATATCGAGGCAGTGGGAACGTATTTAAGGATCTGGAGCTCCCTGATGCTGATGAACGGCTTGCAAAAGCCATGCTGTCCATTCAGATTCACGAAGTCATCAAGAAACGTCACCTGACTCAGTCGCAGGCTGCCGAACTTCTGGGAATTGATCAACCCAAGGTATCAGCCTTGATACGTGGGAGATTGAAAGGTTTTTCCATGGAGCGCCTGTTTCACTTTCTCAACCTTCTTGGGCGGGATGTACAGATTATCGTCAAACCCAAGTCTCGTTCACAGCTACAGGGCTGTTTGCGGGTAGCTGTGGCCTGACCTTGGCCTTTTATCTGGCGAGGCTGTAGCTTATCTGAATGCTGTCATTGACTAACCTAAGTGCCAACCATAAAAGCCGCTCCGGTGTTGATTCCCGGCAGCGGCTTGTTTGGTTAATTGAAAAGCTGGTTGACGAATATCGCTATTTTGCTATACTGGGTCATGAAAACAAATTAGATTGTCGAATTTCTAAATGACGAAGTCGAAGCGGAGTTTGTTGCCATTCCGAAAGATATGCAGGCTCGTCTGGTTCGTATTGCCGATTTGATTGAGTCACACGGACTGGAAAACCTGGGAATGCCATATGTGCGGCATATACAGGACAAGCTCTGGGAGATGCGTGCTAAAGGCAAATCGGGAATAGCTCGTTCCCTGTATGTTGCTGTGACCGGAAAACGGGTTGTTATCTTGCGGGTTTTTATCAAGAAAACTAGAAAAATACCGCCGGGAGAGATTGCCCTTGCACTCTCCAGAGTAAAGGAGATTAATCATGGGTAAAAAAATGTCTGACCTTAAAAAAGAACTCCTGAATGATGCTGAGTTTGCTTCAGAGTATATGCAACTGGAGGATGAGTTCGCTTTGGCTGGACAGTTGATTGAGGCCAGGAAACGGGCGCATTTGACCCAGGAAGAAGTTGCCAGGCGGATGAGCACAACTCAGTCGGTAGTGGCGAGGCTTGAGTCGGGTTACCCGCTTCCGAGCCTGCGTTCCCTGAAGCGTTACGCCCAGGCAGTTAATAGTCATCTGGAAATCAGGCTTGCTTGAACTAAAAGCAACAAAGATGGGAGGTAGAGGGACTCAATTGATTACTTGAGTAACCCCGCTTCTCCGCTACCACCAACAAACAAGCCGCTCCGGATTTGCTTCCGTCAGCGGCTTTTTGATGGCTTTTTTGATTGACATAGTACTAAAAAGCAGTACTATAAAACCATGAAACGCAAGCATTCAAAAACTCTTGAGCTGATATTT
>CAZXTZ010000357.1:0-2728 GCA_964643645.1 uncultured Geobacteraceae bacterium
CGCAACCCCCAGGTAGAATTCATCAAAGACAATTTCGTGATTTTTTCCTGCAAGCCAGGTTAGAATTGAGGTCTGGCGGTAGGTAAACATGGCTTCGTTGCTCAGGATATAGGGCTCTGCAAGAATTACGATGCTTCCTTTTCCGAATTTTCTATCCATTAAAACCGGTTTGTCACCTGCCGAGTATATCGCCCGCCATTCAGGGGTGGATGACTGAAAGAAAACCCTGGAATGGACGGCAAGTTCTGGCTGAAGATCTAGGTCTGTTGCGGATAGCGTCGCCTGCAGAGTAGAGCCTGGTGTGCCTTGATTTTCAAGATGTGCTGGCAGCACTCCCCATATTCCGGCAATCGGTTTTTTATCCTTATCTGCGCCACAGGGCTTGCAGTCTGGCAGAAGATCATCCCTGAAGGCGATAACCACTCTGTTTCCAGCCCTTGCAAACTTTTCGATATCGGCACCTGCAGTATGTTTGATATTTGAAAGAAGGGACAATCCTGCCCCTGCAATAAACAGGGTTCTGTCTGATCCCTCAAGCCTGGAAAGGGGACGAAAGTTTCGTGTCACCTTCATGCCTTCAGTGATCTCAAAGGAATTGTAGAGAGCCCTGCAGCCAAGGGGGTCACTTCTTAAGGATGAGTATGGCGGGAAGGATTCGCCTGTTGCAAGGCGTAGCATGAAAAGTCTGCCGAGACCTGCTGCGGAGAGAACTGTCAGGAGAATGAACATCAATATGGCAAGTCTGCTACTAAACGGCACCGCTGGTTACGCTCCTGTGATTCTCAAACTAAAATCAGGGACACTTCCCTGTTTTCCGTGGTCGCCCAGCCGTGCGTGGCCGCAATATCTGGCTCAGACTTTGTTCCAGCGTATCAATAAATTGCTCCGACCCGAACGGACGACCGGCCATGGTGGCACGACGGATAGCTACATCAACCTCCTCATCTTCCCCCTGAAGGTATTCGGCATATCCGTCTCTTTCGTCAGGCCCAAGCCAGGAGTTATCCGCCAGCAGCGGATCTTCGACTCCGGCAACATGGGCAGCGGCGCTGGACCAACGATACTCCTGAGCCTTTGATACAATTCCGGCCTTAACCGGGTTCCGTTCTATATAGCGGGCCACGGTCCACAGATAGTTGTCATTTTCAACTATGCACGAGAAAAACCGGTTCTGCCAGATACGCCCTGACTGATTAAGTTTGCGGTTCAGGTACTGGGTGTACACCATGTTGCTCATTCCGATCCCGCGGGCCAGTCCGGTATCTGTCTCAGGCACAGACAGAAGGTGGAGATGATTGCCCATCAGGCAATACGCCCATATTGCGACATCATATTTACGGGTATATTTAAGCAGCAGATTCAGATAGGTCTGGCGGTCTTCATCATCAAAAAATACGGTGACGCGGTTGTTGCCACGCTGGGTGATATGGTGAGGATATCCGGGGGCTATGATACGGGCAATTCTTGGCATGGGGGCAATGATACCGGAGAATTCAGGGGGAAACAAGATAAAATACGGGAAGTGTCCCTGGTTTTCAGAGAGGCGGGTGAATTTTTGATCTTGAATTCAGTCTACTACTGACACATTATAGATCAGATTCATATTTTATGCAGTGTAGCCGCCAGACGCAACGAGCGGTGTGTGGGGGGGGGGGTAAAATGCCGCAGACTGTGGAAGCATTGTACCATGACGGAATTGTGGAGTTGTTGCAGAGGCCTGCAGGAATTATCAGGTCAAGGGCGCTGGTGGTGTTTCTGGAGACGGAGAAGGCCGAGAAACGCCATGCAGTTGATCTGACAAAGGTGGGCAAAAAGAAGAGCGCCGTTGATAAGTGGGTGGGGGTTATCGAGGGGGCTGGAATTGGCGACTGGAAGGCAGAGCGCAGGAGGATGATTGAGGGTAAAGCGCAATGAAGGTGCTTGTTGATACGAATATTCTTCTGGATATTGCGCTTAACAGGAAGCCGTTTGTTGCTGATGCGGCCCTTATCTGGAGGCTGGCGGAGCAGAGGGTGATTGTTGCCTGTCTGTCGAATACGAGCATTACGGATATCTACTACATCGTAAGGAAGCATGCGGGTCAGGATAAAGCTCGTGCTTTTATTGCAGATATTCTGGATACGTTCAGGCTGGCGGATATTGATGAGGCGGGGTTTAGGGATGCACTGGCTTCAGGGATGAGTGATTTTGAGGATGCGGTGCAGTATGTTATCTGCACCCGCAATAACTGCGACGTGCTGGCCACAAGAAACAAGGCGGATTACGGAAACAGGCCAAATGTGCTTGATCCGGCGGAGTTGATTGAAAGGATCAAGACCAAAGGGGCATAGTACCCCCCCAGCAGTTGAAGAAAAAAGCCGCTGCCGGAATAAAATCCGGGGCGGCTTGTTTGTTGGTTCTGTCGGAGAATCAGGGCTAGACAGGAAATGCGGGAAGTGTCCCTAGTTTTCCCCCAGACAGGAAATGCGGGAAGTGTCCCTAGTTTTCCCTGGTTTTCCCCAAGAAGCCGCCCAGATAGGCGGCTTCTTGGTATTTGTTTAATGCGACAGGCTTTGGCTATTTCGACTTCAGGGCCTTTGCAATATTAAGTGCAACTTCGCGCGCGGCGTTATCATAACCGGTCTCAGAAGATAGCGGATGAGCAGCAGAGCTGCCTTCTGCATTGAAAGCAACAATCACCTTGTCAGCATTCTTCAAGGTAACGTCTGTCTTTACAATGCTTGGGCCA
>CAZXTZ010000358.1:0-2720 GCA_964643645.1 uncultured Geobacteraceae bacterium
ATTGCCGAGGCGATGTACGGGGTGCCGGGGTGGATTGAAGATCAGGCGCTGGGGTGTCTGGATGAGGAGCTGCTGACGGTGCAGCAGGAGTTTTTATCATTCTGTGAGGAAGGCTTATAGTATGGTATGGAAGCTGTGGCGTTTCACCGGTCAAGTCTCCCGGCAGGGTCGTATCTGCCAGCAAGGCCACACTGCACTTTAATTCTGTTTTTGTCAGTTTGCATACTCAGGCTACTGTGCTAAAAGATTCGCATACAAATTTGAAGCGATTGATGAAGCGATTCCATGACCCAATACATCTGGCAACATAACGACTGGCCCCACTTCACCTGGGACACCTCAGCCCTGCTCACGCTGCTGGGTGAATGCCGCCTGCAGCAGGGCAAGCTGCTCAGTCGGGTTGCCGGTCTTGGTCTGCAGCTTGAGCAACAGGCCCAGGCCGAACTGCTGATTGAAGAGACCCTTACCACCTCTTCGATTGAGGGTGAACTGTTAGATGCCCGTTCAGTTCGCTCATCAGTCGCCCGGCGTCTGGGACTCCCGTCTGCCGGCCTGCCAGTTGATCGCAAGATTGATGCGCTGCTCAGCCTGCTGCTGGATGCTACCCAGAATTTTGACAAACAGTTGACTGTTAAACGACTCTGGGGCTGGCATGCTGCTCTGTTCCCCACCGGCTATTCCGGCCTGCATCTGATCACTACCGGCAGTTGGCGCACCGGTGAAGAGCCGATGCGAGTGGTGTCAGGCCCCATTGGTCGGGAAAAGATCCACTACGAAGCACCGCCTTCAGGGCAACTGAACCATGAGATGGGGGAATTTCTGAGCTGGTGGAACAGCAGCAGCGGCACCGTTGAGGGGCTGCTGCGGGCAGCCATTGCCCACCTCTATTTTGTCACCATCCACCCCTTTGATGATGGTAACGGACGGATTGCCCGTGCCATCACCGACCTTGCCATTGCACAGGATGACAAACAGCAGAGCCGTTACTACAGCCTCTCGGCCCAGATCATGGCAGAGCGTGAGGGCTATTACACTATCCTGGAAAAGACGCAAAAAGGTGGCTGTGATGTAACCGCTTGGTTACTTTGGTTCCTGGGATGCTTTGGTCGGGCACTGCATCGCTCCAACGATATTCTGAACGGTGTCTTTGCCAAGTCACAATTCTGGCGGCAGTATGATCAGCACAGACTGACCGACCGCCAGAAAAAGGTGATCAACCGTCTGCTGGATGCCGGGCCGGATGGCTTTGAAGGTGGCATGACCACCCAGAAGTACACCTCCATGACCCACTGTAGCCGGGCCACCGCCTTTCGTGAACTGGATCAGCTGTATGGGCTGGGCATGCTGCAGAGGATCGGGCAAGGGCGCAGTGTGCGGTATGAGTTGGCACCCCTGAGGATGTAAGCGTACAGCAAACTATGGTGGCAAGATCGAAGTAAGGAAGAAACCATGAATGTTTCACACGAAGGTAACAAGGAAGCACAGGCATGAGCGAAAAACCCTCTGGCGAAATTATCCTCTATCCGAGCAGTAACGGTGAACCAACCATTGAGGTTCGCCTCGATGGTGACACCGTCTGGCTGAGCCAGGATCAGATGGCACTCTTATTCGGGAAAGCTAAATCGACCATCAACGAGCACATCAAAAATATTTTTGCTGAAGGTGAGCTGATTGCGGAGCAGGTAGTGAGAAAATTCGGAATTTCCGAATTTTCTACCAAACCGACCAATCTTTATAATTTGAATGTAATTATTTCAGTCGGTTACCGGGTTAAGTCACAGCAAGGCACTCAGTTCCGTATCTGGGCCACCGAGCGCCTGCGGGAGTATTTGGTCAAGGGCTTCACCATGGACGATGCCCGCCTGAAGAATCTGGGCGGCGGCGCCTACTGGAAAGAGCTGCTGGAACGCATCCGCGACATCCGCTCCAGCGAAAAGGTGCTCTACCGCCAGATACTGGATCTCTACGCCACTAGCGTAGACTACAACCCCAAGAGCGATGAAGCCGCACTGTTCTTCAAGACCGTACAGAACAAACTACACTACGCTGCCCACGGCCAGACCGCCGCAGAGGTGATTGCCAGTCGCGCCGACGCTGGCAAGCCCTTCATGGGGCTGCTGTCGTTTAGCGGCAACCAGCCCACCAAGGCGGAAATTATCATTGCCAAGAACTACCTCGACGAAAAAGAGCTCAAGCGCCTGAACACGCTGGTATCGGCCTATTTCGATGCCGCAGAATTTCGCGCCCTGAACCATGAACCCACCTACATGAAAGACTGGCTGGCGCATCTGGATCGGCTAATCGTGGCTATGGAGGCCAAAACGCTTGAAGGTGCTGGCAGCGTCAGCAATCCGCAGGCCATCAAGAAAGCTGAAGCCGAATACGCCAAGTACCGCGCACAGCTCGCAGTTGAACCGTCAGAGGTGGAAAAGGCATATCTTGAAAA
Source organism: uncultured Geobacteraceae bacterium (assembly GCA_964643645.1). Taxonomy (GTDB): domain Bacteria; phylum Desulfobacterota; class Desulfuromonadia; order Geobacterales; family Pseudopelobacteraceae; genus Trichlorobacter. The sequence continues at coordinate 2,447 of CAZXTZ010000358.1, forward strand.
TGTGAAATCTGTGCAGCGCAAGATTGAAGGAAAGAAGAAACCATGAGCCGGATTCGTGGTAGAAATGCCACTAAAATCGGGGAGTTTTTTGCTTTTTGCCAGAATAAAAGCTGAAGTTGGGAAATTTATCTCAAGGATGGAAGATGTTACGTCAGCAGACTTTAGAAGATGTATCGAACATTGGAAAGAATCATAACACCAAGGCCATGCGGTTTTCCAGCTGTGAGACACAAAAACCGGAAACCATACTGTACGTTTATTGGTTAATCTTGAA
>CAZXTZ010000359.1:0-2698 GCA_964643645.1 uncultured Geobacteraceae bacterium
TTGCTCTTTCTTGGAATCAATGCGCAATTAGCGTTGAAATGATTCCTGAACAGTATGCGTTAGTGTTGATCCTGCATAACCATTTGAAAAGTCAGCCTTGTCCGGTTAGATAATTGCAAGCCATGAGTCGTACGTTTTTAGCTCCCCTCCTGTGGTTAAGGAGGGGCTGGGGGTGGTCGGATTTTAGCTTTTTATCTTTAAGATTGATGAAAATCAAAGGCAACCACCCCTAACCCCTCCTTGAAAGAAAGGAGGGGGATAAAATGCAAAAAACTAACCGGACATTACTGATAAAAATTACAGCTCAAAAGGGGATATGATCATGTCTTCAGCCGGGAAGAAATTCAGCTTCACCTCGACTGCGCTGGCTCACGATTCTTTTGATGTGGTCAGTTTCACCGGTACGGAAGGCCTTTCAAAGCATTACCGCTTTGATATTACCCTCGTCTCCGAAAACGGCGAAGTTAATCTCCGCAAAGTGATCAAATCCCGCGCCAGACTCACCATTCTGCGGGAGTACGGCGATATCACATTTAACGGCATTCTCTCCGGCTTTGATCAGTTGGAAACCGCACATGGACTCACCCGCTACCGAGCAGTCCTGACCCCTGCCTTCTGGCGTCAGACATTAACTCACCACAATCAGATTTTTCTCGACAAAACTTCGCCGCAGATTATTGAAGCCGCAATGAGAGATGGCGGACTTACCAGTCTGGATTATGAGTTCAGGCTGACCGGTCAGTACGCTCCCCACGATTATATCTGCCAGTATAACGAAAGCCACTACAGCTTCATCTCCCGCCTGATGGAGCGTGAAGGGATCTATTATTACTTTGAGCAGGGGGAAGATAACGAAAAGGTTATCATCACCGATACTGCTCATGTGCATTCGGTTATGGATGAAGGGATAAAAATGCATTTTGCCCCCATCTCCGGCCTGAATGAATCGGAGCGTGAGGAGGTTATCCAGAGCATGGTCTGCTGTCAGAAGATGCTCCCTGAGAAGGTGCTGCTGAAAAGTTACGACTACCATAAACCATCTCTGGATCTGACTGCCGGGTGCGAGGTCTCTCCTGACGGTGTCGGGGAATTCTATGTTTACGGGGTAAAATACTCGACACCGGAGGAAGGGGCCCGCCTGGCAAAGGTGTGCGCCGAATCCCTCAGATGCCGAGGGCAGATATTTCAGGGGGAGAGCCTTGTTCCATACTTGAGGCCGGGGTACATTTTCTCGCTCGAAGGGCATCCCCGCAAGGATTTCAATATCTCATACCTCACCACAGATATTACGCACCATGGCGATCAGAACTTCATGTTCACGGCAGGTCTTGCTGAAACCGGCTCCATTCGTGAAAGGAGTTCCTGCTACCGGAACAGCTTCTCTGCAATCAGTTCCGATATCCAGTTCCGTCCTGAGCATATAACCGAAAGACCACGTATTCCCGGAGGACTCTATGCCCATATTGATGCGGAGGGTAGCGGGCAGTACGCCGAGATTGACGAACAGGGGCGTTACAAGGTGGTGCTACCCTTTGATCTGAACAGCGTCAAGGGGGGAAAGGCTTCATGCTGGCTGCGCAAGGCCCAACCCTACGCCGGATCAAACCACGGCATGCACTTTCCGCTGCACAAGGGTACAGAGGTGCTGCTCGCCTTTATTGGCGGCGATCCGGATCGTCCCCTCATCGCCGCAGCGGTGTCGAACCCCCTCATGCCAAGTCAGGTGACGGCGAGGAACGCTACCCAGAGCCTAATAACCACAGCCGGAGGAAACAAGCTGCACTTCGAGGATATGGTTGGCTCGGAGCAGGTTCTGCTCCGTTCTCCGAGGGCAGAGTCAATGATTACGATGGGTGCGGCTGCGGGCAGCGTTGCAGCAACCGGAACCGGAACCGCTAAAGAGAGCCAGGACAGCTCATCTTCATCTGCTCCCGGCGGAACCAGCAAAGATCACAAGGCTGTCCTGGATCAGATGGAGAAAGATGGAATCCACTCCAAAACCGAAGGGGATATTACCTTTGAATGCGACAACTCGATCAGCTGTATAAAAGGGAATGAAACAACTGAAATCTGGGGGGATTATACTGAGAAAATTCATGGCGCCTCTGAAGAGACCATTAACGGCACAAGTGTGATGACTGTATACGGCGCCGAGGCAGACACAGTCTTTGGAGCGCGTGCAATCACCACCTTCGGCGCATACACTGATACTGCGGTAGGCGCATACCTTGATATTAAGCTGGGGCCTGCAATAGAGATTGACGCAGCAATAAAACTGGAGCTTCAGGCGGTCGGTTCCTTTGAGTTCGGAACTGAAAAAGTTTTCAACCATGCCGCCAAAACGGAGATCAATGGAGAAACAACAACGGTAAACGGAGTCTCAACCCATGTAACCGGCCAGCATACAACCGTTGACACATCCCATACGGCAGTTGTGTCCGACAAGACAGAGGTTGCGGCGAACAAGCTTGTAACAATAGCCGATTTCACTGAAATGTACGCCAAGGAAGAGAAAATTGCCGCTATTAAAACAGAACTGATTGATGCAAAGAAAACTGTTGGCATGAGTGAGACAAAGATTCTGGAAACAGCGACAAAGATGTATGAACGGTCAACAACAATGGGGCAAGAAGAGATCTGCATGAATCTGGCGAAAACACTTATCAGCAACAAAGTTACGTTTATATGAGAGTCATCA
>CAZXTZ010000360.1:0-2655 GCA_964643645.1 uncultured Geobacteraceae bacterium
GCATCGTTATCTGTACGTGGCAGAAGCACGGCAAATTCATCGCCGCCTATTCTGGCAACAACGTCTCCACCCCTGAAGGCAGCAATAAGAACCTCTGCGGCCCCTTTTATCAGTTTGTCGCCAGCGTCGTGTCCCTGTGTGTCGTTTACCGATTTCAGTCCGTCAATATCAGCCATAACAACAGTTACCGGCATTTCACGACTTGCTTCCAGACGCTGGAGTTCTGCGTCGAAATATGTTCTGTTATAAAGACCTGTAAGCGGGTCGTGGGTACCTAGGTAGTGGAGATTCTCCTCATATTGCTTTCTTTCCGTGATATCCTGAGATACTTTCAGGTAGCCGGTAACCTGGCCGCTGTTGTCCTTGAGTGGACATATTTTTACTGTTTCCCAGTAGATGGAGCCGTTTTTGTTTTTATTGGCAAGCTCCCCTTTCCATTCATTTCCATTTTTGATGGTTGACCAGAGCTCGTCATACATGGAATCGGGATTGACGCCTGACCTCAGAATGGCAGGTGTTCTACCTAGCACCTCTTCTGATGTGTAGCCGGAGAGTCTTGTGAACATAGCATTGACATATTCTATGGAGCCGTCTGTTGATGTTATTATTACTGGCGCCGGGGCCTGTTCTATGGCCTGCGATAGTCTCTGGATATGGTTTTCCTGCTGACGAACCTTGCGTTTAAGGAGAGTGTAGTTGCTACAGGACTCTATGGCTCCGGTAAGCTGGGCAAAGTCAACCGGCTTCTGCACATACTGGTTGACTCCAAGGGATATGCATTCAAGCAGAAATTCCGTGTCGCTGTAAGCTGTAAGCATTATGATCTGGGAATCCCTGTTGAGTTTTCTAATCTCCCTTGCCATTTCAAGACCATTCATAAATGGCATCATTATGTCGGTAAGTACTATGTCAGGGCGTTTTTCAAGGTAAAGCTCAAGCCCTTTGCGACCGTCCTCAGCAACATGCAGATCCGTTACAATCCTTTGCAGTATGCGTGAGACCTGTGTGCGTGTGACATGCTCATCCTCAACATACAGCATTGAGATATCGTAGTGGTTAGATCCGACTGTTTTCATGGGTTCCGGTATCTGATAAAGGTTTTGAATAATGAGTATAACAGTAATCCAGTTTAACTGAAGATTGAAAAAGTGCAAGGGGGCTAATTGATATGGAGCGGATTTCAATGATATCCACTAGTGATTACGAGCTGGAAATGCTTAGAAAATCAGTGCGACTGCTCCTTGAACCACTTGGTGGAATAGGCAGATTTGTAAAGCCGGGACAGAGGGTTCTGTTAAAGCCGAATATGCTTGCGGCCAGGCCCCCTGAGGCTGCTGTGACAACACACCCCTCTGTACTGCAGGTTGTAGCAGAGCTTGCAAAGGAGGCCGGTGGAATTGTAACTGCAGGTGACAGTCCTGGAATAGGCTCTTTTGAGAAGGTTGCCATACGCAGTCGAATTATGGAGGCTGCTGCGGCTGGAGGCGTTGTTCTCCTTCCTTTCAGGGAAACAGTTTCGGTCAAGGGGGGGAAACAGTTTCGGAATCTTCAATTGTCCTCTGAATATATGAACGCTGACGTTGTAATAAATCTGCCAAAGCTTAAAACCCACGAAATGATGACAATGACCTGCGCAGTAAAAAACCTTTACGGATCCGTAGTTGGTCCGGCAAAGGCGGCCCTGCACCTGACAGCCGGAAGGTCAAAGGGGATGTTTGCCGCTCTTTTGCTTGAAATAGCAGATGCAAGGCCTGTGGCCCTTACGATAGTTGATGCGGTTGTCGCAATGGAGGGCGATGGACCAAACAGCGGAACAGCTCGGGAAGCTGGCTGGCTCATTGCAGGAGAAAATCCTGTGGCAGTGGATGTTGTTGCCGGTCGGCTGGCAGGTATCGCTCCAGCGATTCTGCCCGTTGAACTTGAGGCGGTGCAGCGGGGGATATACGGTTCATTGATGGAAGATATTGAAATATGTGGAGATGTTTCGAAAGTTCCTGATATCAGACCATTTGTACTGCCTTCCGGCCTTGATGTCCAGTTTGGCATTCCAGGATTCATAGGTGATATTCTGCGCAGACATATTTCACCGCTGCCTGAGGCAGACCGTGACAAGTGCGTTTTATGTGGAATATGCAGGGATGCCTGTCCACCAGGGGCCATAGAGATAAACAAAAACGCCCTGAAAGTATCCTCAGGGCGCTGTATACGCTGCTGGTGCTGCAGGGAACTTTGCCCTCACCATGCAATGCTTGTTAAAAAAGGTTTTCTGCTGAAGTTAGTAGAAAGAATAAGCCGCTAGATACGGCAACGGCCTTTAGCCTTCGTCATCATCCCCCAGGGGTATATCTCTATAGGCCCTGTCCTCCTCAAACCGTTTGGTCTGGGCCTGCACCTTTTCGAGATCGGACTTGCATCTCACGCAATGGCGGGTAAAGGGAAGCACCTTAAGGCGGCCCATGGGGATCTCCTCATCGCACTCCTCGCATATCCCGTATTCACCTTCGTCCATACGCATCAGGGCATCGTCAATGTTGTGGACTTTCTCCCTTTCCCGGTCGTTCAGGATAAGGCCAAGTTCACGGTCTCTTTCGGAAGAGGCCTGATCGTATATATCGCCGGTTGGCTCTTCACCCACTTTCAGTTCCGAACCGTTTC
>CAZXTZ010000361.1:0-2620 GCA_964643645.1 uncultured Geobacteraceae bacterium
TATCAAGCCGTTGATGCATGCCTAACGCGATGTACAGGAATGCAATCACAATCATTCCTGAATAATTCAAAAGGAGTAAGACCATGAAGCTTGAAGTTCTGGGTACCGGATGTGCCAAATGCAAGACCCTGTATGAAAACGTAAAGAAGGCAGTTGAGGCATCAGGCAAAGATGCGGAGATTTTGAAGGTTGAGGATATCCCCACCATAATGAAGTACGGTGTGATGAGTACCCCGGCCCTTGTGAAGGACGGAAAGGTGCTGTTTTCCGGCAAGCTGGCAACCGCAGAAGAGATTGCAGGGATGCTCTGATGAAGATACTGGCCTCTCTTTTTTGTCTGTTAATCGCAACAACCGCCTTTGCCGAACTCCCCTCCGGAAACGAGGCGTCCATAAAAGCTGCGCTGGCTTCCGGCCGTCCTACCCTTGTTGATTTCGGGGCACGGAAATGCGTGCCCTGCAAAAAAATGGCCCCGATACTTGAGGAGCTGGAGAAAGAGTACCGGGGCAGGGCCAATGTGATTTTTGTTGATGTCTGGCAGGACAACAAGGCCGGGAGCAGCTACCGCGTGCAGATGATACCAACCCAGATATTCTTCGATGCCACCGGGAAGGAAATCAGCCGTCATATCGGTTTTATGGATCGTCAGCCCATTATTGATACCTTCAAAAAACTGGGCGCTAAATGAGCTTTCTGGATAACATCGAGCAGATTGTCACCCTCTACCCGATACTTGCCTTTGGCGCTGTATTTCTTGCCGGGGTGCTATCATCTGCCTCCCCCTGTGTGCTTGCCACTATCCCCCTTGTCGTTGGCTTTGTAGGTGGATACGCCGATGGTGACCGCTGGAAAGCATTTCGTTATTCCATGGCCTTCATCCTGGGGCTCTCGATTACCTTTACCGCCTTTGGAGCTGCCGCCGGAATGCTCGGCACCATGTTCGGGGCTATGGGTGGCTGGTGGTACATAGTGGCAGGCATAGTCGCCCTGGTTATGGGTGGACAGATGATGGGACTGTACGAGATCAGACTGCCTGTAAAGCGTGAGTTTAAGCCCAAACAGGGGGGCATTATCGGTTCCTTCATCCTGGGGCTGTTCTTTGGCGTGGTCTCTTCCCCTTGTGCCACGCCGGTGCTGGTTGTTATACTGACCTACGTTGCCACAAAAGGTCAGGTGCTTTACGGAACGGCTCTCCTGTTTACCTACGCCATAGGACATTGCCTTCTGATGCTGCTGGCTGGCACCTTCACAGGGTTTATCGAATCATTTGTGAAACAGAAGGGGATTGTCAATTTCTCCGCATGGACAAAAAAGTTTGGCGGAGCTGTGGTGGCAGCAGTGGGTCTCTGGCTGATATGGAACGCCTGAGATGGTTGGCGATGAAACTTCTGTTTTTAATCTTTATATCGGCACTGATTATTATGGGGGGCAGCATGAATGCAGATGCAGGGGTTACAAACATAAGCAATTCCGAACTAACGGATCTCCTTGAAAAGGGTGTTGCCTTAATAGACATCCGTGCCGAGGAGGAGTGCCTCCAGACCGGTATAGTGCCGGGTAGCAGGTTGCTTACACTACCTTTTGAAGCGCAGATGATGAAAAAGCCGGACGATTGGTTGCTTGAACTGCAAAAACTGGAACCACGGAACGTGGCTGTAATACTTATATGTCGAACCGGAAGACGAACAATTCCCGCAACCAGGCTTTTGCATGATTCAGGTTATCTGAAGGTTTTCAACGTGACTGGCGGCATTGAAGAATGGATCAGGGCAGGGATGCCCATAGAGAGCTACAGGAAAGGAAAATGATTTCATGAAAAAAACCGTTGCGTTGTCCATTACCCTGCTTGCGTTATCCTCACTGCCACTCCAGGCCGCAGAGCTGAAGCCGGTCTCCATTGATGCATTTATTTCCTCATTTGATTTTGAGACAAGGGCCGATATGAAGGCCAGCAGCAAGCAGCTCATAAAGATGATAATCGAGAAAAAGGCGGTGCTTGTTGATATCCGTTTCAGGGAAGAAACCCTTGCATGGAAGATGGGGTTTGGAATGGCAATACCGATGAATGAATTGCCAAGGCGCCTGAACGAGCTGCCTAAGGACAAGATAATTGTCACTGCATGCCCACATAAGGAGCGGGCGGCAATGGCTATGACCTACCTAAGGACAAAGGGTTACAACGCCCGTTTCCTGACAGATGGCCTTATAGGTCTGGCCGAGGCGCTGCGTGGAGATACAGCAGCTGATTTCCTTGAAGAGGCAGGGATTGTCCCTGCAAAAAAGTAGGGTATATGGATACCATCGAGTACAGCGCCGAGATACTGAAGGCCATTTCCCAGCCCACCCGGCTCCGGATAATAGAGCTGCTGCGTGACGGAGAGCATTGCGTCTGCGAGATATTTCCGGCAATAGGGCACGAACAGTCCAATACATCACGCCATCTACAGATGATGCTGAAGAGCGGAATCTTGAGTCAACGCAAGGAGGGGCTTAAGATATTCTATTCACTCCGCCACCCGGAAGTGTTGGATATTGTGAGGCTGGCGGAGCTTATGGCAAGGCGTGAGGCCGAAGAGAGAGCCGCAGTTTACAGAAACATGGCTGATAATGGCTGATTGCT
>CAZXTZ010000362.1:0-2608 GCA_964643645.1 uncultured Geobacteraceae bacterium
TGGTGGCCAGATCATCCACGGCATCGTGGAACGCCTTCAGTACAGCCGGAGCCAGTGGGCGGGTAACATCGCCGATACCCAGGCGGATCACCTTGGCATCCGGGTTGGCAGCGGTAAACTCACGCACACGGCGACCGATTTCGGGGAAAAGGTAGCCAGCTTTTAACTTCAGATAGTTGTCATTGATTTTTGCCACGTTTTACTCTCCTTCTTCTAATGTTGATTCAAGCACTTCAAGGTCTGCCAGATCCTTATGCCTGCCGCTGGCTCGCTTGTTTTGTTTAAGATCTTCAAAGCCGATGAATGGGACAGGAATTCCTTCGAGCTCAAACGTAGCACGTCGCTGAAAGCAGCCGTCAAATTCAACACCGTCAATACTGTTGAGAATATCAATGCGGTAAGGCTGTCGTCCAAGCTGAAAGACTTTGCCGGGAATGATCAATTCATCAGCAGATACATTGACGGCTGTCAGCCCGAACTCGGAGACAGCCGCCAGCAACTTTACTGCATTATCTTTATTTGGTTTGATCCAGAAATCGATATCTCCGGTATAGCGGGGATGACCGTGGACTCCAACGGCGTATCCCCCCACCACCAGATACTCAACGTCGTGTTTGTTCAATAACTCTGCAAACTCTTTGAAGTCCTTGCTGAACATCGCCTTTAAACCTCATGTACTGCTCGCGCAGGATCTCGATGGCATCTATCCGTTCTGCAGGTGTCCTGGTTATCCAGTACTCCCGGTCACCCTTGTCATCCTTCATGTTGATGATCCGAACGACCTTTTCCATTATCTGCTCCTACTTAAGTCCTAAAACATCCTGCATATCGTACAACCCCGGCGCCTTGCCCACAATCCATTTTGCGGCGCGCACCGAACCACGGGAAAACATGTCGCGGGTCATGGCTCGGTGCGAAATCTCGATCCGCTCACCCTGGCCGATGAAATATACGGTGTGTTCGCCGACTATATCGCCGCCACGCACGGTCTGCATACCGATCTCTTCCTTGGTACGCTCGCCGCAGATTCCTTCGCGATGGTAGTTGGCAACCTTGTTGTAGTCGCGGCCCAGGGCCTCGGCAACAACCTCACCCATACGAACGGCAGTACCTGATGGCGCATCCTTCTTCTTGTTGTGGTGAAGCTCTACGATCTCCATATCAAAGTCATCCCCCAGAATCCTGGCCACATCCTTCAGCACCTTGAAGCAGACATTGACACCAACCGACATGTTTGGAGCCAGTACGCAAGGGATGTCCCTGCAAAGCTCTGCGGCAAATACACGTTCTTCGGGTGTGAATCCGGTGGAGCCGATAACTATAGCCTTCTTCTTCAGGCCGCAGACCTCAAGGTTTTTGAGCGAAACCTTGGGGGTGGTGAAGTCTATCAGGACGTCACACCCTTCCACTACGGCGTTCAGATCATCAGAAATAGCAATACCCAGGGAACCGACCCCGGCAATCAGCCCAGCGTCCTGCCCAAGTTGCGGATGAGCGGGGCGCTCAAGAGCACCGGAGATGGCACAGCCAGCCTCAACCGCAGCTGCGATGATACGTTGACCCATGCGACCGGCGGCTCCACAGACAGCTATTTTAATCATTGTTCAACTCCTTCAAAGATATCAGACTGCAGAAGCCTGCAACTCACTGATTCAAAAACAACATCGAGCTGGCCAGGAAAGTCGTGCAGCACCCACTCACCCCCCTGATTCTTGCGGTAAAGCCAGATTTTATTCCTGTCAGGATCAACGAGCGTGTACTCTTTAAGCTCAGGGATGTTGCGATAAAACTCAAACTTCAGCCCCATGTCGTAGCCTGCTGTGGATTCTGAAAGTATCTCGATTATAAGTACTGGATGTTCAAGGTACAAATCCGCTTTTGCATCCCGCTCGTCACAGGTAACCATGATATCCGGATAAAAGCAGGCATCCACCGCATTTACATATAGCTTCATATCAACAACATGGGGGCGGCATGGCTTTCCCTTGAGTTGCTGTTTCAATTCAGTTGCAATGTTCAAGGTAATTATGGAGTGAACCTGACGTACCCCGACCATAGCGAATACCTCTCCGGCAACATATTCATGCCGGTCGGGCCGGGCAGACTCCCACTCCATGTACTCCTGGAATCCGAAATGCAGTTTTTCCGGAGCTTGCGCCATACCTGTACCACGCTATATCAGCTTGTACTCTTTCATAATGGCTTCCAGCTTTGCCCTGCTGGCAGCGCTCATAGGGGCAAGCGGCAGACGTACCTCTTCGGAACATTTGCCCATCAGCCCCAGGGCTGTTTTTACCGGCACCGGGTTGCTCTCAATGAACATGGCATTGCTGATCTTCAGGGTGTCCAGATGCAGCTTGCGGGCGGTGGCCATGTCCCCGGCACAGAATGCGTCGGTCAGGTCGCCAACTGCCTTGGGCATTATGTTGGCCAGAACCGAAATGACCCCTTTGGCGCCGCAGGCCATCATCGGGAAGGTGATGAAATCATCGCCGGACAGCACATCAATCTGATCTCCGCAAAGAGCCAGAACCTCCGATGCCTGCTGCAAAGATCCGGTGGCTTCTTTAATGGCCACAATGTTCTTGATAGGTGCAAGTCGCGCCAC
>CAZXTZ010000363.1:0-2564 GCA_964643645.1 uncultured Geobacteraceae bacterium
ATGGACTCTATGGCGCCTCTGTTTCTGGGTTCTCCGGCAAAGGCGCCGTCAAGATCCACAAGGTGGATAAGCTCTGCGCCTGCAGACTGCCACTTCAGGGCCTGCTCTGCCGGATTGTCTGAAAAAACCGTATCGCGATGCATCTCCCCCTGTTCAAGGCGGACACAGTTTCCACCTTTCAGGTCTATGGCTGGAATTACGATCATACTACCCTTTCATCTCTGCAAAATTCTTCAGCATCTGTAGGCCTATTGCCTGAGATTTCTCGGGGTGGAACTGTGTTGCCATAATGTTATCACGCTGTATGGCCGCACAAAATTCGATCCCGTAGCTGCAGGCAGCAGCCACTACTGATTCGTCATCAGGCTTTACATAATAGGAATGCACAAAATATACGTTGCTGCCGTCCTGCACCCCGGCAAAGAGTGGCGACTGCCCTTTGATTAATATCTGGTTCCACCCCATGTGCGGGACAGGCAGCTTTTCACCCGCCTCTGACATACCGTCTGGAAAGCGGACCACCCTGCCCGGAATCACGCCAAGCCCTTTATGGATGCCAAACTCCTCACTTTCAGCAAAAAGCATCTGCAACCCCAGACAGATGCCGAGAAAAGGACGCCCATCGGCTATCAAGCCCAGAAGTGGCTCAACAAAACCTCCCTGTTCGAGGTTATGGATACAGTCACGAAAAGCACCTACTCCCGGCAACACAATCTTTTCAGCCTCAAGCAGCTTCTTAGGGTCATTTGTAACAACAGCGTCTGCGCCAATCTTCTCGAAACCCTTTTGAACGGAACGGAGGTTGCCCATTCCGTAGTCCACTATTGCTATCATTTTATTCCGTTCTTAATAAGGTGGGGACCGTACTTTTTGTCTTCACCCTTAATGTGGTTTACGAGCCAGTCCTGAAGAAAAGTCAGCAGATCCTGGGAAAGAATTGCCTCTCCGCTCTGGAATTTTCCTATGAAGTCAACCACCTGATCAACCAGCTTTTTATGGATTATCTTGTGATTAGTCACATCAGGATAACCGGTCTGGTCAAAAGAGCGTTCCTCATCAGCAAAGTGGTTGACTGTATAGTCTGCAAGCCCCCGCAGAATCTGGCCAACCGCTTCCTTTGTCCTCTTCTGCTGCATTGCGTCATACAGATCGTTCACCATCTTGAATAAAACTTTGTGTTGTTCGTCGTAACGCGGAACACCTGTGGAATAACTATCATCCCATTCAAGCGCCTTTGCCAGACGGAATTTTGAGACCAGTTTGTGAAGCTCGTCTACCTGCTGAGCCAGCTTTCCCGTTGCCTCGGTTGTACTGCGGGCGTTATCAACATTGCAGTTGACCACCGATGTAATCATCTGGATATTGCTGGTTATTTCGCTTGTTGTCGCTGTCTGCTCCTCTGCTGCTGTTGCAACCTGGCTTATCTGGAGTGAAAGTTCGTTGATCCTGTTAAGGATATCCTCCAGCGCCTCACCGGAACGGGCTGTACCATCGGTTCCGCGCCTTACCTGCTCAACACCTTCAGACATGGAGCTGACTGCTGACTGGGTCTCTGCCTGAATAGTCTTGATCATGCTGCCTATCTCTTTGGTAGCCTTTGTAGTGCGCTCTGCAAGGGCGCGAACCTCATCGGCAACAACGGCAAATCCCCTGCCCATTTCACCTGCCCTTGCTGCCTCAATAGCTGCGTTGAGGGCAAGAAGATTTGTCTGGTCCGCAATATCCTCAATGGTGTTTACAATTGCACCTATCTGGTCAGAACGCTCGCCCAGGCTTTCAACTGTTTTTGATGACTGCATTACACGCTGGGATATGCTTTCCATTACTTCAGCGCTGCTTCTTACGATGTTTGTCCCTGTTGTTGTCTGCTCTGTCGCCTTCTGGGAATTTTCGGCAGCATAGAGGCAGTTGCGGGCTATGTCAGCCGATGTTGCAGACATTTCTTCGCTTGCGGTAGCTATAGTATTGGCCTGCATTGCAACTTCTTCAGCTGCATCAACCATTGCCCGGGTTGTGCCTTTGACCATTGTCACAGAATCCCTTACAAGATCTGCAACTGAGAAGAACTGACGCATAGTCTTGTTCATGTCGCTCATCATCTTGTTAAAAGCAACAGCCAGACGTCCGATTTCTCCATGCTCCCTGGAGTCAATGCGAACGGAAAGATCTCCAGCGGCGGCCTTTTCAAGCGCTGCCACAACAGCTTCAAGGGGCTTGAACGCCATACTGCTTAGAAACCATAGCAGGCCCGATGATGCGACAATGAGAACAATGCCTATGATAACTGCTGTAAGAATGTTCCCCGAGCTGTTGAAAGCGGTAAGCAGCGCTACTGTCAATACTACCACCAGCAGGTTCCCTGCGAGTATTCTTGCTGTGAATGACATGTTTTAATCCCCCTGGTTTGAGAGTCTCGTGAAATCAGCAAGTTTACCAAACATTCCGCTTATGTTGGCAAGTAGGGCCAGTCTGTTTTTGCGGACAGATTCATCTTCTGCCATAACCATCACGGAATCAAAAAAAGCGTCAACTGCAGGCTTGATTGAGGCGATTTCTGCCAGGGC
>CAZXTZ010000364.1:0-2558 GCA_964643645.1 uncultured Geobacteraceae bacterium
AAGGGCAATCCTGAAGCTGAGCAGAAGCTCACAGTTTTGCATTACGGCATACGTCTTGGTGCTCCTCCTGTGGAAGAACGTTTCAATGATAATCGTAATCGCCGTTATTTCAAAGACTGCACCTTTCCGATCATAACAATGGTTGGCGAGTTCTGGAAGAACCAGCAGGAGTTGGTGGATGTCCTGCCAATCCTGAAAAAACAATGGCCTGCCATAACTCTGGCACTTGTCGGTGACAACAGCGATCCTGTACTTGCAGACCCTGTGGTGGCGAGGATAAGAGAAAACAATGTGACAGAAGATGTCATATTTACAGGACGTGTTCCCAGAGAGAAAATACCGGATATCTTTTATGACAGTGATCTTGCAGTAACCACTCACAGGAACGAAGGTTTCGGCATAGTACACCTGGAGGCCCTGGCAGCAGGCACACCGGTTGTCTGCTACGATTCTGGAGGCATGGTTGATATTCTGAAAGATGAAGATGTTGGAAGGATTATCAGGGGAGGCCCGAACGATTTTGCAGCAGCTATAAATAATCTGCTAAGTGACTCTGAAGAACGTAAGCGTCTTGGGAAAAATGCAAGGGAGCTTCTTGACCGCCGGTACTCAATCGGGGCAATGGCTGACAGGTATCAGGCATACTATCGGGATCTTCAGGGGAGTGCTGCTTCATGAGCGTTCGGCGTGCTGTAAGCATAGTGATCCCCACATGGAACGGGGCGCAACTTCTGTCAGACAACCTACCCCCCCTTAGGCAGGCCCTCAAGGATTGGGGCGGGGAGTGGGAGCTTATCATAGTTGATGATGCCGGGCAGGATGATACGGCTTCTGTAGTACTGGAGTGTTGCCCGGAGGCAATTCTTATCCGCAATGAACAGAACAGCGGTTTTTCAAAGACCTGCAATTTCGGTTTTGCAAAGACGATACATCCGGTTGTCCTCTGTCTTAATAACGACGTCAGGGTGTCGGACGGTTTTATTGCCCCGATGCTCCGGCATTTTGATGGTCAGGATGTTTTTGCAGTAACCCCCAACATTATTGTGGAGCATGAGAAGCGGAATCAGGGGATAGTTAGGGGACTTTACGGCAAGGGCAATCTTAAAGGCAGTTTTGCTGCTTCAGACGAACTGTCACCAGTGCGGGAAAACCTCTACGCCATAGGTGCCTGCGTTGCGTACGATCGGGAGAAGCTAATGCAGCTGGGTGGATATGCAGCAGATCTGTACACGCCATATCTGTTCGAGGATGTGGATCTGTCATATCGCGCATGGAAGCGGGGATGGAAAAGCATTTACGAGCCTGGCGGCACAGTGCGCCATCTTTCAAGCGCCACAATAAACCGCCAGGGGAAACGCAGGAAGCGGACAATCTATTTCTGCAACCGTTTTGTGTTTCACTGGACAAACCTGACTGAGAGCAGCTTTCTGATAAAAAATATTTTTTTTACACTCATGCATCTGATGTTTTGCTGGTTATGGCTTGATCTGCTATACTATCGCGCCTTCGGTATGGCTTTGGGGCGTATGGGGGCGATCCGTTCTGCCAGGTCTGAAAATTCTGCCTATGAGCGGATGTCAGACGGTGAGATCCTGAGAAGAACTGAGAAATAGGGAGGGATGACATGGATGATCTGATTATAAACGGACAGTATAACATCGGCCATATATGTACCTGTCAGCAGTGCGCGTCAGGCCGCGGCAATCAGGTTGCCATGCGCTGGATTGCCCATGACATGCAGAGAACAGACTATACATTCAATGATCTTGAAGAACAGTCGAATCGCTGCGCAAATCTGCTTGCAGGCCTTGGCCTTGCTGCCGGTGATGTAGTGTTTACCTTCCTGCCCAAGATGCCGGAGCAGTTCTTTTTCTTTCTGGGAGCCCTGAAGCTGCAGTTGATATGCGGGACACTGTTCTCCAATTTCGGCGAAGAGGCCCTCCTTGACAGACTTGGTGATGCAGGGGCAAAGGTTGTTGTTACTAAGAAAAGCCTTGCCCGAAGGATAACAAAGGTGCGAGGCCAGATGCCAGAGTTGAAGCACCTGATACTTGTGGATACCGATGAACACACAGCTGACACCCTGAGCCTGAAGAAGCTCATGCAGGATGCGTCCACCAACTTTGATGCTGCAATTACTGTTGCAGAGACACCATCAGTATTACACTACACCTCAGGTTCAACTGGAAAACCAAAGGGGGCGCTTCACTGCCACCGAAGTGTTTTGATGCAGTCCTTTACGGCAAAAGAGGTGCTGCAGCTGTCACCGGAAGAAATCTACTGGTGTACTGCTGATCAGGGATGGGTTACCGGAACATCCTACGGCATCATAGGTCCATGGTCTCTGGGGGTCACTCAGGTCCACTTCGGCGGTGTCTACGATCCTTCCCACTGGATGCAGCTGATACAGGAACAGAAAATAACGGTCTGGTACACTGCTCCAACAGCTCTGAGAATGTTGATGCGTGAACCGGAAGAACTTTACAAAAGTTACGACCTCTCGACCCTTAAGCATATTTTCAGCGTTGGCGAACCGTTGAACCCTGAAGTTATAACAT
>CAZXTZ010000365.1:0-2529 GCA_964643645.1 uncultured Geobacteraceae bacterium
CAGCTTCTGCGACTGGCAGTAGAATGCCACAGAATCTGACGAGTGCCCCGGGGTGTGCAGTACATCAAGGTAATCATCTCCTGCCCTCATTACCTGACCGTCCTTCAGCAGTACATCCACCCCCGGGCCGGGAACCCATCCGTACACAACCGCCCCGTACCTCTGCTTTACAATCTCCGCCGATGCGGCGTGGTCAAAGTGATTGTGGGTAAGCAGAATCTGTTCAACCGGAACCTTGCCGCAGCCTGTGTATATCTTGTCAATCTCATCCAGTATGTAGCCGTCTGTGCCGGGGTCTATCAGGGTGTTCACCGCGTCAAGCTGGTTCCAGTCCCCGAGCAGCAGGTATGAACGGCATGTGTATGTGGCCGGGTTTCTGGCTAGTTCGATTACCCGCATGTCTTACTACACCTGTAATAAACCCACCTCAATCCCCCTTTCTCAGGGGGGAAGCCGTTAAGCCTCCCCTGAGAAGGGGAGGTTTGGAGGGGTTTGGCCTTAAACAGCTGACAAATCAATATTTTTACCCCACCTTCCTGAACAGCTGCGCATCGGGCGCCACCTGTTCAAAAAGCCCGGCTATCTCGTGCGGTATCTTCTGGGTGTTCTCCGTTGCAAAGAAGCCACCCGGCGCAAGGGAGCGGTGGTACATCTTCAGCACCTCTATCAGCGAGTAGTCAGAGCCCACCGGATGCAGCTGCAGCAGGTCGTTGTATTTGAAAAAGACGCGGTTTCTTATGCGGTCTATGACCTTGTGATACTCAGGTTTTCCGGGGGCCGGCTCAAAGTACTTTGCAAATATCTCCGCCGGTATCCTCTGCAGCTCCTCGGTCTTGTACTCGGCGGCAGTCACAATATCGCCGAAGTTGTTTTCGCTGTCATAGTCGGTGGCATCCAGGTACAGGGTGTTGAATCCCATATCACCCATCCGCTCGGCAAACAGTATGGCCAGGGTGTAAGGCTCCTGCCCCAGGGCGCATCCCGCGTCCCACACCTTTATCCGGAGTCGCCCGAGGGCCAGTTTCAGGGTCTTTTCAACAGCGTATTCAAGTACCGGAAGGTCCCGGAAGAAAAAAGTAAAGGCCATTATATTGCTACCCCGTGCTCAACCAGTTCCGCATTTCTAAGCAGCATGGGGGGGTCAAGTATCAAGGCAACTGTGCCATCACCAAGAATTGTTGCGCCTGATATCCCCTGTACATCCCTGTAGAGTTTTCCCAGGCTTTTTATTACGGTCTGATGCTCTCCAACAACATCGTCAACCACCAGACCGACCCTTGTTCCGCTGGCGGTTATGATTACTATCTGCTCAATATCAGGCTGATTGTCATTAATCTCAAACTGACTCCTGAGTGATATGTATGGAACAACAGTTCCCCTTATTTTTGCCAGATGTCTTCCGTGGGCAGCATTAACATCTTCACGGGTAAGTTCTATACATTCTTCGACCTGGGCGAGGGGCAGTACGAAGAAGCTGCGATCAACCCTTACGAGCAGAGTTTCTATTATCGCAAGGGTAAGCGGGATCTTAAGTGTTATGACGGATCCGGTTCCCTTGGTGCTGGCAATGTCAATGGTACCCCTTAAGGACTCTATTGCCTTTTTGACAACATCCATGCCGACGCCGCGGCCTGATACGTTTGTAACCGCCTTTGCCGTTGAAAAGCCGGGGGCAAATATGAGGTTGAATATCTCTTTTTCGGTAAGTTCTGTGTTGGGGGATATGAGCCCGCGTTCTACGGCTTTGGCCCGAATGACATCTTTGTCGAGTCCGGCCCCGTCATCACGGATGGTTACAAGCACGCTGTCGCCCGAATGTTCTGCTCCCAGGTTTACTGTGCCGGCAGAGGATTTGCCTGCGGCACGTCTTGTTTCAGGCATCTCTATGCCGTGGTCTATACTGTTGCGGATCAGGTGGACAAGGGGGTCGTTGAGCTTTTCAATAACGGTCTTGTCCAGTTCTGTGTCGGCCCCTGTGGTTTCGAGGTTTATTTCTTTGCCAAGTTCTGTGGAGAGGTCCCGAACAAGGCGCTTGAACTTGCTGAATGTGGTTCCGATTGGAAGCATCCTCATAGTGAGGGTTGTGTCACGCAGTTCGGATATGAGACGTTCAACCTCTTCGGCAACGGTGTCCATCTCGCTGTCGTGGCGTGAGCCTGCCAGCTGGGTCAAATGCGCCTGCACAGTTACAAGCTCACCCACAAGGTTCACAAGATGATCCAGCTTTTCAGCCGGTACCCTGATGGAAAGCCCTTCCGGTTCCTTCTGGGCGGCACGCTCCTTGCGTACCTGTTTTATCTGCTGTTGCTCCGCAAGGGCTGATTGTACCTTGGAAGCCGGAACAATCCCCTGTTCTACCAGAAGCTCTCCGAAACGCTTCTGCATGGAGAGGATTTTCTGCATTTCAACAGCGGATATGTCGCCCCGTTCAAGGAGAATATCGCCTAGTTTCTTGTCGCCCCTGTCAGCTTCTGCGGTGTCGTCAACCAGCTCGATAGCCTCGGAGCGCGAGCGCGGCAGCTCACGCAG
>CAZXTZ010000366.1:0-214 GCA_964643645.1 uncultured Geobacteraceae bacterium
GCAAAGACCTGATCATTCTGGAGGTAGATCGGCACCTCCAGCAGACCTTTCAGGATCTTGTCACAATAAAAGTCACAACTGGTTTCCGGCATGGCAGCTCACTTTAGTTTATTAAAATGGAGGCAGCAATGTAGCACCGACAGGCTGCCTTGCACAACCTGTCTTGGAGAGGTAGAGTGTACTGGAGATGTTGTTGATTCATACCAGGGAGTAA
>CAZXTZ010000366.1:224-2502 GCA_964643645.1 uncultured Geobacteraceae bacterium
CCAACGTCAAGGCATTCCCCGCACCGCTAACGCCCTGTTGCCTAACCGGATGCAGAGATGTAGAGTGTACTGCAGTTGTTGCTGATTCATAACCGGGGGTGACCAGATGACCACACCACGCGAAACATCGCTCTACAAGACCCTGCCACTTGCATCAGATCTGAAGGCCCGTCGCCGTTACATGGTTGTGGATGAACCGATTGTGGGCAACTTCAGGTTCGGCCTGTTGCTTGAAGACCTGGACATCATGGCCGAGCAGGCAGCGCTGGGCTATGCCCGCAGTATTCACCCTGATGCCAAGGTGGTGACCGCTGCCATTGATAATATCATTGTACGCCATGTGGTTGACAATGATCGTGATATCCAGATTGATGCCCGGATCAACCATGTTGGCAGATCATCCATGGTGGTGGGGATGCGGGTAGAGCATGCTGGCGATCCGTCCACCCATATCGCTTCCTGCTACTTTACCATGGTGGCCAGAGGTGGTGAATCTGCTGAAGAAAGCAGGGTGCTGCCGCCACTTGAATATCAGGATGAGCTTGAAAAACGACGGGCTGAGAAATCGATGCAGGAGCGGGAGCAGTACCGTCAGCAGCAGGCAGCCCAGCAGGAGCCTCCCAGCTATGAAGAGTATGCATTGTTGCGTCAGCTGCATGAAGCCCAGGACCAGCCCGGATTTAGCGGAGTCAAGGCAGACAGCCTGGTGGTGGAATCCTGGGAGCGGATGTATCCTGAGCAGGAATATGTGCCCCATAGAATCTTTGGCGGCTATATCATCCGCAGGGCCTATGAACTGTCCTCCATGTGCGCTGAACAGATCGCTCCCGGTCGTGCCTTGATTGCTGCAGTCAACCGGATCAACTTCTTCCATCCGGTCAGGCTGGGGGACAAGCTGCACTATACCTGCCGGGTGGTCTACACCTGTGACAGCTTTGTCTGTGTTGAGGCAGGCATCGAGCGAATCAGCCGTGATCGTAACAGCAAGGCGCTTTCAAACTCCTGCCTGTTTACCTTTGTCAACGTGGATAGCAGTTTGCAGCATCAGCCGGTGCCCGGCATCTATCCCACCACCTATGCTGAAGATGCCCGCTATCTGGCAGCATTTCGCAGCCACAGAGCGATGGTGAAGCATTATAATCTGATCTGACCCCAGGAGCCTTTCGGACTTCTAGCCTGCCGCTTGCTCTACCGATACGGCATGGGAGGGCAGCCTGATGAACTGGGCCAGAATCAGAGAAACCACGCCCAGGGCAGCCCCCATGATGAACGGTATCCGGTAATCCAGCATCCAGAGATAGCCCCCCAGGGCAGGCAGAAAAACCGCTGCAATATGGTTGATGGTAAAACCGACCGCCGAGGTGGGGGCAATATCTGCCGGATCTGCAATCTTCTGGAAGTAGGTACGGATCGCCACGGCAAAGTTGAACAGGATGTAGTCAATGATATACATCCCGGCCACCACCCACC
Organism: uncultured Geobacteraceae bacterium; assembly: GCA_964643645.1. Classification (GTDB taxonomy): domain Bacteria; phylum Desulfobacterota; class Desulfuromonadia; order Geobacterales; family Pseudopelobacteraceae; genus Trichlorobacter. Next base: position 1,695 of record CAZXTZ010000366.1, read on the forward strand.
TGGATGATGCGTAGGCATAGGTCAGAAAGACCATGATCACGCCAAGATACTCCACCGTGCAGAGGGTCCTCTCACCAAAGGCGTTGATGGCCCGACCGATCATCGGGTTAATGATCCAGTTGATCAGGTTGTTGATGATAAACAGTACCGTAATGGCCTGCACGGAAAAGTGAAAGACCTTGACCAGCAGAAACATGGAAAAGACCATGTAGATCTGACGCCGGGCCCCAGACATGAAGGTCAGGGCATAGTAGAGCCAGTAACGCCGTTTCAGGAACATCCTTAATTTTTGAGGCGGCACATCAGCATGGCTGGGGTCCTGGAAGACCGCCCAGAGACCGGCCAGGGCAACCACGCTCCCCACCACCAGAAACATGCCGCGGTAATCCAGTACAAAGCCCATACACCAGATTGCAGCAGCAGAGATAATGCTGGTGATGGCAGCCAGACTGCGCAGCTTACCCATCACCAGTGGAGATTGGTGGGTAGAAAAATATTGCAGGGTCAGGGATTGGTTAACGGTTTCATAGTAATGGAAGCCGAAGCTCATCAGCAGCGTGGTCATCGCCACCCCGCTGAAGCTGGGAAAAAAGCCGGTCAAGGCAACACCGATCCCCAGCAGGATGATCGACAGGGATGCCAGCCGGTGTTCTCTGACCACCAGCATCACGTAAATAGCCGTCAGCGCCAGAAAACCGGGGATCTCACGGATCGACTGGGTCAAACCGACCTGGAGCCCGTCAAGATGAACCGTCTCCACGGCAAAGTTGTTGAACAGCATGGTGTAGCCCTGCAGCCCCGCCATGGA
>CAZXTZ010000367.1:0-2495 GCA_964643645.1 uncultured Geobacteraceae bacterium
TACCCGGCCGGAACTGTGCCGTAATTTCTCAAATCTGCGTATAGGTCATTCGTTTCCGGCAGACAAAGAAAAATCACGGCCAACAGTTGCGCCACTATCTCTGGTGAAGGCTGAAGATAAACTGCATGACGTAGCTGCACTGGGGAGAACAGTGCTGATAGATAACAAAGCCCCGGCCTTTTCCATAGACTGGAAATCTTTCGGTGATGTTCAAGAAAAGTTCGGCTGGCCACACCTCAAACGCCAGATGCTGGTGCGCACCGCCATGAGTCGTGAAAACCTCTCGGCGGAAAAGGAACAACTCTTTGCCTATGATTCCATAGTGCCGGATGGCGCCTGCTGGCAGGGTATCATTGATCTTGTTAACGTACCCGAGAATGAGCGGATAAAAGTTGCTCAGCAACTTTCAGCCATACTTGCCAGCGGCCTGGTGGGCTGGAGCAAAACCAAAACCACCGCCACGGCGGCCCTGTATGTTACTGATACACCTGCTGTACCTGACTGCTTTCCCTTTGAAGGCACCTGCATCATAACCCTGCAGACCCCGGCGCTGCTCTGTAATCCAAAAAATCTGAACGAACAGTCGGGCGGTAAAGAGCTGCACGATGTTTATCAGGCAGCAATCTCCAGTATCTCCAAAAACAGCCTCAAACTTGTCCGTTTCTTTGCCCGTCAGGAACTTCTGGGAGGGTACTACCAGCACCAGCGCTTCCAGGCAGGGAAGTCGTATCACCCCTGGATCATGACCACTGCGGGAAGCGTCTTTGTGCTGCAACCTGAAACCGGCAAGGAACAGGAGGCACAAAATGCAGTTAAGAACTGGCTGGTAACCGGCCTGCCGTTACCTCAATGGGCTAAAGAACGGTATGCCCGTGACGGAAAAGAGGGTGCCCACTGGCAGAACTGCCCCTACCTGCCGGAGCACGGCTATGGTGAGATAGCTCTAAATCTGTCATGCCACACTGAATTGAAACCAGAAAGTGACGAGTGCAAGGAGGTGGCTGATGTCCGCTGAAATAGTCTGGAATTTTGAAAACAGATGGGTGATTGAGGGTCTGCTTACGACCATTACTCCGCTCCATATAGGTAATGGCGAGACCATTGAACGCCCTTTGAAGGAAGACAAGAGCACTGGTGAAAAAAAACCGGTCAAGGTTAACGCTGTCATCACAGACAGCAAGGGCAAGCCGTTCCTCCCCGGCTCAACCATCAAAGGCAATCTCCGCTCCTGGATGGAGGGACGGTTTGATTCGGATCTGCTGGAAAAGATATTCGGCACCAAAAAAGTGGAGAGGGATAAGGATGTAAAGGGGGGCAGGGCAGAGTTCCACTGCTCTTACCTGAAAAAGGCTCCAACCGCTTACAAGTCAACTGAGTATGATAGTGAAAACGTAACCGACATTACCATAGGCATTGCCATTGACCGCCGTACCCGCACTGTCAGCGACAAGAAGCTGTTTCATCAATTGGTTGTACCGCCGGGCACGGAGTTTTCTTTCCGGATAACCGGGCAGAACATGGACGAAGCAGGAATATCAGCATTGTTGAAAGGGCTAGAGGCTTTCAATAACAGCATTGAGCCGCTCACCCTCGGTTCCGGTACCGCCGATGGTTGGGGCAGGTTTAGCTGGAAGCTGCAGAAGGTCAGTTTTATTGGCAAGGATGAGACACTTGCATGGCTTAGCAGTGGTGTGCAGAACGTCGGTTACGCAATACCCGGCAAGGATCTCACCGATGATTTCCGGAAGATGATTGCCGACTGTACAGCCCCGTCAAAGCGTGATGACAGCACTCTAACTCTGCAGATTGAGCTGCACTTTAACGGCCTCTTCCTGGTCAATGATCCAGCAAGTGTTGTTAAAGAAGAGCACGGCAAAACGTCGGATCACATGCCCCGTATAACCAAAGAGGGCAAGGCACTTCTGCCAGCCTCATCCTTCAGAGGGGCCTTCCGTTCACAGGCCGAGCGGATTACCCGTACCGTCGGCAAGTATGCCTGTCTGGTTGATGACACAAAATCCCGCTGCCCCCCAATTTTTTCCAAACAAGAAAAAGATACAAAACTCTGCATCGTCTGCCGTACCTTTGGCGCTGCAGGATGGAAAACCCCGCTTTTCATCTCCGATTTTGTCCAGACAAACCAGGTGCAGATACTGGATCAGGAGTTCGTTGCCATTGACCGCTTCACCGGCGGCAGCCGTGACGGCGCAAAGTTTAACGCACGTGGTTTTGTTAATCCTGTCCTCAGAGGAAGTATTGCCATAGACACCAGCCGGATCAAACCTGAAGAGGCCGGATTGTTGGCATTGACACTGCGGGATCTGATAGAGGGGGACATCACCTTCGGGTTCGGCTCTGCCAAGGGCTACGGCTCATGCACGGCAAAGGTAGTAAGCGGCACACTCCCGAAAGCACCCGAATGGCTTAAGAAACATGGCATGGATAAGATCATCTGGAAAGAGGGTGATGATCATGCCCAGCTGCATAAAGTGGCA
>CAZXTZ010000368.1:0-2481 GCA_964643645.1 uncultured Geobacteraceae bacterium
TGCTTCCAGTACGATGAAAAATGGCTGCAGACGTCCAATATTCCTCTGTCGCTTTCTCTTCCATTACGAACTGCACCCTATTTGGATGATGAGCCACATGCCTTTTTCGCCAATCTCTTGCCCGAACAGCCAATACGCGAAGTTGTTGCAAGAAATCTTGGGGTTTCTCCTCAGAATGATTTCGGTTTATTGGAAAAAATAGGGGGGGATTGCGCCGGTGCCGTGTCTTTATACCCTGAAGGGACCAGATCTTTAAAAGAGGAAAGATACAGCAGTTTAACAGCCCCTGAATTAGCTAAAATCATACAAGAACTACCGCAAAAACCATTTCTTGCAGGTGAGACCGGGTTTAGACTTTCTCTTGCAGGGGTGCAGAAGAAGTTACCGGTCTTTTTTGCTGATGGGAATTTTTCTCTCACACAAGGTGGCGCACCGAGTAATTATATTATTAAGCCATCAATAGAGACATTGGATGGTACGGTGGAAAATGAGGCTTTCTGTATGGCGCTTGCAGGTGAAACAGGCCTTCCTGTTCCCAACTCTTTTATCCATGATCTTGATGGGCTACGTATATTTGCAGTTGAGAGATATGACCGTACCGTTGGCAAAGAAGGTTTGAAAAGGGTGCATCAAGAGGATTTCTGTCAGGCACTGGGCAGGCTTCCACACTTTAAATATGAGCATGAAGGCGGCCCCGGTTTTGTACAGTGTGTTGCACTGCTGCGCAATGTAAGCTCAAAACCAGGAAAAGATGTCATGTCCATCATCGATTGGATATTGTTCAACTTTCTAATTGGAAATTCAGATGCACATGGTAAAAACATTTCTTTGTTATTGTTGCCGCAAGGGCCGATGTTAGCGCCGTTTTATGACCTTTTATCGACAAGAATATATGCGCATTACGGTCTGACCAACGATATGGCCATGGGGATTGGCGGTAACGTTGACCCACTTAAGATTACGAAGGAAAACTGGGTGGCTTTTGCAAACGATCTTAACATTAACCCCAGATATCTGTTGTCCAGGGTTGTTGTACTGGCACAGAAAATTCAGGCCGTCAGGCTGAAGCTGTTCACAGGGGAATTCGGTCCGTACAAGTGTGACACTCTGTATCGGTTGAATGAGTTTATTGCAGACTCATGCGACAGGGCGATAAAAAAAATCGCTTAGGATGATGGCGCTAAAGGCGGCCGATTGGCCGCCTTTAGCGCCTGAAACCATTGTCTCTTTTGTTTGCTCTAGCAATCCTGGCCTTTGTCAAGCAGGTCTTCCACAAGGGACAGCTCATCACCGCTGAAGGTCTTGTCTATATCAAGGATCATCAGAAACTGTCCGTTATTCTTCCCCATGCCCATGATGAAATCGGTTTTGAATTTGGTGCCTATATGCGGCGGTGGTTCAATATGCTCTGCTTCCAGTTCGAACACCTCCTGCACCGAATCGGCCAACGCCCCGATCACCACCAGCTCGTCACCAAGTACCACCTCAACAACGACAATGCAGGTATTCACCGTCGGCTCGGTTTTGTGCATATTGAATTTAAGACGCATATCAATGACCGGAACGACACACCCCCTGAGGTTGATCACCCCGCACATGTATTCCGGGGTCTGCGGGATTCTGGTTATGGATGAATACTCCAGTATTTCACGTACCTTGGCCACATCAACGGCAAAGACTTCATTGGATAGCTTAAAGGTCAGGTACTGTCTGGTTTCTGTAATTGCTGCAACTGCCATGGGACCTCCCCTGTATATTCCCCCGACGATGGGAACAACTGTCCCATCGCGGGGGGAGGTGTGGTTTAGTACGTTGCAAAATCAGCATCAAGATCGTCATGAATGTTTAAATTCAGGTTGACCCCGGACTTGGTGGGTCGCTTCGCTACCTCAGCTGACTTGTGCGGTGCCGGATGAAAATTGTTGGAACCGTGTTTGACCGGTTTTGGAGCTTTTACGGCAGTACTACGCTTGTGTGAGCTCACGGCACTTTCAAGCTTGAAGAAGGCAATGACATCCTGGAGTTGTTCAGCCTGGCAGGAAAGTTCTTCAGAGGTGGAGGCCACCTGTTCAGAAGCCGAAGCATTCTGCTGAATGACACTGTCCAGTTGCTGAATGGCTTTGTTGATCTGATCAGCCCCGGAATTCTGTTCCCTGCTGGAAGCGCTGATTTCCTGAACCAGCTCCGCAGTCCTCTGGATATCCGGCAGCATTTTGTCGAGCAGATCTCCTGCCTTCTCGGCAACCCCCACACTGGTGGCAGAAAGGCTCCCTATTTCGCCAGCGGCTTTCTGACTCCGTTCGGCCAGTTTCCTGACTTCCGCAGCAACAACGGCAAATCCTTTGCCATGTTCGCCAGCACGGGCCGCTTCAATAGCCGCATTGAGTGCCAGCAGGTTGGTCTGTCGGGCGATTTCTTCGATAATGCTGATCTTGGTGGCAATTTCCTTCATGGCACTGACGGTTTCCGATACGGCCTGAC
>CAZXTZ010000369.1:0-2454 GCA_964643645.1 uncultured Geobacteraceae bacterium
GTGGCCTGGCTGCCTCTTCCAAGGGGATGGACCGGGCCAGCGCCGACTACATGGGCATGCTGGCCACGGTGATCAACTCACTGGCCATGCAGGATGCACTGGAAAAAGTCGGCGTTTCAACCCGGGTACAGACAGCCATTGCCATGCAGGAGGTTGCTGAACCGTACATCCGCCGCAAGGCGGTCCGTCACCTGGAAAAAGGACGGGTGGTGATCTTCGGTGCCGGTACCGGCAACCCCTATTTCACCACTGACACCGCTGCCAGCCTGCGGGCTATGGAGATCAATGCCCAGGTTATCCTGAAGGGCACCAAGGTGGACGGTGTCTACACAGCAGACCCCAAAAAAGATCCTACTGCAACCCGCTACAATGAGTTGTCCTATATTGAGGTACTGCAAAAAGGGCTGCAGGTGATGGATGCAACCGCCACCTCGCTCTGTATGGACAACAACCTGCCGATCATTGTGTTTGACCTGACAACACCGGGAAATATTAAAAAGGTTATCAGCGGCGAAGCCATTGGAACCATCGTACAAGGAGCGTAACCATGTACAAATCAGTTATAGCAGAAATGAAAACCCACATGGAGAAGAGTGTCGAGGATCTGCGCAAGGAATATCAGCGTATCCGCACCGGCCGCGCCAGCACGTCACTCCTTGATGAGGTAAAAGTTGACTATTACGGCAACCCCTCCTCCCTGTCTCAGGTTGCAACTCTGGCCGTACCGGAGCCACGCACCATTACCATTACCCCTTGGGAACCCAAGATGATCGGGCCAATTGAAAAGGCGATCCTGAATGCCAATCTGGGGCTGACCCCCGGTAACGACGGCAAACTGATCCGCCTGAACCTGCCTCCTTTGACTGAAGAGCGCCGTAAAGAGATTGTCAAGGGCATGAAAAAGATGGATGAAGATCATAAGGTCGCAGCCCGCAACATCCGTCGCAAGGCGATTGATGACCTAAAAAAACTGGAAAAAGACAAGACCATCACTGAAGATGAACTAAAAAAGGCTGAAAAAGAAGTACAGACCGTTACCGACAGCATCATTGCCAAGCTGGACGAGATCCTGGCCCACAAAGAAAAAGAGGTTATGGAAGTCTGACCTATGACCGAGCTGGATCCGACAAAAATGCCCCGTCACCTGGCCATTATTATGGATGGCAATGGTCGCTGGGCCCAGCAACGGATGCTAAAGCGGATTGTTGGCCACCAGCGTGGAGCGGAAACCGTGCAGATGGTGGTTGATCAGGCCTCAAATCTGGGTATCGGTTACCTGACTCTGTTTGCCTTCTCTTCAGAAAACTGGTCCCGCCCTAAACTTGAGGTGCAGGCCCTGATGGCGTTGCTTAAGAAGTATGTCCGTAATGAGCTGCGCCGGATGCTGAAAAACAATATCCGCTTTAATGTAATCGGCAACCGGGCTGATCTTCCCCCGGAGATTAACGTCATTCTGGACGATGCCCTGCAGCAGACTGCTACCAACACCGGTATGGTGCTGACCTTGGCCCTTTCCTATGGCGGTCGCCAGGAGATTGTCAGGGCTGCGGCCAAGATTGCACAACAGATCCAGAATGGTACACTACAGCCAGATCAGATAACAGAATCGCTTTTCAGCCAACACCTGGATACTGCCGGACTGCCTGACCCGGACCTGCTGATCCGGACCAGTGGAGAAATGCGAATCAGCAACTTTCTGCTGTGGCAATTGGCCTATGCAGAGCTGTATTTCACCGACATCAACTGGCCGGACCTGACCATAAACACACTGCACGCTGCGCTGGCCGATTTCCAGGCCCGCGAACGCCGCTTTGGCAAAACCAGCGCTCAGCTAAACCAAAGGAGCTGACCATACAACGTCTGCTGACTGCATTGATCCTGCTGCCGCTGGTACTGGCGATCATCATCAAGGGTGCTCCATGGCTGTTCGCCTTACTGCTCTCCCTGTTCTGTCTGATCGGCATGCTGGAGTTCTTTGGCATGGCCCTGCCTGACCGGAAAACCGAACTGTACCCCTTTGCGCTGCTGGGGGCGATGGCCCTGGCAACCCCGCTGCTGGGTGATGGCCGGTTCTTTATCATGTCCCTTGCGGTTGCCTTTCTGCTGGGTGGTTTCCACTTTTTGTTCAGACTGAGGGATATGGGCACGGTTGCCCAGGAACTGTCCCTGGTCATGACCGCCTTTCTGTATATCCCGTTTCTGATGGCACACCTGCTGATGATCCGCCTGTTACCCCAAGGGGTTAACTGGTTGCTGCTGATTATGTTGATCGTGATGACCAATGACTCAACCGCCTATTATGTTGGCAGTGCCTTTGGCAAACACCGACTGTATGAGGCGGTAAGCCCTAAGAAGAGTATTGAAGGCGCACTGGGTGGACTCCTGGGCAGCCTGGGGGGAACTCTGCTGGCAAAGTTCACCTTTTTTCCCCAACTGAGTTTTGCTGATGCCATC
>CAZXTZ010000370.1:0-459 GCA_964643645.1 uncultured Geobacteraceae bacterium
CACGGGATGTTTGCAACGTCAGTCGCATCCTTTTCTTCAATAAGCCAGCTCTGTGGAGATTTTACATCTGGCCTTTTGTAATCAGGGCCAACCGAGCAGGCTGAAAGAAACAGGCCAATGGAAAACAGGGCTATTACCTTACGCATGACCATCCTCCCCGTTCTTTTCATTTGCATCGCTTGAATTTTGAGAAGTACCGGGGGAGTTCGCAGCCGTTTCGTCGTGTGGCGGACCTCCCTTTTTATGGCCAAGCTTTTCAACCACATAGAAAGTGACCGGTATCATGAATATGGCCAGGAAAGAGGCGGCAAGCATTCCACCAATAACCGCCGAGCCCATGACCTGACGGGAGACAGACCCGGCGCCGCTGGCTATGGCAAGGGGGACGCAACCAAGTATGAAAGCGAAAGAGGTCATAAGGATCGGCCTCAGCCTGAGTTTGGCGCCAGCGAGGGTTGC
>CAZXTZ010000370.1:469-2447 GCA_964643645.1 uncultured Geobacteraceae bacterium
ATCTTTGCAAATTCAACAATCAGGATGGCGTTTTTGGCTGCCAGACCTATAAGCATTACCAGACCTATCTGGGCATATATGTCGTTCTCGAACTGTCTGGAAAGAAGGCCGGCAAATGCCCCCGCAACAGCTATCGGAGTTCCGAGAAGCACGCTGAACGGCAGGGACCAGCTTTCATACTGGGCTGCAAGAATCAGGAAAACACAGAAAAGGGAGAATGCAAAAATGGCCATCGGGGAGATCCCTTGCTGGGCCTTTTTCTCCTGGAAGGACATTCCCATGTAGTCAAACCCCATCTCGCGTGGCATGGTCTGGGCAAACACCTCTTCAAGGGCCTTCATGGCCTGGGCAGAGCTGTAACCCGAAGCTGCGGATACGTTTATCTGGGCAGACCTGTAAAGATTGAAACGCATTGTGAATTCAGGACCTGCAACATTCTTTACGGATGTGAGGGCAGATAGCGGCACCATGTTACCCTGACTGTTCCGGACATAGAACTGCCCCACATTGTCAATTTCATTCCTGAAGTCGCCCTCTGCCTGTACGAATATCTGCCATTGTCTGCCAAAAAGGTTGAAGTAGTTTACGAAACCGCTCCCCATGAAGCATTGCAAGGTCTTGTAGACATCCGCCAGATTTACCCCCTGCTTCAGCACCTTGTCCCTGTCCACATCTATGTACATTTGCGGCACTGTCGGACGGAAGGTTGATGTGACAGAGGCCAGTTCCGGCCTTTTCTTTGCTGCCTCCATAAATTTATCCAGATTCTGGCTCAGGAAAGCTATATCCTTTCCTGCCCTGTCCTGGAGCACGAAGGTGACGCCGCCGGATGTGCCTATGCCGGAGATGGCAGGTGGAGGGAAGGCAAATCCTATGGCGCCCGGTATGGTTGAAAGATCACGGTTTACCTTGTGCATTATGGCTTCATACTTCTCTTCCGGTTTCTTCCTCTTTGCCCACTCCTCAAGGGAGACAAAGAAGAAGGCGCTGTAGGTATTCTGAACCTGGCTGATCATACTGTAGCCCACAACGCTTGAAACGTACTTGACCCCGGGGGTCTTCATCAACATCTCTTCCGCTTTACGGCATATCTCATCAGTCCTTTGCAGTGATGATGCATCAGGCAGCTGAACCCCTGCAAACAGATACCCCTGATCCTCTTCGGGAAGGAAGCTGGAAGGAATGCTCTTGCCCATTACTCCAGCAGCAACAGCGGCGAGAAGCAGCAGCAGAAGGCTGGTCTTGCTCTTTTTTATTGCAACTGCACAGATGCTCACATAACCGTCAGTGGCCCTGCCAAAAAACCTGTTGAACCAGTCGTAGAACTTTTGAAGCGGCCCTGTCCCCCTGATCTTGGGCTTGAGCAGCATGGCGCAGAGAGCCGGGCTCAAGGTAAGGGCGTTGAATGCGGATATAATGACCGATATGGCAATGGTTACAGCAAACTGCTGATACATTCGTCCTGTAATACCTGGAATGAATGCTGTGGGAACAAAGACAGCAGCAAGGATAATGGCTATGGCTATAACCGGCCCGCTTACTTCCTCCATCGCCTTCAAGGTGGCATCCTTTGGAGATAGTCCGTGTTCTATATGGTGTTCCACCGCCTCCACAACAACTATGGCATCGTCAACAACCAGGCCGATGGCCAGAACCATGCCGAAAAGGGAGAGGGTGTTTATTGAAAAGCCGAACAGGGGGAAGAATGCAAATGTTCCGATCAGGGAAACCGGAACAGCAAGCAGGGGAATAAGGGTTGCCCTCCACCCTTGCAGGAAGATAAAAACCACTATGATGACGAGAACAAGCGCCTCGAACAGGGTGGTGACTATTTCCTTCATACCCTCGGTAACGGCCAGGGTGGTGTCAAGGGCCACATAGTAATCAAGATCCGGAGGGAAGCTCTTTTTCAGCTCCTTCATCAGATCTTTTGCGCCGTTTGCGGCATCAAGCGCGTTGGTTCCTGGCATCTGATAGA
>CAZXTZ010000371.1:0-2440 GCA_964643645.1 uncultured Geobacteraceae bacterium
CGTCAACCTTGATGGCATATCCGGACTTTTTGCCTCCACCCATGTCGTAATCATTCATGTAAAGCAGAAGCATGCCACCCACAAAGGACAACACGATAACTACGAAAACGGCTTTGATGATGATAGAATCCTTCTTCTTTCGCATCAGATCAAGCATTGGTGAAAGGCTCCTTTTGTCGTGGCTCCGGACTGTCCGGAAAAGGGTTGCATACTACTACACAGGTATGCCGGATTGCAAGCTGTGATTCCCTGATCGACGGTTTACAGTGATGCTCAACTGTGCTAGGGTTCGCGGCATTCTCTCTTAAATTTGAGGAGGTAATTATGGATATCAGTTTTTCTCATACAAATGAAGATCTGGACAAACTTTTAGACCGCATTATCCAGAAGGCGGAGGGGATAACCAACCCCGGGCTTGTGAGGGAGATGATTATATCTTCCCTTAAAATAGGACAGGAGGTTGACTATATACCGGATTTGCGCCTGATTAACCGGACTTTAAGGGAAATGAGACATACAGCGAGAGTATTTGGCCCCTATCGCAACAGAAAAAAGGTCACAATATTCGGTTCGGCAAGAACCCGGCCAGATGAACTTATTTACCAGAAATGTGTCCGTTTCGGAAAACTACTGGCTGATGCCGGCTGGATGACTATTACTGGCGGTGGCGGCGGCATAATGCAGGCAGGAAATGAAGGTGCGGGAAGCGAAAACTCTTTTGCCGTAAACATCAGGCTCCCATTTGAACAGCAGGCCAATCCGGTGATGAATAAAAATCCCAGACTGGTTACATACAAGTATTTCTTCAACCGCAAAGTGGCGTTTGTTAAGGAAGCAGATGCGGTGGCCGTCTTTCCTGGAGGTTTCGGCACCCTTGATGAGGCAATGGAGGTATTTACTCTTGTCCAGACCGGTAAAACATCCCCAAAACCGCTTATACTTGTGGATGATGAGGATGGATTCTGGGAGCAGTTCTTTGATTTTGTAAAGGAGCAGCTGCTGATGAAGGGGCTGATTTCCGGTGAAGATTTTTCCATTTTTACCATTACAAAGGATGAAAAAGAGGCGGTTGCTGTTATAGAAAACTTCTACCGGATTTACCATTCCGTCAGATTCCATGATGATCTTGCAATAGTACGTCTTAACACTCCAATATCGGAGCAGCAGGTAAAGACCCTTGAAGAGGAGTTTCCGGAGATAATTCTGCCAGAGGGCAGAATATCCTGTTGCGGCCCACTTGAGTGCGAGTCCGATGAACCGGATCTTACAGGACTATCCAGGCTTGTCTTTCCCTTCAATCATTTTCATTACGGCCTTTTAATAGCATTTATCCATCGTATAAACACGTTTTGACATTTGTATGGTGGTATGATAGAAAATTTCACTTTTTGTATCCATTCGGATTTTCAAAGAATTAAACAGAATCAAGCTCCAGATTCGTAAGACAGGATGAACCTGTTTGGGTAATGAACCGGGTGACTGAAAATGAACCTTGACCTTGCAGTTGCAACAGCTGAAGAGATAGAGCAGGCAAAAAAAGATTGCCGCAGCATGGTAACCCGACGGGCTCTTGTTTCTGGCGCAGCAGTTTTTGTGCCTTTGCCCGGAACAGATCTTGTGGCTGATGTTGGCATTCTGATGCAGTTACTGCCGAGGATTAACGAACGTTTTGGTCTTTCAGCCGAGCAGGTTGAGGCGTTAAGCCCGGAGCTTAAAATAATGGTTTTTGATCTGGCCAGGCGGTTGGGAACAAAACTTGTCGGCAAGGCAGTTACTACAACCCTTGTGACCTCGCTGGTGTCCCGTTTTGCCGCCCGCCTTGGAATGAAAAGCGTTGCGCGGTTTATACCGTTTGTCGGTCAGGCAGCCGCAGCGGCAATAAGTATAGGAGTAATGAGGTATGTGGGTAATAACCATGTTGACGCCTGTTACAGACTGGCCTGTCAACTGCTTGCAAGACGTGATGTTCAGGTTTGATTAGTAATATATTAATGGGAGGCGGTCATGTTCAAGGGGAGTATAGTTGCCATAGTAACACCGTTCAATAACGGCGCAGTTGACGTGGAGAAGCTTCGTGAGCTGGTTGAATTTCAGATAGCTGGCGGCACCGATGCCATAGTGCCCTGTGGCACTACCGGCGAGGCATCCACGCTGGATTACGACGAGCACCTGCTTGTGATAAAGACCGTGGTGGAGCAGGTGGCCAAGAGGGTTCCGGTTATTGCCGGAACGGGTTCCAACTCAACTACAGAGGCGATAGAGCTGACCCAGCTTGCCAAAGATGCCGGTGTGGATGGCTGTCTGCTGGTAACCCCCTACTACAACAAGCCGACCCAGGAAGGCCTGTACCTGCACTACAAGGCTGTGGCTGAAGCTGTTGCCATCCCGCAGATCCTGTACAATGTGCCTGGCCGGACCGGCGTCAACCTGCTGCCCGAAA
>CAZXTZ010000372.1:0-2432 GCA_964643645.1 uncultured Geobacteraceae bacterium
ACTTGATCAACAGAACAGAACAGAACCGTGGGCTGACAACCTCGGCTTTATGGTAGCTGAACAATTGGCAAGAATAACCGGAATACCATTGATAGAACCGCTCCCCGATGGCCTGAAAGGCCTGGTTATTCTTACCGGTGATGATGATCAGGCATATCTGGAAAAATACGCAGAGCAGCTCAAAATTATTGGTGATACACCGATTACTTATTTTCTCCACCCACTCACAAAGCATACGCCTGAAACCCTTGCAAAGCTGCCGCTTACAGTTGAAATTGGCGTGCATCCAGACGCACTGGAAACACCAGAAAAATATGACCTGCTTTGCGATGAACAGACGTGCTTTACCCGCTCTCTTTCTGGCAAACCTGTAAGAACAGTTCGAAACCACGGCTTTCTGAATGATGCTTACTGGGGACATCTTAAAACATGGGAAAGCTGTGGGCTTGAACTGGATGTAAATCTTCCCGGTGTTGATGGAACTGCCTTGAATGGTTCATTCCTGCCATTTAAGGTGCAGCGTTCTGATGGCTCAGGGTCAGACCATTACTCGTTGCTGACGGCGTTTGGTGATGGAATGGTGTTTGCGCTTGGAATGTCTGACAAGCAAGCCGCTCGCAGAATTGGTCAGGTGGCAAGGCAGATTGAACGGAGAAATCCAGGTGTGCTTGTCTTTAACCTGCACCCGCAGAATATCGACAGTACCCGCAAAATACATGAAGAGGTGTTTAGCCTTGCTCATCGTAAAGGATGGCGGGCAATGGGGCTTGAAAGCTATCTTAACTGGCTGCGGATTTTTGAGACATTATCTGTTGAACGCAATGATCACGGATGCACTATACGTACAACATCTGATGCCATAATTGAAGGGGTAGTGCTTAAGATTCCGCTGTGCAAAACGGGCTGGAAGCAAATTGCTCTTGCACCTTGGTCTGGCAGCATAACGGTGAGCTATTAATGTATGCACATACCTCAATCTCTGTCCCTTTTTTCACATGTCGTTCAATTGTACTTGGACAAAATTGCAGAAGGAGAAGTAGATGGATAATGCAGCTATAATTCAGAATGTTACGGTTATTGTTGCTGCACTGATAAGTGCAACAACAATAATTAATACCACGAGAGAAATACATAGAAATAAGGTGTTGAAACGTCAGCTAAGAAAAGCATGCAATGATTTGCGGATATTCAGAAAACTTGAAAAGGCATATGTTTCAGAGTTGCTTAGGACTTCAGAATTCAAAGGAAGAACTGAACAATCCATAATTAATAGTATAAGGAAAAAAAATGAACTGAGGCCATCTCCGTTTTCATATCCTTCAAATTTAGAAAATAACCTGTCAAACGTTGATTTGTAGATGCTTGATTTTATTTTTAACATTCCATTTGTTTCTGCGCGGCTTGTTAAGCGGGATTCACTGATTCGAAGTACACCATTTGCAGGTATACGCCTCTCATGCCAATCTAAAACAGACAGTGTAGACAACACACCGTGGAATCACCCTTGCCTTTCATATAACTACCTTGAACGATTCAGATTGTATTCCGAGGCCTTAATAGAATTTTCAAAAATATCTGAAGAGAACAGAGCTCCTAGGAAATTGTCCGTAGCCTTCAGTGTGAACATGGCTCAAAATATGTACAAATGGGGATGCTTGGTACAAAAAAAAGGCGTAAGTTCAAAGTTGTTTTTGCATCCACATGACAATACAGCTCTAAGTTCTCCCGAATGGGAAGAATTTGATGGCGAATATCCCGATCTCCTTGATGGTGCTGGATTTCACGCACAATATCCAGAAATCTCTCCAGTTATCCCGGTTATCCGTCCTCCAATGGATGGTGAGTGTGTGTGGGGGGCAACAGAGGCGTTCAGCAACGGCAGCCGTAAACCGTTATTGAGTATTTTGGCAGAGTATCCTGGGCTCCGACACGAACCGCTATTAAGTTATAACGGGATTTACCCCTATTTTGCATGGGCAAAAGAGCTAAACCGCTTTGACGTAAGCTACAGCGCCAGCCCGCCTGTTGCAGCTTATTTAAGCGGTCGCCCCTACTGTTACTCTGCCGTTGGCGGTGATCTGCAGTGGGATTGTGGACGGGGTGACAGTTATGGCGAAATCATGTCATTGGCTGTAAATGCCGCCCGTTTTCTTACTATTAGCAACCCACACATGCTAGGTCACAGCAGGCGCCTTGGCTTTACCAATGGTGTATATCTACCCTATCCAATGGACAGCGCAGAACGTTACTGTCCGGGTAAAGGCAGACATAGAGCTGACTGGGAAGAAAAATACGGTAAGGGAGTGTACATCCTGACTACATCTCGGCTTGATAAAGATGTAAAAGGCTTTGGTGACGAATTTCTGAAAGCGATAATTGATACCGCACGCAACAGGCCGCAGGTGCGTTTCATATTCCTTGCCTGGGGTAAT
>CAZXTZ010000373.1:0-2403 GCA_964643645.1 uncultured Geobacteraceae bacterium
GGCAGCCGGAACAGTCGGAAAGCCACTCAGTGTTAATGGTAACCGCTTCGGTACTCATGCAGCACCCCCGGCCTGACGGACGGTCAGCTTTTTCATGCAGGCGTTTTCACCGGCATGGATGATTTCCAGCGCTGAATCGGTCCCCATGATATTCTCCAGCGCTCCGGCAAAAAAACCGTTCATCATGGTGCAGAGCGAGCCTTTCTGGGCGTGGCCAAAGCGGAACAGTGACTGGCGGATCATACAGTCCCGAAAGACCAGGGTGATCTCGCTCCCCTCTGCTGTTTTCTGCACCATGGCCGGCTGATCGTGCATCTGAAACGGCTCGAACAGCCAGAGAAACCCGTTTTCCACCAGAACCTTGCGGGTTGCTTCCAGGGCTTGTTCAACATCATCTGTTTTAGGAATCTTGTTGGAGAGGTTTTTGCCAAGGTTCTTGCCGGCCAGGTATGAGATGCTGTTGGCTGATTCGCCGATCGCCTCCTCCATGCCGCTGGCAATGGCGCCCAGAAAGACCATCGCTTCCTGCAGGGCAAGCCGGGGATCAGGGAACGGTGCGCTGCTAGTGATTTCTGGCATGGTCAATAGGCCTCCTTGTGTTTCATATTGCCTAAAAGTTATGCAACATTCTGATTTATCGAAGGAATATACAATAGTCCTACTGCATATAGCATAGTTAGTGGCAACTGCAACCGGAATTAAAGATCAGGTTGCCGTTTCCGGCAGTAAATCAACCTGCGCATCATCCCTGGTTAGTAAAAAATCAAAGGGAGGCAGTCCATGGTGTAATAATTCTAAAAGGATACGTGGCCGCATAGCGTTTTTTTGTTCTTCCGTGGCAAATTTGAGAAAGAGCTTCAACAACGATTCAACCGCTTCCACCGGCTCGCCTTTGATATCTTTTACCTGTTCATCGTGCCCCAGGGTAAACAGGGCAGGATAGGTGCCATCGGGTTTAAAGTAGCCCATAATTTTGTGGACCAGCGCTTCTCCCAGAATCTCCCGCACAATTTCCAGAATCTTGTTTAAGGCTGCAATCAGGGCCGGCAGTTTTTCGCTGAGCGAGGTAATGATATCCAGGGCATCAGTGCCAGAGGGGGGGGATCCAGGGCGCGGATTTTTTTGACTGCCAGCTTGATCGCCTCATTGCTGGGCATATAGAGCTGGTGAAAGGCCTTGATCCCGGCCCAGTTGTCGCTAACTGCGTGCAGGCCTGTTGCGGCAATACCGCCAAACAGGTCGCCGGTAAAAAGGATTCGCGATTCAAGGTCATAGAGCATACAGGCCCCGCGAAAATGGCAAAAGGGGGTCGGGATAAATTGCAGTTTGTGGCCGGTGGGCAAGACCACCCGCTGCCCCTGAATCCGGTCAACGGCCCGGAAACTGGTTTGGGTCATGCCGTTTAGGTTTACCAGCCGCCAGGTGTCTTCGGTGGCAATAATGTTCAGCCTTCTATTCATGGCGTACATCTTTGGTAGCACACCAACAACATCAGGATCTTGATGGTTAATAAAGGCCAGATTGATACTTGACAAGCCACCAGGCAACACGGCGGATACTTTTTGCGAAAGGCTTTCCAGGTCATTGGTCGGCCCCGGATCAATCAGCAGGGTGCCGGTGGTGCCGTTCCCCTTAAAGATCCTTAAGAAGCTGTTGCGGCTTAAAAAGGTCTTGGTTCCGGCCCCAACCCAATAGACACCGGGGGCAAGTTCGCTGGTTTGGTCGAGATTTATCAGATTATCCATACTGTTCCTCCTTACAAGACATTTAAGATTGCAATGGTCTTTATCTCAGCCGACAGTCTTCCCGCAACTGTTTTGTTTTTCGGATGCCATTAAGATTTGATAATTTCAGCCACCTGGTTTCTGCCGCCCTGTTTCGCCCGGTAGAGCAGTTCATCTGCCAGTGCCAACAAACTTTCCAGATCTTCTGCCGGACCGAGGTTGTGACCAAGGGAGACGGTAATTGAAAGCTGTCCATCCTGCCAGGGGACCGGCGATGTTGCAATCCGCTGGCGCAAGGTCTCAATCCGTTGCGGGGCGTCACCGGCATCATCGACAAACACGATGCAGAACTCTTCGCCGCCAAAACGGGCCACCAGGGTGCGGGGGGACTCAAACTCGCGCATGATCAGCGCTAGATGTCGCAGGGCTGCATCGCCACCGTCGTGGCCATAGCGATCATTTACTTTTTTAAAGTGGTCAATATCCAGCATGGTGACACTGACCGGCTGCCCTTCCCGTTTGGCCGCTGCCAACAGTTTGGGGGCGGCGTCAAAGAAATAACGACGGTTGCCCAGGCCGGTCAGATAGTCACGCTGGCTTAAATAGTGAATCTCATCAATGTATTCCATCAGATCCAGGTTCTGCTCAATGCGACAGAAGAACTCTTCATTGACAAACG
>CAZXTZ010000374.1:0-2402 GCA_964643645.1 uncultured Geobacteraceae bacterium
CAGTAAGGCTACAGCCCCTTTCTGTTACTGCTTTAGTGAATCTGGGCAATGCGCAGATTCAAGATAAAGATTATGCAACAGCAGAAAAAAATCTCAAGAGCGCTGCACGGATGGATCCACTCAACCCGCTTCCTGATTACACATTAGGGCATTTGTATGTACAGCAGGATCGGCTAAACGAAGCAGAAACCCAGTTTAAGAAGGTCCAAAGAGTATCTCCCAGAGATGGTAATGTGTATTACAGCTTGGGCATGGTCGAAAATAAGAAAGGAAATTATGACGATGCGGCCAAGAATCTCGAAAAAGCTTTAAAGTATAAAAGTAATTTTCCAGCGGCGAACTTTGAGCTGGGGGTTGCCTATTACAACCAGGGAGAAACCGATAAGGCGGAAGCTCAGCTAACTATTTTGAAAAGCAAGGACACTGCATTAGCTTCAGATCTTGAACAGGCAATCGGAAAACCTCGTCTGCTTTACATGAACAGTAACTCAAGTGATAGCTTCTCCAGTATTCTTGGTCCGGGCACACCACTCTGGATGCTGGCGCCGACCGAACTGGTACAGCCTGACTCCAGCAAAACCTTTTCAGTCACAATTGGCTTTGACACTGATATGGATGTAGCTTCTGTTATGAATCCTCAAAATTGGACAATAGGCAGGGCAAACAGCGCAGTTGGAGGTTATTACAATAACACTCTTCCCGTTGATTATACCAAAGAGGTAAAGCTCCCGAAAAATCCGCTGACTGTTTCCTATAACTCCGTCACCAAAGAGGCGACAGTTTATTTTACTTTAAGTCAGAATGCTGATGGTAATGCCACCATAGATCCCAGACATCTTGTGTTTGGTTTTAATGGCGTAGATGCAGCAGGCCGCAAGATGGACACAGCAGCTGATCAAATTGACGGATACGCACTTAAAGGCTTTTAATGTAATTGATTTTCATTGCGTCAGCACCCAATAAAATGACTCAAGGAGTAGTGTCTGATGAATAGTGTTTATCTTCCAGGCCAGCTTTCCCATGATGGCTTAAGCAGTTATGATCAACTGGTTGTTGAGCTGGCAGGTATGCAGCCTGAACAAATGATTGTGCGCGTCAAGCAGTTTTTGATGACCTATCCTTCGTTTGGGCTTGCACATAATGACCTAGGCGTTCTGTATCATCGACAAGGGAATCCAACCCTTGCGCTCGCTCACTATGAGAAGGCAGTCAGGCTGCAGCCTGAAAACCTTATTGTGAGGAAGAATCTGGCTGATTTTTATGCCGTTGAATTGGGCTGGCTTGAAGATGCGGTAGAGATATATCTTGACGTGCTGAAGCGGAATCCGCGTGATACTGAAGCTCTCTGCGCATTGGGTAAAATAGGGCAGCTTATGGATGCTGGCAGTACATTGCCGGAACCGCCGCCGCAGGATCAGCTGCCATCTGACCCGGAGACAAGGTTGCCGCAAGCTTCTGTAATGGAGGCAAAACCTGTGCCGGCAGCTCCCCAATTAGGCATGGCTGAACGATACCAAAATGCAGTTGCCGTGGCAGCAACCGGGCAGAAGAAAGCTGCTATTGCGGAGTTACAGGGAGTGCTTGCGGATTACCCTGATTTGGCACCTGCACATAATGATATTGGTGTTCTGCTGCAAGAGGACGGTAATAATGAGCAGGCGTTGCTGCATCATCGCAAGGCAACTGAACTGCAGCCTGAAAACCCGGTTTTTGCCAAAAACTTGGCGGATTTTCTGCTTGTATGTGTGCAGGACTATGAAGGTGCGCTAAGCCTTTACAACCAGTTGCTTGCAAAAACGCCGCGTGATAAAGAGCTGCTGCAGGCTCTTGCACATGCCTGTCTTTCTTTAGGCAATCGCGAAGATGCCTGTTATTTTATTGAACGGGCGCTTGCCGTTGAACCGTGGAATCGTGATTTGAGGGATATGCTTCAGAAACTGAAGGAGGCTCCCAAGGCCGTTTCTGTAGCTATAACCAAAGGGGATGACGAGCTCTATCAAGAAGCATTGATGCTGGTTAAGGCCGAGCGGTTACAGGAGGCGCGTACTCTCTTGGACATCCTTGTTTGTCAAGCGCCGGCAAAGGCGCTGGCATACAATGATCTTGGGGTGGTCTGCAGTAAATTGGGTGATCATGCGGCAGCGGAGTTGCACTATCGCAAGGCAATAGAACTTGAGCCGGCTACGGCAAATTTCAGAAAAAATCTGGCTGACCTCTGTTTTGTCGAGCTGGGCAAGACCGATGAGGCGATTCAGATATATCTTGATCTTCATAACAAATATCCCCGTGATGTTGAGGTATTGATCGGACTTGGCCATATCACCGGTGCGGTTGGTCACGCAAATGAGGCAAAACAGTTTTACCGCAGGGCGTTAGAGATTGAACCTTGGAATCGAGAAGCG
>CAZXTZ010000375.1:0-2363 GCA_964643645.1 uncultured Geobacteraceae bacterium
CAGGAGATACGACCGCTTTCCATCGATTCAGACACAAGTCGTTTGGCTGTTTCGGTAATCGTTATAGTGCCGAATGGCACTTTCATTAAGGAGGTCATTTTCCCTGTTCTTTCATTGCTGATTCTGAATGCATCCATTACCTGCCTGTAAAAAAGAGATTGCTATCGTAGATCTGTTCCACTTGAGCAAGTTCATCCGGCGTCAGAGATCCCAGTTCTGATGCTCTGGTGTTCTCGTCTACCTGTTCCGGTGTAAGCATCCCGGGGATGACCGCTGACACCTCCGGAAAGGAGAGACAAAAACGAAGCGCTTTCTGCGTGGCTGTCTGCAAACCACCAGACTGGATGACATCCCCGAACATTCTGGCTGCTTCAGACCAGCGTTCAACCTGTTTTTTCGGCCAGCAGGAACGATGATCGGAAGGGTCCTGTACCTCCTCCACCGAATATCTTCCCGTCAGAAAACCGAAACAGAGCGGTGTCCTTGCCACAACCCCGGCTCCCAGCTCCGCACAGCGTGCGAGCAAACCACTCTCAATAGCACGCCTGTCAATCAGGTTCAGGTTTACCTGAACCACCTTTATGCCATGTTGCCCGACTGCAATCAACGCCTCCTGGGGTGAGCGGGCCGAAAGACCGATAACGCGGACTTTCCCGTCACGCACCAGAGAATCCAGAAACGGGAGGAGCTTCTCGTCCTTTTCGAGAAGTTCCACTGCAGGCGAATGCAGTTGATAAAGATCAATATAGTCAGTGCCTAACCTTCTAAGGCTTTGTTCCAGTGATCTGCCCAGATATGAGGGGGAGAAATCCTGATCTCCTCCAGCGTTTACCATCCCCCCCTTGGTGGCAATCAGCACACGGTCGCGAACAGCATGAAACGCCTGTCCTATAATCGATTCACTGTGCCCCATCCCGTAAAGATCAGAGGTATCGTAAAAATTGACCCCGACGTCCAGTGCGGTCCGCAAAGCTCGGATCGACTCCCTGTCGTCAGTTGGGCCATACGCCGGATGTCCGCCTGCCCCGCCTCCGATACCCCAGGCTCCGAAGCCTATCTCGGAGACTTCAAGCCCTGTATTTCCAAGGTTTCTGTAATTCATAAAAGCTCTTCGCCTGTTCTATATCGATTGCACATTAAACAGATAATCACCTTTTTTACTGCCATACCATACGACTTCACGCATCCAGATATCCCAACTCTCCCAGCGTACAGATGTGCGATCAATCCGGTAATGATAGTTCCCTTTGACTGGTTCGCACAGTTCAATTTTCTGCAGGGCAGCATGTATTTCCGGAATCTGATAAGAAAGGACAATTTCAAAATCTTCAGTTTCAAATGGCGACTTTAGAAGCTGTCGGCTTAAATGCAGCGCCTCATCAAGCAACCCTGGCGGAAGATCTGCTGACAGTGGCTCAAGAATCTGTGACGCCTCCTCATAGAAAGCATCAATTTCACGCTCGCGCATCAGACGTAGTAGCAGGTATTCATCCACTTGCCACCAGATATTGAGATACTCAGGAGATGGAACATATTCCGGTTTACCAGAGGCAACCCCCCAGGCCATTTGAGAAATAAAGGAGAGCAGCTTTCCTGTTACTGGATAAGCAACCCCTCGCGATATTAAATGCTCCATAATCCTTCGAATTCCCACTCCACCCAGACGAGACAATATAAGGATAGGAATCTGGAGCAGGCGGTCATAGTAAAAGAGCGCCACAACCCATGAAAAGATGCGCGCCTTGATCCAGCTGTCCGGCGGCATTGCCCTGCTGCCGACTACCAGCTTCTGGGTCTCGTTTACGCCGCTTGCCTCCTGAAGCGAGGTATGATGAGAGACTATCCTGGAATCAACAAGTTTGAGACCGTATCGATTTAGGTAATCATTGTCAGCCATTGCACTGTTTTCGAGGATCGTAAGGTTTATGAACTGAATTCGTGTCTGCTGTCCCTGATTAATAATCCGTTCGATTCCATCTACATATGAGTCATATGTTTCTTCAGGCAGACCAAGGATCAGGTCACTAAAGGCCGGAATTCCAGCATTATTGAAAAGTGTCAATAGTTCGCCGTAGACCTCCGAAGAGATGTTGCTTCGCTCTATTGCTTCCAGAGTCGGAATATGGAGTGACTGCAGCGCCAGATTGACCCCCTTCTGTAGCCCCGCCTCATTCAGCCGTTTTTGAAGCTCAAAAATCTTCTCCGTCGAATTTTTGGTGCTCTGCGCCGAAAACGCCTTGGGAAAGCGTTTGTCAGCCTTACATGCGACAACCTTCTCAACGATATCTGAATCCCGCTCCAGAATTCCGAAGTTGGCGTCACAACAGAATAGAAACTCGATCTGTTTTTCTGCAAACCAGTCA
>CAZXTZ010000376.1:0-2352 GCA_964643645.1 uncultured Geobacteraceae bacterium
AAACCAGATCCAGTTCTGTTAATTCCAACTCGCATTCAAGTTGACATCAAACAGACCTGCCAGGTTTTCAAAACCTCGCAGGTCTAGTATGGTATAAGTATCATCTTGATTGCAAAGTGGAATAAATACATTTTTTTGGCGTATCTTTTTATTGAAACCGAAGGGAGATGAATATGGCGGCAGAGTTCACAGTCTCAACCTATCTCCTGCAGCGCCTGAGGCCTCACGAAGCAACCATGCGTAAGGGATAAACATGTTTCATTAGCTATTCTGCTGCCCACTTGCAGGATTCTTTCTTGTTGTATACAGATGCAGCTTGCAAAACCTGAATTACATGTTACAAATAATTATTCATTCGTATCAGACATTAAGAATTAAGAATAAATTTTATACGGGAGAGACAAAATGATCCGCAAATCCATCTGCGTTGTAATGCTTGAGCGCCGTGCAGGTCGCCGTTTTTTAATGGCTGGATTAACCCTTATGCTGGCAATCTCAATTTGCGGATGCAATAAAGAAAAACATGCTGCCCAGCCCCCGCCTGTTGTTGAATACGTTGAGGTGAAACAGCAGGATGTCCCCATAACCACTGAGTGGGTAGGGGCGATGGATGGTTACGTTAATGCCGTCATCAAACCCCAGGTTACCGGCTATCTCATAAAGCAGAACTACAGGGAAGGGGATCTGGTCAGGAAGGGGCAGGCCCTTTTCGAGATAGACCAGCGTACTTTTCAGGCCGCATTTGATCAGGCCCTTGCGGGCCTCGACCAGGCAAAAGGTAATCTTGCCAGCCAGGAGGCGATTTACATATCATCAAAGGCAGATCTTGACCGGATTCGTCCACTCGCCAAACGGAATGCAGTTTCAAAGAAGGATCTGGACGATGCCATAGGCAAGGAGGCTTCATCCAAGGCCAGCGTTGAGGCGGCAAAAGCGGCAATCGGAGCAGCTGCAGCTGCAGCTGAGACGGCCAAACTTAATCTCGGTTTTACAAAGATCACCTCCCCTGTTGATGGTGTTGCAGGTATTGCCAAGGCACAGCTGGGTGACCTGGTGAGCCCCTCGATGCAGAATGAGCTCACCACCGTATCAACAGTAAATCCCATAAAAGTCTACATAAATGTTAGCGAGCAGGAACATCTTAAAGCCAGGGAGATGTCTGGTTCTACCGTGGACAAGATACCGCTGGAACTTATACTTACCGATGGCAGCCTGTATCCTCATAAAGGCAGGTTTACCCTGGCAGACCGTCAGATTGACCCGAATACCGGTACTCTTAAGGTAGGGGCTCTTTTTGATAACCCCGGCAATTTTCTGCGCCCTGGACAGTTTGGAAGGTTGAGGGCTGTAATCAGGGTACGGAAGGGGGCATTGCTGATACCACAGCGCGCCGTCACCGAGATGCAGGGCAAATACCTTGTTGCAGTGATAACAGCAGATAACAAGGCAGATGTCCGTCCTGTAAAGGTTGCGGAAAGGTTTGGCAGCGAATGGATAATTGAGGAAGGCCTTAAGGCCGGTGACAAGGTTGTTGTGGAAGGGACACAGAAGGCCCGTCCTGGCATTCAGGTTGATCCCAAGCCGTTTGTTCCGAAAAAAGATGAAAGCAAGGGAGCAACAGCTCCAGCTTCTCCAAAACCGGACAAGAGGTAAATTGATATGTCAAAGTTCTTCATAAACAGGCCCATTGTTGCCATAGTTATCTCAATTCTCATGGTAACAATCGGCCTGGTAACCATAACCAGCCTTCCCATCGCCCAGTTTCCCAACATCGTCCCCCCTGCTGTACAAGTCAGCTCAACCTACACAGGCGCGGATGCACTGACCCTTGAGCAGGCGGTTGCCACACCGATCGAACAGCAGATGTCCGGCGTTGACAACATGGATTACATGTACTCTATCAACGCCAACAACGGCACATCAAACCTGTATGTCTATTTTGACCTGAAGACAGACGCCAACACCGATCAGATACTGGCGCAGATGAGAGAGGGGCAGGCCGAGTCCCAGCTCCCTTCCGATGTGCGCAATTACGGGATAACGGTTCAAAAATCAACATCATCACCGCTGGTCATGTTCGCCCTGTATTCACCCAAGGGGTCCTACGACAACGTATTTCTGGCAAACTATTCTTACATCAATATAAACGACCAGATGACCCGGATAAAGGGTATTGCCAGTGTCACCGTGTTCGGCGCCGGCCAGTACGCTCTCCGTATATGGGTACGCCCGGACCAGCTGGCAAAGCTGAATATAACCATCCCTGAGATCGTAAACGCTGTAAACGCTCAGAACACGGTGAACCCGGCGGGACAGGTGGGGGGTGAGCCGGTTCCAAAGGGCCAGGAATTT
>CAZXTZ010000377.1:0-2351 GCA_964643645.1 uncultured Geobacteraceae bacterium
TTGAGCACCAGCCTTAAGGCTTCATTGCCTGAAAGCGCCCGTACCAGTTCATAATTCTGGCCACCAAGCAGACCTTCAAGTGACAACAGGTTTTCTGGACGGTCATCAACAAGCAGAACAGGTATGTCAGATGGAAGTGCAAGGCTCATAAATATTTCCCTGATTAAGTAGATGCAAGTTTTATAAGCAGAGCAGGCAGTTTTTTTAATGATACCAGATAATCGGGTGTCAGCAACTCAATGGCTTTTTTAGGCATTGAATCCATCTCAGCATCTTCAGGATCCTGCACAATGGTGATTCCGCCAGTACGTTTTATCATAAACAGGCCGTTGCTTCCGTCGTTTCCGGCGCCAGTCAGTATAGTGCCGATCAAGGCAGGGCCGTACACCTCTGCGGCAGATTCAAAAAGGACATCAACTGATGGTCGCGCAAAATTGACAGGTGGATCAACTGAAAGTGCCAGAGTGCCATTGCGTTCAACCAGCAGGTGATAGTTGGCCGGAGCCAGATAGACCGTGCCGGGAGTCAGCATATCCTCATCTGCCGCTTCTTTCACAATGATGCTGCTAAGGCTGTTGAGCAGAACTGCAAGACCGTCATCAGCAGTGGGGGTTATATGGGTTACAACCATAACAGGAATTGGAAAATCCTGTGGCAGACCTGGTAAAATCTGTTTTAATGCAGAAACACCTCCGGTTGAAACCCCAATGACCACTGCCTTGTATTTTCTTTCAGGTTTACTGGCTGCCATATTTTTTCCTGTAAATCTGGGTACGGGGTTTTATTTCATCATACCTGTTTGAAATCAGGCGATGTTCCAGACTCTCTTTTGAACCGAGACAGAGGAACCCTCCTGCTACCAGGCTGTTATTAAAAAGCTCCAGCACCTTGTTTTTTAGGATCGGGTTGAAATAGATCAATACATTGCGACACAAAATAAGGTTCATCTCCCCGAAGTCAGAATCAACAGCCAGGTTGTGTGTGGCAAAAACAAGGTTATCCCGCAGTGATGCAGATAAAACTGCTCGATCGTAGCGAGCGGTGTAATAATCTGAAAAAGAACAGTTTCCTCCTGATAACTGATAGTTTTTCGTAAAACGCTGCATATCCTGAACCTGATAGATCCCTTCCTGGGCCTTTCCTATCACACTGGCATCAATGTCGGTTGCGTAAAGCCTGAATCGTCCTTTCAACCCTTCTTCCTGTAAAAGTATCGCCATTGAATAAGCTTCTTCACCGGAAGCACAGCCTGCATGCCAGATTTTTACAAAAGGATATGTCTTCAGATAGGGAACCACATGCTCTCTTATCGCCCGAAAAAATGTTGGATCACGAAACATTTCTGACACATTTACTGTTATGCCTCTTAGCAGTGATTCAAACAGGGCAGGGGAGCGAAGTAGCTGGGACTGGGCAGAGGAAACAGTTTTAAAACCGGAATCGGAGAGCCAGCGGCCAACTCTCCTGCGAAGGGAGGCCTCTGCGTAATCCCTGAAATCATATCCATAAACATGGAATATCCCTTCCATGAGAAGTTTTATCTCAAGATCGGCAAGCTCCGCTGGTTTCATGAAAACCTTATCCTTGATTCAAGCATCCGTGCCCGTTCTTCAAGCTCTTCATTAGTTTGCTGCAACTCTTCCTGCTGAGTCCTCAGTTCTTCGGACTGTGTCTGTGTCTGTTCAAGCAGTTCAGCTACAAGTTCACGGGATCTGTTGTTTAATATTGCAATGGCAACTCCTTCAAGGCCCTGCTGCAAAAAATCCAGATCTTCATCGGAAAAAGGTCTGAAACTGCCAATTTCCATAACTCCTGCAAGAATATTGTTATGCACTATAGGCAAAATGGCTATCTCTACCGGATCAGCTTCACCAAGGGCTGATGAGATTGTCATATATCCGGCAGGCACCGTACTCAGGTGTATCGGTTTAAGATCAGAGGCAACCTGACCCACCAGACCTTCAGCAATTCTTAAAGAAAGATTTTCAGCGCCATCGGCAACGGATACTGCATATCCGGAAACCTTTTCCAACAGCTTTTCCCGTTCGTTGTAAAGATAGATAATAGCGACACCGGCATCCAGATATGCAGTCATAAATGCGAGAGAGTAATCAAGGAGCTCCAGAGTACTGTGCTCTTCTCTCAATATCCTGTTCAACTCATGCAGACCGGTTTTCAGACGATCTCGGCGGATCTCTTCATCCCTGCTCTTTCTCAAAGAAACGGTCATTTCTGCAAGGGCTGTGTCAAGTGTGGTCTGGGCCTGGCTCATTCCAACTACAGCGCCAAGAAGCATCCCCATCTCATCTTTTGCAAGCAGTCTTTCATCAAGCTCCATCGGTTCAGATATG
>CAZXTZ010000378.1:0-2348 GCA_964643645.1 uncultured Geobacteraceae bacterium
CTATAGATACAATCTGCATTGGCACACCAAGACACATATATCAGATCCTCCTTGCCGCAATTGCAGCCTGTCCCAGCGATATTCCACCATCATTGGGAGGAACCAGGCGATGAAGATAACATTCAAAGCCCTGCTCCACAAGGCGGGCATGAAGCATCTCAGATAAAAGACGGTTCTGGAATACACCGCCGGAAAGCACAACCCGGTTTAGCCCATTGTTATTACGGATATGAATACATCCGGCCAGTACCGCTTCCGCAAGACATTTGTGAAAGGCTCTGGCAAGGCGGGCAACATTCTCGCCAGATGAGAACCTTTTAAAAAGCTCTTTTACCATTGGAACAAAAGAAAGCTGAAAGGGAAAACCGGGCAACATAGTGAACTGGAGGGGAACAAGATCTTCCGTAGTCTCTGCAATGGATTCAAGTGCCATTCCTGCCTGTCCATCAAAGCTGTTTCTGTTGCAAAGCCCCAGTATTGAAGCCACAGCATCAAACAGTCTGCCTGCGCTTGAACTGAGTGGGGAGTTGAATCCCTTTTCAAGCATGAGTCTTATGGCAGCATGTCCGGATGAGGAAATGGAAGGCATTCCATTTATATCCATTTTCCATACAGCGTCCCCGAAAGCCTGATGCAGGTATGAAAGAGCCATTCTCCATGTATCGCGGGCAGCCGCATCCCCGCCAGGCAGCCTTACAGGATGGAAATGTCCGGCCCTTTCAACTTTCCTGTATCCGCCAGTCAGAAACTCGCCCCCCCAGACAGTTCCATCATCTCCCAGTCCGGTTCCATCCAGTATAACTCCGATAACTTCACCAACAAGGCCGTTTTCGGCCATACAGGAAGCCAGATGGGCGTGATGATGCTGTATCCTGATTATGGGCAGGGCAAGTTCCTCAGCATAACGGGTGGAGAGATAATCCGGATGGTTATCAGATGCAACAAGCTGCGGCCTGATCTCCATAATGTCGGAAAGATGCTTTATGCTCAGGCGAAAGGTATCGAGAGTAGCCTCATTTTTCAGATCACCGATATGCTGGCTTACAAAAGCCAGGTTGCCCCTTGTAAGGCAGATTGTGTTTTTTAGCTCCCCACCCACGGCAAGTACCTCTACTGCGTCAAACGGCAGGGTAACAGGACGCGGGACATATCCACGGGAACGGCGGTAGAAAAGCGGTTTTCCCTGAAAAACCCGCAGCACTGAATCATCGGTACGGACATGGATTGAGCGATTATGGGCCAGAATGGCATCGGCAATGCCGGACAACCTCTCAAGCGCCTCGTCGTCATCCGCAATCATCGGCTCATCTGAGGCATTGGCGCTGGTCATAACCAGCGCATCCAGCCTGGTGTCAGTAAACAGCAGTTGATGCAACGGCGTATAGGCCAGCATCATGCCGATCCATTGACTACCTGGCGCAACCAGCGGCGATATATGGGAACTGTGACGATGAACAATAACCACCGGCGCCGCCTCAGGACCGGTCAGCAGACGCTCCTCCATTTCCGACAGTTCAGCCAGTCGCCTCGCCACTGTCAGGTCAGGCACCATTACCGCAAATGGCTTCTCGTCACGAAGCTTGCGCTGCCTCAACCTGGCAACAGCTTTATCACTGCAGGCGTCCACAGCCAAATGATAGCCCCCAAGCCCCTTGACTGCAACAATCTGCCCCTGCTGCAAGCGCTCAACAGCATTTGGCAGGGGATCAGGGTGATACGGGACAATAGAGAGTTGTGGCCCACATCCGTGGCAGGCAATCGGCTGGGCATGGAAACGGCGATCTTTCGGATTCCTGTATTCCGCTTCACAGGCAGGACAAAGCGGGAAACCGGACATGGTTGTCAGAGGACGGTCGTAGGGGATGCCGGTAACGATTGTCCATCTTGGGCCACAGTTTGTGCAGGTGATGAAAGGATGTTGATAGCGACGGCCAGCGGAATCAAGAAGTTCTCTGAGGCAGTCCTTGCAAAGCGCTGTATCCGGAGCTATCTGAACCTCTCGCTTGCCGTCAGTACTGGGAAGAATCTCAAACCGGGTTTCATTCGTTATCTGCGGGATTTCAGAGGAATCAATGGAGGTAATCGTTGCCAGAGGAGGAAGTTCCTCTTGCAGGCGGTATCTGATAGAATCCAGGCGATCAGCGCCCCCCTGTAGCTCCAGCTCCACTCCGGCTGATGTATTGCGAACCAGACCGGTAAGGCCCAGCTCAGTTGCCAGACGGTAGACAAAGGGGCGGAAACCTACACCCTGGACGATACCGGTTATGGTGAAGTGGTTGCGGATCATACCCCGGTCATTATTCCGGAATGAGATTTACCGGCTTCCTCCAGTGACACCATCCCCTCTG
>CAZXTZ010000379.1:0-2346 GCA_964643645.1 uncultured Geobacteraceae bacterium
AGCCCCCGGAGAAATCCTCTCCCGACCTTGAGTCGGTGACGATCCCGGGGTTTTTATTGCCCAAAATATACTGCTTAAATTTCAAAGACAATTACAAACGTGGAGCCGACTTTTAAGCGGTTCCACGTTTCTTCGTATAACTGCTGAAATAAATGGGAAGTGTCCCACTTTTTCTGACGGGCAGCCACAGAGAGTTTGTCGTAACTCTTCCTGCCCCCCTACCTCGTCCCCTTGATCACCATCAGGGTAATGTCATCAAACTGGGGCAGGTCTTCGGCATACAGGTTTACGGCTTCAAGAATCTTCTCCATTATCTCCGCAGCGGTCAATTTTGCGTGAAGCCTGATCAGTTCTTTAAGCCTTGTCTCTCCGAACATCTCCACTGCTGCATTTATGGATTCGGTAACCCCGTCGGTATAAAGGACAGCAACGTCATCCGGCCCGATTTTAACCTTTTCAGTTCTGTATTCCTGATCCTCAAGCCCTCCCAGGAATATCCCTGTGGGATCAAGCGTTTCAATGGTTGCATCAGCAGCCCTGTAAACCAGCGGAGGGTTGTGGCCTGCATTAACGTATGTGAGGGTCTGGTCATGTTCCGAAAGAATTCCGTAAAACAGGGTAACGAACATTCCGGTTTTTGAATCCTGGGTGATAAAGTTGTTGGAATGGTGGATTACTGTGGCAGGGTCATTGTGCCAGAATGCATTTATCCTTACCACTATGCGGGAAAGCGCCATGAAAAGGGCCGCAGGTATCCCCTTGCCGGATACATCGGCTATTAACAGGCCGAATGAGCCTTTGCCGAATGAGATTACCTCAAACGGTATCACATCAAAGAAATCGCCTCCAACCTCCTTTGCCATGACACTTCTGGCGGCGATGTCGAAACCCTCAATCCTGGGGATCTGAGATGGGAGGAAGCTCTGCTGTATCTCAGCCGCTATCTGCAGTTCGGCATTGGCCCGGGCAAGCCGCTCATCGGCCAGAATACGATCTGTTATATCGCGGATGGTCTCAATGGCTCCCACCACGTTTCCGGCCTGATCATAAAGAGGGCTGGCCTTTGCCCAAAGATAGGCCCCCTGTTCGCGGAAGCGGGGGACAAAGGTGTCAGCAAACAGGGTGTCCCCTTCCCGCTTGACAGTCCGGTAGTTCTTTTCCAGATCTGCATCCGGCATAAGCACCAGATCAACAAGTATGGGACGGGGTTCACCATAAAAAACCGCGCCGTACTGCATGTCACCTTTCCCCATAATCTCTGAAGCCGGCACGCCGGTCAGAAGCTCCATCTCCCTGTTCCAGACAATCACCCTCCCCTGTAGGTCTATAGCCAGTGTGGCATCAGGCAGAAAGGAGAGGATCTCGGAAAGCCGGTTCTTGCTCTGTTCGATCTCCTGGCTGGCCCTGCGGCGTTCGGTTATGTCCCGTATAGTCTGGATTGCGCCGGTAAGCTTCCCAGCCTCGTCATATAAAGGAGCCGCCTTTGCCCAGAGACAGGTTCCACCTTCTCCCAGTGTCGGAATAAAGATATCCACCACCAGGGTCTCGCCGTCCCGCTGCACCGAATCATAGCGCTGCTCAATCTCTTCGGCAGGCATGAAGATAAGATTTGCCAGTATGGGCCTCCGCTCACCGTAAAACGGAATGGCATATTCATAATTCCCCTTGCCCAGCATCTCCGATGCAGGCACGCCGGTCATCTCTTCCATGGCACGGTTCCATGCAATTACACACCCCGCGGCATCAATAACCAGAGTCGCATCAGGCAAAAAGTCAATTATGTTCATATCAGTAACCCCTTGTATTTGAGTGCGGCAGGCCATAAAAAAACATGTATCTCCCGTGTAGCCTTAGCCCTACATATCAATCTTCAGATCAGAAGCCAGCAGATTCATTATCTGCGGCCTGTCCGGGAAACCGAGTTCGGTCGCCTGATCCAGAGCCTCTTCCCTGCTCAGCAGCCCCCAGAAAACCGCAGCGCTGATCTCCACAATGGCCTGCGGGAAAAAGACCGTCTCCATCTTCAGGTATCTCTGGTACTGCAGATAATCCTTTGCCTGCTCTATTATGCAGCTGGTATGCAGCAGATTCTTCTGCCCCGGCGGCATTTCCCAGCCTATCTCGTTGTGCAGAAGCTCTATGACGTTTTTCCAGGTGCCGTAACTCTCGCGGGTTGCCAGCCTCTTTATCAGCGGAATTGTCATCTCGCTGTTCGCTTCAGCCTG
Source organism: uncultured Geobacteraceae bacterium (assembly GCA_964643645.1). Taxonomy (GTDB): domain Bacteria; phylum Desulfobacterota; class Desulfuromonadia; order Geobacterales; family Pseudopelobacteraceae; genus Trichlorobacter. Next base: position 2,226 of record CAZXTZ010000379.1, read on the forward strand.
GGTGATGATTGAGCGCACCTGCTCGAAGACGGAAGGGAGGATATGCTGGATTGAGTTGTGGTAATTCCCCAGCTCCCGCTGCCAGTAGACCGGGGAGAGGTGCTTTCTTGGAAACGCCCTG
>CAZXTZ010000380.1:0-2304 GCA_964643645.1 uncultured Geobacteraceae bacterium
TATTGTAATTTTTTCCTGCTTTTCAAACAGCTTGGCAATCTCTGTCATCGGCCTTACCATCGTAATACCGCAGTAAATCAGCATGTTGTTGGGAGCTGCCAGCACAGATACAGGCAACGACAGGAGAGAAAGCGCAAGAATAGCCGGGATGATATTCAGCAATCTGGAAAATTTAAGCATTTTACAAGTACCTCCCTTTAGAAATTTACAGATTAGCGTTGTGTTGAAATCTTTAACCCCTCCCCGCTCCCCTTAGATAAGGGGAGAGCTTTAAAACCTCCCCCTTATCTAAGGGGGATTGAGGGGGTTAAGGTTTGCTGGTTTGCAATGTAACAACATAGAATTAGAAATTTACAGATTTTCAGTTAACAGCCATAAGCTCAAGCAAGGGGTCATCCTCCAGCTCCTTATCCTTGAGGCGATCCCGTATTTCAATAAACTGCTGAATGTTTTCCAGAAACAGCCCCAGAAGACGGGGATCAAAAAAAACGCCCTCCCCTTCCTGCATTATTTCAAGTATCTTGGGCATCGGAAATGCTTTCTTGTAAGGACGATCAGAAGCCAGGGCATCAAAGACATCTGCAATCATTACAATACGTGCAGAAATATGGATACTCTCTCCGCTCAATCCCTCAGGATATCCGCTGCCGTCCCACTTTTCATGGTGCTGCAGAGCCACAATCCTGCCTGCTTCAAGGGATCTGAAGCGCTCGCCATCCGCGAGTATCCTGCCGCCGATAGTTGTGTGCATCTTCATTATCCGCATCTCTTCTTCATCAAGCCTGCCAGGTTTAAGCAATATCCGGTCCGGGATACCAATCTTGCCGACATCATGGAGCGGCGAGGCACAACGGAGAAGTTCGGCATCCTCATCGGAAAGGCCGGCCAAAAGAGCCATTACTTTGGAAATTTCACTGATACGGCGGATATGCATACCTGTTTCCATATCACGGAATTCAGATGCACGGCCAAGTCGCAGTGATATCTCATACTCTGCCTCTTTTGAAAGGGTGAGGGCAGCCTGAAGTGCAGCTGTCTTCTTTGCCACCTCTTTTTCAAGCACAACATTTATATTATTGATAATATCCTGATATTTCTTGCTTCTTACATGGTTCATAACCCGAAGTCGAAGCTCGTCAGGATTAAACGGCTTGGGAATAAAATCATTGGCCCCCAGGCCAAGAACCTTTGTCACCTCCTGCTGATCCGCAGTAACAACAATAACCGGGATTTTCATAAGCTTGAAACTCTGCTTGATTCTGTTCAGCGCCTCAAAACCATCCATCACAGGCATCTGAAGATCAAGCAGAACAATATCGGTGTCAGGATTTGATTCAAGAAAATCAAGGGCTTCCTGACCGTTATTTGCCGTATTGATGTCTGCTGATGTGTCCTGAAGCATTGCTGTAATAATCTGCAGATTGAAATTGTCGTCATCAACGGCAAGTATCTTTATGTTGTCAAGCATGTCCCCCCCGTGAAGAGACTGTTTATTTGTGAAGCATATCATCAGTTCCACAGCTGTCAAATAAAGAATAAAAGAGACTTATGACCTTTCAAACGTCTCAAACAGGGTCTTATAGTCATCAAGGGCATATCTGTCAGTCATTCCGGCCAGATAATCCGCAACTGTACGTTCAACCCCGTTATGTTCAATACGGCGGTGATATTTTGGAGACAGCAGATTGGGACGACGGACATATACCTCAAAAAGCCGTGACAGAACATGTTCGGCCTTTACCCTCATCTTGTCCACTTTGTAATGTCGGTACAGCCTTTCTTTAAGAAAACGCTTGAGCATCTGGTTTTCCTGTTCAAGATCCGGGCTGAAGTGAACAACAACCCTGTTGACCCGCAGCAGATCAGCAAGGTTTTTAATGCCATATCCGTTGATATTGGAAAATATTGTCTCACATATATCATTAAGCTGCAGTCCGATAAGGCTGCTGACCGTGCGTGCAATAAGACGCTTGTCATCAATGGCAGGGTACTTTTCCCTGATCCGGCTTGCAGCCCTGCGCCAGATATCAACTGATTCAAGCATCTCAAGGGTCAGGTAGCCTGATTTGAGTCCATCATCAAGATCGTGGTTGTTATAGGCTATCTCATCGGCATAATTAATAATCTGGGCTTCAATAGAAGGAACTGATCCGGGCAGGAACTCATCCATGATGTTTGTCGGAACATCGTGTGGAGAGGAGTGCTTAAGAATTCCCTCCCTAACCTCCCATGAAAGATTAAGTCCGTCAAAATCCGGATAACGCTCTTCAAGTTCGTCAACAACACGGAATGATTGATAATTAT
>CAZXTZ010000381.1:0-2271 GCA_964643645.1 uncultured Geobacteraceae bacterium
GATGCCGGAACTGCAGGTAATGCTGGAAGGGGTGTTTGACAAGCGCCGTCTGCTGGACCTGTTGAACTACTTTATCGTGTTTGAGGATAACGGCAGCGGCAGCCTGATCAAGAAGATGGCGGGTTATCATCAGTTCCATGCCGTCAACACGGCGCTGCATGAGACCATCCGTGCCGGAAAACTGGCTAAGGCTGAACGTGTGTCTGAAGAGATTGGCAGGTATGAAAGCGGCCAGCAGCCCGGCGGCGATCCGGGGGACCGGCGCATCGGCGTGGTATGGCATACCCAGGGTTCCGGCAAAAGCCTGACCATGGCCTTCTATGCCGGACGGGTGATCCGTGATCCGGCCATGCAGAACCCGACCCTGGTGATCCTGACTGACCGTAACGACCTGGATGACCAACTGTTCGGCACCTTTTCCCGTTGCAGCGACCTGCTGCGTCAGCCGCCTGCCCAGGCCACTGACCGGATCGTGCTGGAGCAGACCGAGGTGCTGTCTGAGGGGTGGACTAATGCTGTTATCTGAGCGTAATTCATGCCTGCTATCTCAATAGTCATACCGGTGCGTCCGGGATTAGAGCCCCTTGCAATTGTTGGGCTGGCTGCTCTGGATCTCTCTGCTGCAGAGCTGGAGATACTTGTTGCTGAAGGGACAAATCCAAGTATTCAGCGAAACGAGGCTGTAAGGCAGGCCACCGGAGAGGTTGTCTACTTTCTTGATGACGACTCCATGGTTTTTCCTGATTCGATATCAATGATCCAAAAGCATTTCAGCGATTCTGCAGTTGTTGTGGTTGGCGGGCCATCCATTACACCGTCGCATGACTCCCTGCTTCAGCAGTGTATAGCTGCAGCCCTTCAATCCCCTTTGGGGGCTGGCGCTGTGCGCAACCGCTACCGCTCAACCGGAGAACTTCGTGACACCACAGAGAAGGAGCTTATCCTCTGCAATCTGGCCATCAGGAAGGATGCTTTTTTTGCCTGCGGCGGGTTTGATGAGAGGCTCTACCCCAATGAGGAGAATGAGCTGCTGGACAGGCTTGGAAAGAGCGGGGGGAGGATACTCCATGACCCTGAACTGAGGGTTGAGCGGAGCCAGCGTCCCACACTTTGCAAAGCAGATGTTCAGATACGGTCAGGGTAGGGGACGTCAGACCAGGATTGCCGGAATAAGTGGAATAGCCAGCTTTATACCCCTTGGATTTGTCCTCTATCTCTGTTCCCTGCCATTTGTTGTCAATTATTTATGGCGGATTCCTGTTATAGCCTACTGTATCATATCCCTTGTTGCCTCACTGCATGTTGCAGTCAGCAGGAAAAGTCTCCTTTACTTCCTTCTGCTGCCAGTCCTGTTTCTGATAATACATATCTTCAACGGCCTGGGCCTTCTTGCAGGCTTTATTCTCCCCCTTCAATCAAAGGCGTGTTATATAGAAAAGCCTGTGTCTGTTCGCAGGCATGAATTTGCGGAGTCGTCTGACGGAGCTTCCTGAATGGATTTAAGTATTGTAGTTCCGATATATTTTGAAGAGGACAATATAAAACCTCTTTATGAAAGCATAACAGCTGCCATTGATCCGGTTGGGCTTGATTATGAGATAATATGTGTGGATGACGGATCAGGAGACTCGTCATTTCAGCGTCTAAAGGAAATTGCTCTGAGAGACAGCAGGTTACGAGTAATCCGTTTCCGCAGGAATTTTGGTCAGACAGCCGCCATGGCAGCGGGATTCGAGGCTGCCCGTGGTGCGGTGATCGTCCCGATGGACGGCGACCTCCAGAATGATCCGGCTGATATCCCCCTGCTTCTGGAAAAGATCAAGGAAGGATATGATGTGGTCTCCGGCTGGCGCAAGGATCGGCAAGATACATTCATAAACCGGAAGTTGCCGTCCATTATTGCAAACGGACTGATCTCACGCTTTACAGATGTTCATCTTCATGACTATGGCTGCACCCTCAAGGCTTACCGTCGTGAAGTGCTTGATGGTATCGGGCTGTATGGAGAAATGCACCGTTTTGTCCCGGCTCTGGCCTCAAGGATAGGCGCAAGGGTGACGGAAATTCCGGTTAGGCATCATCCCCGTCTGCATGGCACCAGCAAATATGGCATCTCCCGAACTGTGCGGGTTGTTCTGGATCTGCTGACAGTCAAGTTTCTGCTTTCCTACGCTACCAAACCTATACAGTTGTTTGGAGAATGGGGCATCTACTCTATTCTGCTTGCTTGCGGTACCGGCAGCGCTACCCTGTATATGAAGATATTCGGCA
>CAZXTZ010000382.1:0-2262 GCA_964643645.1 uncultured Geobacteraceae bacterium
AACAGATGGGCGCACATTCGAGAGACAGCAGTCGTTGATTGACGATTTCCAGCTCCTGATCTTCGTTCCAGACGCCAATCCCATTGGCGTCTTCATCGTCATGGTAAAAGGCGGGACAGACATATCCCTTCCCATTCGGCGCGATAGTCAGGTGTTTGACGCCGGCATCGCAATTATTCATTTGTGGCAGCAGCATCCGGTCAGTCAGGACGTTTATCTCGATTTCTTCGCCGACTTTGTAGCTTTGCTGAAGTGCTGCGCTGATTTTTTTCAGTTGACTTTCATAAAGCGCAATGTCCTGTTCCGTAAAACGTTCCACGCCCACTACATGCAGGTTGAGACGCTTGAACTTACCTTTCAGGGCTTCCAGATCGGCACCGAGGCAAGACAGATCCGCCCGTTCAACCCGCAAGATAATATTGCGGCCAAGATCTCTGGCGATTTCCTTGAATGATAGACGGTCTCCGGCATCCAACACCAGCACCCCGTCCGGATAGGCTTCGTGCAAAGACACCGGAATCATTTTCACATGGGCAATCGTATCGATGAGCTTTTCATATTCAAAAGACGGCCTGTGTTTGCCATACAGGAAGTTAATGAACAGATCGTTGTCCCGGGCATACCGAATCACTTTTTCCAACAGTTCCAGCGGCATAAAGGACGGTTGCCTCAAGGAATGATAATAAGGATTACTGTAATGGCAAAATGACGCGGCGCCTTTTTCCAGAATCACCAGTAAATATTTGTACATGTCATCAGCCTTTCAAACTCATTCTTGTTCCAGCTTACTGGCCAATTTCTCCCAAAAATACTGGTTCGCCCGCACTCTTGCCTTGTGCATGTTGCAGGTATAAATCGCCCGTTGATAAATCGTTTCTGTTTGGGCCGCATCGTAATTATTACCCTGACACCAGGCGCAACCGCTGGCCACTTCGCATTCCATGCACTGCGGTGGGCTTTGCATCGATCGTTTCAGTACCATGAAAGGTCTCACTTTATTCAGATCCAACCCGTCAAAGCAATTGCCGATCACCCGCGCCGGCCGGTTTTGCATCGAAAACGGAACAAACCGGATACAGGGATAAAAAGCCCCATTGCAGTCAATGGCCAACATTTTGCCGGCGCCGCACCAGTTCCCGTCATCGCTGCGATCAATGGGTTGACCAATGATTTTGGAGAAGAAGGAACAATTATGCGTGTTGTAGAGTTCATGCTCAATAATATAGTCGGCCAACTGTTTCAACTGGTCCTCATAGATCAGATCATCGCCCGGTTTCCAGACATCTTCGCTCACTAAATTAATGGCGACATTCGTCAAACCCATTTCCCATAGATGGACCACGCTTTCCTTCAACAGGGGCAGGTCTGGATGGGCCACGGTCGCTTTCGTTCCTGCGCCAGGAAATTGGCTCATCCAGAGGGGAAAATTCTTCACGACTGCATCATACGATCCACTGCCGTCAGGAAAAACACGCTGCGAATCATGTTTGACCTTAGTTCCGTCGATACTGATCGACATACTCAGATGCCGCCGGTTCTTTCGGATGTATCGCTGCACTTTTTCATGGCCATAGAGCAGCCCATTGGTGGAAAAGCTGAAACGATAACTATTGAACCAGGGATGATCCAGTTCATACATTTGCCGTTTGATATAGTCGCATATTTTATCAATCAGGTCGATTTCCAACAGCGGTTCGCCACCGATGAAATCCCAGATGACTGATTTTTCGTTGAAGAGCTTCCGGTTGCGAAGAATATAATCCACGGATGCTTTCGCCACCGTAAACGTCATTCGATTCGTTTCATTTTTGCCAATGATGTAACAGTAGCCGCAACGCAGCTGACAAGCCTCGGTCACAATAAAGGTAATGGTCTTCGCCAGTCCCGATTGCCAAGAAGAATCGGGTTCGCCGATGGCCACGGTTTCGATGTTTTCCAAGCTCAGCCCTCCGTCATATGCCATGAAATCCTTGTTCTGTTTATTTGACCATGCCTTTGGCCCAGCCCTCGCAAGTGGCGGTGCACGATCCAATACAGCTCCTTGTGCAGTTGCTGGCGCAGTTTTTGCATCCGGCCGCCTGCGCTTTGTCTCCGATAGCCAGGCTCAGGCCTAAAACGCCGAGTGTGGGAATGATCAATTTACCGGCGGTTACAAAGAAATCTCGCCGACCCATGCGTTGATCTTTCTCGTTTGACATTGTCATGTCCCCCTCTTTCTCTCCTATTGGATCAACCGCAGTCACAGGTAATGCAAAACAGCCC
>CAZXTZ010000383.1:0-2259 GCA_964643645.1 uncultured Geobacteraceae bacterium
TCCCTCGAAGGGAGGTCTGTCTTAGAGAGTTTCCACTGGCGAAGGGGATCATCTATCCTTGCTTCAAACCGGCGCCCCTGTTCCTCGTTACTCACCTCAAGCCAGTATTTTATGAGCTTTATACCGCTGTTCACCATGAAAGACTCCACAGAGGGGCATGCCTCCAGAAAATCGGTATGCTGCTCCTTTGTGCAGAACCCCATGACAAACTCCACACCTGCCCTGTTGTACCAGCTGCGGTCGAAAATGACCACCTCACCGGCTGCGGGGAAATGCTGCATGTAACGCTGAAAATAGATCTGGGTCTTTTCTCTCTCGGTTGGAACAGGAAGGGCTACAACCCGGAACACCCTGGGGCTCACCCTCTCGGTAAGGGCCTTGATGGTGCCTCCCTTGCCAGCGGCATCCTTCCCCTCAAAGACCACCACAACCCTCTGGCCTGTGGCCTTGACCCACTCCTGAAGGACACAAAGCTCACGCTGCATTTTGAGCAGCTCTTTCTCGTACTCCTTGTTACTCATTTTTACTGGTTCATCCTGATCTTTTTGTGCCTTTGCAGTTTTTTGAGGCTTTGGGGCTTTTGAAACCTCTGCATTCTCTTTTTTTTCGGCTTTTTTGCCACTCTTTGACATTTCGCCTCCCTGTAATCTTAATTTTCTACAGCCTTGTTGTTTAGGCCCCAGCCACCGCCCATGGCTTTGTAAAGAGCGATAATGTACTGATGCAGATCCCCCTGTGTCTGTGAATATGACAGCTCGGCGCTGAAGAGACTCCTCTCGGCATCCAGCACGTCGAGGTAGTCACTGTAGCCGTTGTCATAACGGAGCCTTGCAAGGGATGCGTATAGACGGAGCGCAACGACCTGTTTTTGTTGGGCAGCAAGCTGCACACGGGTCTTGTTCTGCTCCACAAGGCCGTCCTCAACCTCCTTGAAGGCTGTCTGTATGGCCTGCTGATACTTCAAAAGCGCCTGCTGCTGTTGGGCTTCGGCCACCTTCACCTGGCTGGATATCTTGCCGGCAGTGAATATGGGGGCTGTAAGTGAAGCGCCGTAGGAGTAAATCTGGGCAGGGCCGGTAAAAAGCTTTGAAAGTTCGGAACTGGATACCCCCAGGAGACCGGTTAGAGATATGGATGGAAAATAGGCTGACCGCGCCACACCTATCTGAGCATTGGCAGCTATGAGGGTCTGCTCTGCCTGAAGTATGTCAGGCCTCCTCTGCAACACTTCGGACGGGATACCCTTGGGGGGAATCAGAACAGGGAGTTCGTCAATGGTTTTACCCCTGGGGATGGGTCCCGGATTCGCTCCAAGCAATATTGAAAGGGCATGCTCCTGCTGTGCTATAGATCTTTCAATCTGCGGTATGGTTGCCATTGCCTGCTCGTATTCAGACTGGTTCTGGGCCAGCTCCATTTCCGTGATCATACCCCCCTCAAATTTAAGCTGGAAGAGATCAAGGGAGTCCTTACGACTTTTGGCTGTCCTCCGTGCAATCTCAAGCTGTTTGTCAAGGTCTCTCAAACCTATGTATGAGGTTGCCACGGAACTTACAAGAGAAAGGACAGTAGCCTTGCGTCCCTCTTCTGATCCCAGCAGGTCTGCCTTTGCTGCCTCAGTGGTGCGACGTATCTTGCCCCACAGGTCAAGTTCCCAGCTTGCGTTCAGGGCCAGCTGGTTTGATCTTGTAACGGATCTTTTGGCCTGCTGTTGCGTATAGGTTGCCCCTGCCCCTATCTGCGGAAAGAATTCCGACCTGGAAATACCGTACTGGGCTGCATATTCATCAATTCTGGCCACTGCTATCAGAAGATCCTTATTCTCCTTCAGTGCTTTTTCAACCAGTTCGTCAAGAACCTTGTCGCCATAGCCCTTCCACCATTGCACATTGGCAACATCAGCGGCTTCCTTCACATCTATGCTCCAGCTCTGAGGTGTCTTTATATCAGGTTTGACGTAGTCCGGCCCAACTGAACATGCAGATAGCATTACCGCAGTTGAGAGAAGCGCTATCAGTCTACGCATGGCCGCCCTCCTTCTTGTCATCTTTTGCAGCAGAAATTTCAGGAATTGTATCGGCCTCCGGCGATGCTGTGCCGTGCCCTTCTCCTTTGTGTCCCAGTTTCTCTACCACATAGAAAGTTACAGGAATCATAAAGATTGCCAGGAAGGATGCCGCCAGCATGCCGCCAATAACCGCAGATCCCATTACCTGACGGGAAACTGACCCGGCGCCGCTGGCTATGGCAAGGGGAACG
>CAZXTZ010000384.1:0-2257 GCA_964643645.1 uncultured Geobacteraceae bacterium
CCATCTGCTTTTCGCCAAGTACCGGTATTTCCCAGAGGTTTTCCTTGTTGTAGAAAACCTTCGGGTCGGTCATATGGTAGGTGCTGAACATGGCCGCCTGCAGCTGCAGGAACTGGTGGGAATAACGGACATGGGCTTTTAGTCCGTCCGGCATGGAGGCCATTGGCTTGAAGAGTGCGGGGAATATCTTAGCGTAGACCTTCAACAACACGTCATCAGGATCACTGATGTAAAAGTCAACGGTGCCATCGTAGGCGTCAACCACAGCCTTGACCGAGTTACGCATGTAGTTGATTCCACCCTTCAGCGCTTTGGAATAGGGCAGGCGGTAGGAGTAGGTGTAGGCATCAATGATCCATTTCAGCTTGCCTTTATCATCCACCACCATGTAGGGATCCGCGTCAAAACGGAGAAATGGCGCCAGTTCCTTGACCCGCTTGGTGATGTTCCGGTTGTAGAGTATCCGGCTTTCACTGGTAATGTCTGATGACAGCAGGATTTTCTCTGTTTTGAAGTGGGCGGCAAAGAGCGCTTTCTTCAGCAGAGAGTCAACCGGTACCCCCCCCTTACCGTTGTAGGTGGTGTTGATGTTGCCGGTGGCGGTGGGGTAACTGAATTCCGGCACTCTGGTCTTGACGATGACATAGTCGTTGGACAGTTCACCAAAGTAGATTTCCGGACGGGTTACCTTGATATCGGCCAGGCTGACCGCCGGGATATCCTTAACGTAAAACTCCGGCAGCCCTTCCTTGCTGATCCGGCTGACAGGCCCCATGGTGATGCCGTTGCCGTGGGTAAAGATCAGACGCTCGTTGATCCAGTTTTTGCTGGGCAGATCCGCATAGGAAAGTTCACGGGGGGACAGCATGACCTGGGTGTACTGGCCATTGACCATATAGCGGTCATTGTCCACATCAAAAAACTTGTAGTAGGTGCGGATCTGCTGCAGCTGGCTGTAGGTCTTGAGCAGCGGGGCATGATCCCAGAGCCTGATGTTCTTGATGGTGGCGTCGTTGCTGGCGATCTCGGTGGCAGAGAGCCTGGTGTCAACATCAAACGGCACAGTTTCGATCTTTTTGAGATCATAGCCAAAGCGTGTAAAGTTGATGTTGTGCTCAATGTAGGGGGTCTCAAGGGCAAGCTCGTTAGGGGCCACCTTGAATTTCTGCAGCAGCGCAGGATAGGCGCGCATGCCGATCATGTAGGATGCCACAACAACAATCGGGGGTAGCAGCACCAGACGCCAGGTCCCTTTCCAGAGGCCGAATGCCAGTAGCAGCCCTGCGACAGGGGTGGTGAAGGTCAGGGTGGTAAGTGTGGTCAGCCGGACATTGACATCAACATAGCCAGCGCCATAGAAGGCACCTTTGTTGCCATACAGCAGCCCGAACCCTTCCAGGTAAAAACCGGCTGCGATGACACAGGAGAAGAGAGCAAGCAGGATCGCGATATGCCGACGAACCTGTTGCGCAACAATCAGTCCGCGCAGGGCTAACGCAATACCGCCACGGATGTAGTATACCACAAGCGTCAACACCAGCGTCGCCAGCAGTATGAAGTTCAGGTAGCCCCTGAGTATCTCCAGCAGCGGCAGGCTGAACAGGTAAAAGCCGATATCCTTGCCGATAACCGGATCAACGGTGCCCACTGTAATTCTGTTGATGAACAGCAGGACGTTTTCCCATTGCAGGGCTCCGAACTGCCCCACAAACAGGGCAAGGCCGGCAGCAATCAGAACGCCGATCGGCCTGATCATCGGCAGGGTCTGATTACGCTGCAACCGGATGGTGCCCGCCTCTATGTACTCTCCGGCATGGGGGAACTCTGCCTTGTTCGCATACAGCAGGTTGGGCACCAGAAAAGCAAACAGAAACAGACCGGACAGCACCCCTATACCGGTCTGGGCATACAGTTTTGTGGTAAAAACCGATGCAAAACCGGTTTCAACGAAAAACAGCCAGTCGGTGTAGTAGTTAAGCAGGTAGCTCATGGCGGGAAGCAGCACAAACAGTGCGATAAGCAACGGCGTCAGCCTGTTTTTAAACATAAGAACTCCTTTATGTGTATAAATAAGAAAACATTATCGAAATAATCAAGCCTGTGTCTTTACTTCATCTCTGATCGTTCTCTTTGGTATACGGCAACCGTATCACAATTTCCGTTCCAACGCCTTGTTTACTGCTAATAGCAAGTGTGCCTTCATGCGCTTCAATGAGTTTCTTTGAGATGTAAAATACTCTTCTGTTGCATCATCCGG
>CAZXTZ010000385.1:0-2257 GCA_964643645.1 uncultured Geobacteraceae bacterium
CAGCGTTTCTCCGGACTGGGGCTCGCCCCGCCGGAGTTCCTCAGACGACATGGAGAGTGGCTCATCTTCATATCTCTTTTTCTTCTTTTCTGGCTTGAAGAGATGACAGGGGCCTTTTACTCACCTCGCCATACCGCCATAATATTACTAGCAATTCTCTCCGGAGCAGTTTTCTTCGGCCTGTTTTTCCGTGGCCATGCCTGGTGCCGTTATGTCTGCCCCCTGGGCGGGATCAGCATGGTCTACCAACGCCTTTCCTTTTTCAAGATGCGCCCCAATGAAGAGATTTGCGCCGAATGCCAGACCAAGGATTGCGTGGTCACCGATTCAAACTACCACGGTTGCCCCATGTATCTTGTGCCTTTTGCAGTTGATGCATCATCTGAATGCAAGCTTTGCGGTGCCTGTCTAAAACGCTGTCCGAACGGTTCAATCCAGCTCCGCTTTGAACCGCCAACTGGTGAGCTTACCGGACACCGTTCGCCGGTGACTTCGCCTCTTATCTGGCTTGTGGTGTTCATGGGCGGGCTTATTGGATTCTTCCATGCCATGAACAGTCCTATGCTCCCTTTTGCAAAATTTCTGCATCAGACCGAAAACCCTGTACTTTTCAGAACCCTGCTCATGGCTGCTGCTGTGGTTACCATGTACCAGCTGTTCAGAATGCTCTCCGCCCTTGCTGCAAAGCGGGCTCCTGCCATTGCTGACTCGCGCATCATGGTTCTGTTTATCCTGCCGATGATTCCACTGTTGCTGCTTACCCATCTGGGCTACTTCAGCGCCAAGCTCATTCAGAACGGAGGGAGGCTGCCTGGCGTGGTACTCTCCCCTGATCTCTCTCTCCTTCTATGGGCGACACCGGCTCTTATCCTGCTGGGCTTTCTGATTACACTGTTCATATCCAGAAAGGCCCTGATGCACCTCCCTGCCGAAACAGGGGCAATCCGGTTGCAGCCGCTCTTCGGGCTGTTCTACCTGTTATTTGCAGCAGCCAATCTGCTGTTCGCCTGGCCTCAGGCAGGTATGGAGGGAGTTGCTGTCATCCATAAACATATTTCATCTCCGCCGAACAGCTGGAGCATAATCTGGAGCTTTGTCGGCATGCATGTCGCGCTCTTCGCATTGCCCATGATTGTGCGAAAGGTTGAAGATCCGGATGCCCGCCAGATTGCTGATGAAGGGTTCAGCGCCACTCAGGCCTGGAGCATCAGAGATGATCTGCAGTTCCGGCATTCCGACATACTTGGCTGGTTGGTCGGGCAGGCAGGGGTTGGCCAGATGAAAATCCTTCCTGTGGTGGCTCTGGCCAATGCCTGTCAGGAGGTGATCCAGTTTCTTCAGAGGTCCAGGCCCGAGGGTTGCGCCATTACTGTTAAGGGCCATCTTCGCAAGGGGAGGGGGATCATAACCATAGCCCATGATGGCCGCCCCGTGAACCTGCCGGATTACCAGGCTCCCACCCTGGAAAGCCTGGATGACGATGAACTTGAAGGGCTTGAATTGCGACTGGCCGCCGCCCAGGTGAAGCATTTCAGTTATCAGGCGCGCTTCTCAGGCGAGCGTTGCAGCTTCACCCTGAGGCAGCGTTGCTGACTGGCTGGACAGAATCCCTGTACTTTTGGATAGTATTCTTGTCTCAATCTGCATGATAAGAAGATGGGTAACTATTCGGTACATTTTTAAAAACCATCGTCATTCCCAATGGTTTGATCGGGAATCCAGTAGAGACGCAAAATATTGCGTCTCTACAACATCATGGATCCCCGATATACTTCGCACGGCATAGAAATGCGTTTTTTGTAGGGGCGGTGCCTTGTGCCCGCCCTGTTCTCGTATCACCGTTGTTGCCATAGCTGTCTAGGGCACCCACAAGGGGATGCCCCTACAAAATCGTGATTTTTGGCCGTTTGCAGCTAATTGTAGGTCGGGTTAGGCGGGTGTATGCCGTAACCCGACATGAGTTTGCTGAAGGGGAAAAGGCTGTTGGGTTACGCGATGAAACTGCTAACCCAACCTACAGAGGTCAACGAAAGCCGCAATTTAATGCCGTTTGCAGTATAGAAACATTCGGGGATGAGAGGTTTTTTTCTGAAGATATGATAGTGCTGAATAATTACAAATTCGCTTCATTCATCTGAGAAACACCCATCTATGCCGCTGCCCCACTCGCAAACATCATTCCATTCCAGATGCTGTTTTGTTCAAGCAATGCTTGGTAATTTTTTTATTCATCATATCAAAAAGTTAACATCGCCCT
>CAZXTZ010000386.1:0-2257 GCA_964643645.1 uncultured Geobacteraceae bacterium
CCTTGATGGCAATAGCCTTAACGGTTTTTACCGTTATAGAAGATGAAGAATATGAAGATTGAGCGAAAGGTTTGATTAATGGATCTGAAAGTATACCTTAAAGAAAAAATTGCCATTGTTGACGCTGCCCTTGAAAAGTATCTTCCGAAAGAGGAGGAACGACCTTGCAGTATACATAAGGCCATGCGTTATTCCATATTTGCCGGTGGGAAGCGTGTGAGGCCACTGCTGATGCTGGCAGCATGCGAAGCGGTTGGCGGGGAAATTGAAAATGCATTGCCAGCAGCCTGCGCCATGGAGATGATCCATACATACTCGCTTATACATGATGATCTTCCTGCCATGGATGATGATGATTTCAGGAGGGGTCGGCCAACAAATCACAAGGTTTTCGGCGAGGCATTGGCAATTCTTGCCGGTGACGGACTTCTTACAGAGGCCTTCAGGCTGATCTCCGATCCACGCTTCGCCACCTCGGTTAATCCTGCTTCAAAGCTGGCTGTTATACATGAGATGGCAACATGTGCCGGATCTTTTGGTATGGTTGGCGGGCAGGTGGTTGATATGGAGAGTGAAGGCAAGCCGGATATTGATCTGCCAACGGTACAGTATATCCATACACACAAGACCGGCGCTCTTATCAAGGCTTCGGTTGTGGCCGGAGCCCTTCTTGGCGGAGCTGATGAAAAACAGCTGGCCGCAATCAGGAGGTACGGCGAGGCTTCAGGTCTGGCTTTTCAGATCGCTGACGACATTCTTGATATCGAAGGCACCACTGAGGAGATAGGTAAGGATGCAGGCAGCGACGAGGCCAGGGGCAAGGCCACTTACCCTGCTGTAATGGGTATTGCTACAGCAAAGCAGGAGGCAAAGGCCATGATGGATGAGGCAATGACAGCGCTTTCAGTTTTCGGAGAGAGTGCAGAGCCATTGCGTGAGATAGCCCGATATATCGTTGAACGGAAGAACTGAAAAAATGTCAATATTAAATCAGATAAATGACCCTAAAGATCTCAGGCAGTTGCCTGTATCAGACCTTCCTGCTGTTGCCTCTGAACTGCGTCAGATGATTATAGAAACATGCGCAGTCAATGGCGGTCATCTGGCACCTTCCCTGGGAGTGGTTGAACTTACCATAGCTCTGCACCGTGTTTTTGAGTCGCCTGTAGATAAACTCCTTTGGGATGTGGGTCATCAGGCCTACGCCCACAAGATTATCTGCGGTCGCAGGGACAGTTTTAAAACTCTGCGTGTTATTGACGGAATCAGCGGGTTTCCGAAAAGATGCGAGTCAGAGCACGATATATGGGAGGTGGGACATGCATCCACATCCCTTTCTGGCGCTACAGGCTATGCGGTGGCCCGCGACCTTGACGGGAGAAAAAACAAGGTTGTGGCCGTTATTGGCGATGGCTCAATGACCGGAGGAATCGCCTTTGAGGGATTAAACCATGCGGGACACCTTAATCGTGATCTTGTTGTTGTCCTGAATGACAATGAGATGTCAATTGCAGAGAACGTAGGGGCGCTTTCAGGTTTTCTATCCCGTACATCAAGCAGTGAATTTATCCACAAGATAAAGCGTGGCACCGAGCAGTTCATATCAGATGCCCGCAGTGACATGGGCAAGGGGATAATTCATCTTGCAAGAAAGGTTGAAAATTCATTCAAGGGTCTCTTTACTCCTGCCATGCTTTTTCAGGCCTTTGGCTTTGAGTATATAGGGCCCATTGATGGTCACAACCTTCCGCTTCTTCTGGAAACCATGGAAAGGGTCAGGAAACTGGATAACGCTGTCCTTGTCCATGTAATAACAACCAAGGGCAAGGGTTACGCCCCTGCTGAAAAGAACCCTTCGCTCTTTCACGGTGTCGGGCCTTTTGACATAACCACCGGTAAGGTTCTGAAGGGGAAGGGTGGGGCTGCCTCCTACACGGCCATTTTTGGAAACACTCTTGCCAGGATTGCAGAAGAAGATGAAAGGGTGGTCGCGATAACCGCCGCGATGCCTGATGGAACCGGACTTACAGGTTTTGCGGCAAGGCATCCTGACAGGTTTTTTGATGTAGGTATTGCAGAACAGCATGGGGTTACCTTTGCTGCAGGACTTGCGGCAGAGGGTAAAAAACCGGTGTTTGCCGTATATTCAACTTTCCTTCAACGTGCATATGATCAGGTTCTCCATGATGTCTGCCTTCAGGATCTTCCGGTCGTTTTTGCCCTTGACAGGGGGGGGGTTGTTGGCAATGACGGCCCG
>CAZXTZ010000387.1:0-2257 GCA_964643645.1 uncultured Geobacteraceae bacterium
GGAATGAGAAGGCATGTTCAGGGTGGGCTCTGCCTGGAAGGCTGGCCGCAAGCAGGGAGCCAAGCCGGGCTGATATATGCCCCAGCTCCTCTCCCAAGCTTCCTGCTGACGCTTCGGTAATGAGTTTTCTGGAAATTAGCAGGGCGGTCAGTTCATCCTGACTCAGTTTTGTTACCGGAAGTTGAAAAGAGAGGTCAGTGTAGAAAAAACCTTTGCGGGATTCGTCATATTCAAGTGGGGCCTGGAGTCTGTCACGGAAGTGGTCTATGGAACGGTGGGCTGTTTTGATGGATATCTCGAACTGTTCTGCCAGACCTCTGGAGTTGGGATACCTGCCGTGGCGGGCCTCATTATCAAACCAGATGAATCTTTCAAGAAACAGCTGATCTCCCATTAGATTACCTCATAATCATAACATTTCAAGGATACAGGCTTCTGTATACAGCATTAAACCCCTATCGTCAAACCGGTTTTGGCAGATATTTAAGAATCCAGTCATGGGTGCCCCGGAATCCGCTGAACAGGTCTTCCGCTGTCCTCCGGATTACCTGGGATAGCTCCAGTTGTTTCAGCCATTCTTTAGACAGGGCGTCTTCCCCATGGATTGCGCCAAGTATGTTTCCGGTTATTGACCCTGTGGAATCGGAGTCACCTGAGTGGTTGACGGAAAGCCTCAAGGCGCTGTGAATATTATCCCGGCCAACAAGTGAACAGTAGAGGGATATGGATAAGGCCTCTTCTCCTGTCCAGCCTCCCCCAAGGCTCTCTATTACTTCAGGGGAGGGCTCGAATGTGTTGTCCTTGTAGATGGTAAGGGCTTTTTCAACTGCTGTGACGGTTTCTTCTGCTCCATTCTGTGCCTTTAGTATTCTGCCGGCAATGGTGATGGCAGGTTCAAGCCCTATCCCCCGGCAGAGAGATGAGATGAGTGCGGCAAGGTATCCTGCAGGTAAATAGCCGGACGGGTCGCTGTGGGTTATGGCTGCGGCAAGGCTGCCAAGTTCAAATGCGAAGCGGGCTATATCTTCATCTCCTCCATCTACTATCCTTGCTGCAATAAGGCCTGCAGGGGCTGTACGCATGATTCCACCGCACCCCTTGCTGTTGTTTATGGGGTTATTGATACTGCCTGCCCTGCCGCTGGACAGCGCAGATATGCATGTGCCGCCGGGAGCCCTTCGGGAGTAGAGCTGTTTCTCTCCCAACAGCCAGCCACCATTGTCAATGCCGCCTTCACCCTGTGTGTTGAGCCAGCGGAGGTATGCGTTGTGCAGATGTTTTGTAAAGTCAGGGGGCGGGCCGAAGTGTCGGGCAGCTGTCCAGGCCTGAAGGCAACCCTCTGCTGTAAAAAGGGTCATCTGGGTGTCGTCGGTTATCTCCCATACACCATCGCTGTTGGTTTCCGGTTGCTGTATGCCCCGATTACCGTATTTGCTGTGTATAGCGTCTATACTTTCAAACTCCACAGGCCAGCCCATGGCATCCCCAAGGGCACCGGCAAGGAGACAGCCTGTGAAACGCTTAACTGCTGGATCTGTATTTTTCCTGTCTGTTTTTGCTGGCATATTTTCAGGGACATCCTTTCTGTTCAATGTTTCAGTCCGCAGCATAATATAGCCATACCCTCCCCATTTAGCGTCCATGGTTTGAAAAAAATCATCTCCCCTGTGAACAAACCTTTCTTGAACAGATCACACAGATACAAGGTCAGGACTTCTCTTTCTGGCAGGGGTGGCAACTGCTTATGGAGAGGCTTATGAGCGGAGAAAGGCGGATGCTAAAAAACGGCATGTGCTACTGCACCTTCAACTTCCTTGCAATGGGTAGGTATATATGTCGTAAATATCAGTTTTTCTCGCAACCTTTTAACCAGAGATAGACACAGATGCACACGGATGGTTTCAGACTTGTCTTCTAATCTGTGTTTATCAGTGTTCATCTGTGGTTTTATATGGTTCAGAGCAATCACGGCTACAGCTCCTCGGTCTTAAATTCGCTATAGCCTTCGTAGTAATAGCTGACATCAATCCCCTTCATGAACAGGGCGCGGTCGTCAATCTGATCGGTAAGGGCTTGTTTGAGCAGGAACTTTATTTCAAGGTCTTTCACCACACTGCGCTGCATGGCGGAGAGGTATTCCTCTTTATCAACCCGGTTCCAATCCAGCACCTGCCGGATTTCCTTTTTAAGCATCAGATCCAACCAGATGCGGGTGGCGCGGCCATTGCCTTCGCGGAAAGGGTGGGCAACATTCATC
>CAZXTZ010000388.1:0-2257 GCA_964643645.1 uncultured Geobacteraceae bacterium
TCCTCAAGTCCAGCTGCAACGATATCGCCTTTGAAGGTAAACTCCCCCATGTGGCAGATATCAAACAGGGCGGCCTGCTCACGGCACCAGCGATGTTCAGCAATAATCCCTTCATACTGGATCGGCATATCCCAACCGCCAAAGGGGGCCATCAGAGCACCCAGGGCACGGTGTTGCTGGTTAAGAGGGGTAACGGATAGTGGTGTAGTACTGTCTGACATGGGCAGGATCTCGATTCTGTAGATTATTAGTGGGTCTGTTTTTTCACGCGAACAGCAGGGGATTTTTTCTTTTTAAGGCCAGCAAGGCTCTTTATATCAGCCAACCGCATCTTCCAGCGCCCTTCTTCATGGTTCAGGGTAAACTCACGGCTCTGGCTTTCATCAGTGCCGGGACCACCTTCCATCCCCAGTCTGGCAAAGACCTTGGCTGTAGTCGGTTTTTCACTGATCAGACGAAAAGCAGTCAGTTTATTGAAACAACAAACAGGCTTGATCTCTGCATCTTTCATGTTCTGGACAAACCGTTCTCTGGTCATACCACTTCTGTGGGAAAGGCTGTCGTACAGCTGCTCAAAACGCCCCTCCCGCCAGAGATCAAGGGCATCAGACAAGGCCTGTTCGCGGGGGTCATTGCGTTGATCGGCGTTACAGATAGAAGTAAAAGCGAATGTAATAACGAGCAAAAACAGAACAAAAAGGCGGGACATATGCGAAGACCTCCCCAAAAAGTGATCTATGGTAGTGCATCCTGGCCGCTGCAGCAATCAAAATTTATCCAAAATTTATCCTGAATTGAACCTTGCCAATCCTCCTTCTTCAGTTACAATGCTAGGCAACAGTCGGACCTGCGGGGGGCGCCATGAAAAATCAAAACGAGACATTACAGCAACTTCTTGATTTTGGACTGGATATTTCCCAGATCAAGGATATTGACTTCCTGCTGGAAAAGATCTTGTCTGAAGCACGACGTTTTACCAACTGCGATGCAGGTACCATTTACATCAAAGACGGCAACTGGCTTGCAGCCCGTTATTCACAAAATGACACCATCAACACCCAACTGGCTCCTCACCGGAAATCGGTTTACAGCAATATCATCATCAAAGTGGACAACACCTCCATCGCTGGCTACGTGGCAGCCACCGGAAATCAGCTTAACATCCCGGATGTCTACCAGCTTGACCCTAACCTGCCCTACTCGTTTAACAACTCCTTTGATGACCTGACCGGCTATCGTACCATCTCGCAACTGGTACTGCCGCTGACCAGCATGCGGGGCGAGACCGTTGGAGTGCTGCAACTGATCAACGCCAAGGAATTAAACGGTGCGGTTAGCGCCTTTGACCTGCGCGACGAGAGTGGCATCAGTTACTTTGCCGTTACCGCTGCCAACGCCATTGAACGGGCCAAGATGACCCGCGAAATCATCCTGCGGATGAACCGGATGGCAGAGCTGCGGGACCCTAAAGAGACCGGCCCCCACGTCAATCGGGTGGCTGCCTATTCGGTGGCACTCTATGAAGGCTGGGCAGCCAAAAGGGGGCTGGAGCAGGATGAGATTGACCGTACCCGCGATATCCTGCGGATGGCAGCCATGCTGCATGATGTGGGCAAGGTGGCTATCTCGGACAATATCCTGAAAAAGCCGGGCAAGTTCACCCCGGAAGAGTATGATGTCATGAAACTGCACACGGTCTATGGCGCCCGACTGTTTCCAGACCTGTACTCAGAGTTTGACGAATCTGCTGCTGCTGTTGCCCTGAATCATCATGAGCGTTGGGACGGCAACGGCTACCCCGGCCATATCAGCCTGGCCACCCTGAAACCACTACCAGGCTATGAAAAAGAAGATGGCACCGCCCGTGGCAAGAAGGAAGAAGAGATCCCCCTCTTTGGCCGTATTGTGGCGATTGCCGATGTTTATGACGCCCTCTCAAACCGTCGTTGCTACAAAGAGGCCTGGGATCCGTCCGCCGTAGTGAATGAGCTGAAAAAAGATGCCGGCACGGTCTTCGACCCTGAATTAATGGATGTATTTCTGGAGAGCATTGACGCCATCCGCCAGATCAGCACACAGTTCCCGGATAATGCCGATGCCCACAATTAAGCAGTAAAACGGTGCAAAAGGCCTGCTACCCGTTCCAAAAGACAATGAGCAGGCAAGTCAAGTTATTGTTGACTGCCGTTCATCGTCAACCTATTTTGATCATACTGGTAAAGCACGCAAGAGGGGGTACTCGATGCAGGAAATTGTT
>CAZXTZ010000389.1:0-2255 GCA_964643645.1 uncultured Geobacteraceae bacterium
CACGACTTTGCGCGCCCCCAGCGACGGTATCATTTCCGGCATCAATGTGGAAGCAGGACAGGTCGTCGCTGCAGGTCAACCCATCCTGACGTTGGTGCAGGACGGTGAACGGGAAATCGAAATGGAAGTTCCGGAAAACCGATATGAAGAAATTCGTACCGCCCGCGAAATTAAAGTAACCTTTTGGGCTTTGCCTGACCGGATTGTTGACGGATCAGTCCGTGAAATAGCGCCAATCGCTGACAAAACTTCCCGCACTTATAAAGTTAGAATTCGTCTCAACAATCCGCCGCCGGAACTAAAATTGGGCATGACCGCCAGTGTCGCCACCGCAGTTTCCTCCAGGCAGGAGTCCGCGCATATCCCTCTTTCCGCCATCTACCAGACTGGAACCATCCCTTCCGTCTGGGTTGTCGAGCAGAAAACCGTCGCCCTTCGCCCCGTCAAGTTGGGAACGTTTGGTGACGGAACGGTTCAGGTGCTGGATGGATTGAAAAACGGCGAGATCATCGTTACAGCTGGGGTGCACAAGTTGAAGGAGGGTCAAAAAGTCCGTCTGGAAGGTGAGACCCGATGAAAAACTTCAACCTCACGGAGTTGGCGTTCCGTCACAAGGAATTTGTCTATTTCACGATAGCCATGATTTTTCTGGCCGGGATTTTTTCCTATCGACAACTCGGACGAATGGAAGATCCGGATTTTGTAATCCGCCAAATGGTTGTCTCTGTTGCCTGGCCCGGCGCCAGCGCCCGGGAAATCGAGGAACAAGTAACAGACAAAATTGAAAAGAAGCTCCAGGATACGCCAGGTGTTGATTATCTCAAGAGTTTTTCGCGACCGGGCCAGTCCATCATTTATG
The DNA here is from genome assembly GCA_964643645.1 of uncultured Geobacteraceae bacterium. Taxonomy (GTDB): domain Bacteria; phylum Desulfobacterota; class Desulfuromonadia; order Geobacterales; family Pseudopelobacteraceae; genus Trichlorobacter. The sequence goes on from CAZXTZ010000389.1 coordinate 860, forward strand.
TGATATTGAAAGAAAGCACTCCTGAGAAAGACGTCCGACCCACCTGGATGGAAGTCCGCAATATGGTCAATGATGTCAAGTCCTCTTTACCAAGTGGCGTGATCGGGCCTTTTTTCAATGACCGTTTCGATGATGTATTCGGTTCCATCTACGCACTTACCGGCGATGGATTCAGTTACGAAGATTTGCGGGTTTATGCTGAAACCATCCGTCGAACTTTACTTGGTGTCCCCAATGTAAAAAAAGTTCAACTGGTAGGTGTGCAGCCAGAGAAAATATTCATCGAAATGGAAAGCGGCAAGCTTTCTCAAATGGGCATCGATCCCAATCTGCTGATCGCTGCCATCAAAACACAAAATGCCATGGCCGCCTCCGGCATGGTGGAAACCTCTTCCGATAATGTCTATCTTAGAGTTAGCGGCATGTTTGAAAGCATCGACAATGTCCGAAAAATCCCTGTCCGGGCCGCTGGACGAACTTTTCGCCTGGGTGATATTGCCACGGTAACAAGAGGCTTTGTCGATCCGCCGGACCCCATGATGTTTTTCAACGGCAAACCTGCCATCGGCATTGCGTTGTCGATGGACAAAGGCGGCAACATTCTCAAGTTGGGGGAAGATCTTGAAAAGACCATCGAACGTATCAAAACCGATCTGCCACTCGGTCTGGAAATAGGTCAGGTCTCTAATCAACCCGATATCGTGGAAGATTCCATCGGAGAATTTATTAAATCCCTGCTCGAAGCAGTCGTAATCGTCCTGATCGTCAGTTTTGTCAGCTTGGGCCTTCGTTCCGGCATTGTCGTCGCGCTTTGCATCCCTCTCGTTCTGGCTGGTGTTTTCGCCTGCATGAAAATCGGCGGCATCGATCTGCACAAAGTTTCTCTGGGCGCCTTGATCATCTCTCTGGGCTTATTGGTGGACGATGCCATTATTGCGATTGAAATGATGTCTGTAAAACTGGAACAGGGCTGGAGCCGTTATGACGCTGCCTGCTACGCCTATACAGCCACAGCCCTGCCCATGTTGACCGGCACCTTGATCACCTGCGCCGGATTCATCCCGATCGGCTTCGCCAAAGGAAATGCGGCTGAGTTTTCCAGCAGTCTGTTTACTGTCATTACCATGGCCTTGCTGCTCTCCTGGGTTGTCTCCGTCGTTGTTACACCACTGTTGGGATACAAACTGATCAAACTCAAGCCCAACCATGACCCGGCCCATAATGCCTATGACTCGAAATTTTATCGTGGTTTTCGCCGTATTCTGACCAATTGCCTGAATCAGCGCAAGCTGGTGCTCATTGTTACCGCTGCTTGCTTCGTCGGTTCCCTGTTTCTGTTCACCATGATCCGGCAGGAATTTTTCCCTCCCTCCCTACGCAAGGAAATCATTGTAGA
>CAZXTZ010000390.1:0-2250 GCA_964643645.1 uncultured Geobacteraceae bacterium
CCCCACTCCACGGATGCAGTACAGTTCATCCTCCTTTGCCGAAATGCTTGTCGGACTCTTTTCCGGCATCCTGAGGCCCAGCGGGCATCTGCCTTTGATAAGCGGATCACTGCCCAAATCCAGCCGATTTGAAAGCCATGTTCCTGAAACAGTTCTGGAAAGACTTTATCTCCCTTTTCTTAACTGGTCTAACAGCAAACTCGCACCACTGCGCCAGATTCAGCATGGGCAGCTTAATCTTTATATCCTTTACACTCTGGTAACACTGATTGCGCTTCTTTCATTTTCCTTCTACTAGCTTTTTATCCTCAGCATCCTCTGAATCAGGCTGGCTGGTCAAGGCCATACTCACTCTGAATATACTGTATTTTGCCATTTCACTTCTGCTTGGTGCAAAAGTTGATGGCTCGGCAGGACTCCTGAGTCCGGGCCAGCGAAGCCTCTTGATGCTTGGCGCAACCGGCACTATCCCAATTGATAACTATGGCCGTTTCTGGACACTTGTAACTGCAAACTATCTTCATGGCGGCATACTTCATCTTGTGTTCAACATGATGGCCCTGCGCCAGATTGCACCCTGCGTGACAAGGGAGTACGGCAATAGCCGTATGCTTGTTATCTACACACTCGGCGGGATTGCAGGCTACCTCTTTTCATGGTCTGTCGGTGTACAGTTTACAGTAGGGGCATCAGCGGCGCTTTGCAGCCTGATCGGATCCTTGCTCTATTTCGGCAAGAGCAGGGGAGGGGAGTACGGCAACTCTGTCTACCGGGAGGTTGGCGTCTGGGTAATAAGTCTGTTCATATTCGGATTTCTCTTTCCAGGAATCAACAACTGGGCCCACGGAGGCGGAATAATGGCGGGGATACTTCTTGGTTTGGTTTTTGGTTACAATGAAAAAAGGGAAGAGAGCGGTTTTGACCATGCTCTGGCCATTTTCTGCGGGATAATTACCGTTGCAGCCTTTTTATGGGGCCTGTTCGGGGCACGGATATGAGGGGGGGGGGGAGAGGGAAGCCCGGAGTGGAATGCTGTTGCTTCTTAGGGATGCAGAACTTGCCAAAATACCTATTCAATGTAGTGATGAATTGCGTTTGCCCTGTTGCCAGCGGCAAATAGTGTGGAAGATTTCAGGAATGGTGCATGCTATCTGCCTCTAGTAAAACGGTATATCAGAATTTTCCAAACCCCTTAGTACTTGTTATGCCCTGTTGATGCTGTCAGGTACAAGCATTACCAGCCAAGTAAAATTACTGTAGCGATCCATTATATTGGTTAACTTCATTGACAAAAAAAAGCGGGCGGAGGATTTCCCCCGCCCGCTTTTGCTGTAATATAGTCCGGACTCTGTTTCTAGTAGTCCATTCCACCCATACCACCCATACCACCGGGCATTGCAGGCATGGAAGCTTCTTTTTTCGGCTTTTCTGCAATCATGCACTCGGTGGTCAGCATGAGGCCGGCCACTGAAGATGCGTTCTGAAGTGCGCAGCGTGACACCTTGGTAGGATCAATGATTCCGGCTGCCAGCATGTCAACGTAGGTATCGTCTGCTGCGTTGTAGCCGTAAGCATCCTTGCCGCGCTTTACCTTGTCAACAACTATTGATGCGTCAATGCCTGCGTTTTCGGCAATCTGACGGATCGGAGACTCAAGGGCTGCCCTTACTATGGTAACGCCGAACTGCTGCTCTGCGTCAAGCTTCACTTTCTCAAGAGCCTTGAGAGCGCGGATGTAGGCAACGCCGCCGCCAGGGACGATTCCCTCATCAACTGCTGCGCGGGTTGCGTGGAGTGCGTCTTCAACGCGGGCCTTCTTCTCCTTCATCTCGATCTCGGTAGCAGCGCCAACCTTGATTACAGCAACACCGCCAACCAGTTTTGCAAGGCGCTCCTGGAGCTTCTCGCGGTCGTAATCGGAGGTCGTGTCTTCAACCTGTGCGCGGATCTGCTTTACACGGCCCTGGATGTCAGCTTCCTTGCCGTCGCCGTCAATAATGGTGGTGTTGTCCTTGTCAACAACGATACGCTTGGCGCGGCCCAGCATATCCATGGTGGTGTTTTCCAGTTTGAAGCCCATCTCTTCGGAGATAACCTTGCCGCCGGTAAGAATGGCGATATCTTCAAGCATTGCCTTGCGGCGGTCGCCGAAGCCAGGAGCCTTGACAGCGCAGACGTTCAGCACGCCACGGAGTTTGTTTACAACCAGGGTTGCAAGTGCCTCGCCTTCGATATCTTCAGCAATGATCA
>CAZXTZ010000391.1:0-2249 GCA_964643645.1 uncultured Geobacteraceae bacterium
TTTTCTTTCCGGGCTGCGCTGGAGGTACTCCACAGCGCTACTGCTGCTTGCCGTAACCAACGGCTTTGCCCTGCTCATTCCCTGGCTACTTAAAATTGCCGTAGAAACCATAAAATCCCCCCAAACCGCCAGATTTTCCATCGCATCAATCGCTATTTTCATAGCTTTACTGGCAGTTCTCCACTGCACCGTCAGAATATTTTCCCGCACAACAGTTCTCCATGCTGCAAGAATTGTTGAATTCAGGATAAGGGAGGCCCTGTTTGAAAAGCTCCTGCAGCTGGATCTCTCCTTTTATGGAAACGAGAGAACCGGGGACATCCTCTCCAGGCTCTCAAACGACCTTACAAATGTGAGGATGCTTGCCGGTTTCGGGGTAATGAGCCTTATGAACACGGTAATAATCTATCTTTCCGCCATCAGCCTTATGGTTATGATAAGCCCGTTGCTTACATTTGCCGCAGTTGCCCCGCTTCCTGTGATGGTCATAATTGTACAATCCATAAGCGGGAGAATATTCAGCATATCCCAGCAGGCCCAGGAGGAGCTGTCAAAGCTGTCCTCCCGCACAGAAGAGACAGTATCTGCGGTAAGGGCCATAAAAGGCTACTGCCGGGAAGCTGCCTTTGAAAGGCTTTTCCGTGACGCCTCCGATGCATGCCTTGCAAAGAATATTCAGCTTGCAAGATTAAGGGGGGTGGTTATGCCTGTAATGGCATCGGTAACCGGCATTGGCACCCTTGCTGTGCTTTATGTCGGGGGCAGGCAGGTGATAGGCAACGCCATGAGCCTTGGTGATTTTGTAGCCTTTTCAGGCTATCTTGCGCTTCTGGTATGGCCAACCGTCGTACTTGGGTGGGTTATGACCCTCATGCACAGGGGAGCTGCCTCAATGGGCAGGATAAATCAGCTTATGGCCGCTGAACCGGCCTTAAGGGAAAGCACAGTCCCGTTGAAGGCCTCCGGGTTGGCTGAAAATCTGGAACTGCGCAACCTTTCGTTTTCATACCAGGAGAGAAAGGTGCTTGACGGCATTAACCTCACCATAAAATCAGGAGAGAGAATCGGCATTACAGGGCCGGTGGGTTGTGGCAAATCAACGCTTTTAAGGATCATCGCCCGCCTTCTGCCGGTTAAAGACGGAATGCTTTTCCTGGACGGGGCCGATGTCAACACACTTTCAACCGCCTCGCTCCGCAACCTGACCGGATATGTCCCCCAGGAGGTATTCCTTTTTTCGCGTAGTATTGCAGAAAACATCTCTTACGGCGGAAGCGGCGATCCTGCAGCAGGGGCCGGTCTGGCCGGTTTATCCGGTGACCTTTCAGGCTTTGTCAACGGAATTGACACAGTTATAGGTGAGAGGGGGGTGATGCTCTCAGGTGGCCAGCGTCAGCGTGTAGCCCTTGCCAGGGCCCTCGTGCGGATGCCGGAGCTGCTACTGCTGGATGACCCGCTGGCCTCTGTTGACGCCGGACTTGAAGAAGAGATTCTTAATGCCCTTGAAGAGAACTGGAACGGCAAGACAGTGATAATAGTTTCCCACAGACCATCAGCATTCAGGGATTGCCATCGGGTGGTGACGCTTGAAGAAGGCCGGATTGTGAACATCCGGAACGGAGAGGGATTTGTCTGATATCAGCGGGTTCATTACGTTTCAGGCGACCGCGCCCCCCTGATTTTCGTGTTGCCCTTCCCTTATATGATATATGACATCAGGGTCAATACCGTTGCCCTCAAAATATTCCCGTTCAAGTTCCTCAACATAAAAACGGTCAAGCCCCGAATTTGCAAGGAAATCCTCCCTTAATCTGCTGTTTTTCTCCGAAATCACTTCAGGCAGAAGGTTGTGCAGATACACCGCCTCTTTCTGAATGGCGTGTATCACCTGCTGGAATACGGCCTCCGGGATATCGCCGGTTATCAGCTTACGGGCCTTGAGTTCTTCTGTAACCTCCCGTTTCAGGGCATCCTGATCGGCTTTTGTGGCAAAGGTGGAATAGAAATTCCTTACCCTGTGCCTTATCTGTTCCAGAAGCAGGATGTAAAGCCGCTCTTCCCTGTCTATTTCAAGCAGCTCTTCGTGCACCTGCCTGACAGTCTTCTTCTCCTTTCGGATAGACTCTATCCCGTCAAGCAGAGTGGTCATCTTCAACCTGCCGAATCGCCCCAGATAGGGGTTTTCAAACAGATCATCAAGAAATATCTCTTTAAAACAGTCAGGGGAAAGGTTGTCAAAGGCGGCCTTG
>CAZXTZ010000392.1:0-2244 GCA_964643645.1 uncultured Geobacteraceae bacterium
CAATCTCCTTTTCGTATTCCGAAACTGCATGTTCAAGCCCCCCGGATATATCTGCTGTTGGGGCCTGGGCAGGTGTCAGGTCAGACATTCCATGTATTTCTGATGGAAGATGGCAGGGCTCCAGAACGGGGCCTGGGGCCATTATACAGATTCTTTCAATTATATTGCGAAGCTCCCGCACGTTTCCTGGCCAGTGATATGCCAGCATTATCCGCGCCGCATCGCTGGATATACCGGTGAAGGATTTACCAAAAGCCTGGCTGAAAAGGGAGAGAAAGTACTTTGCGAGCAGCAGAATGTCGTTTCCCCTTTCCCTTAGAGGCGGAAGGTGTAGCGGCACCACATTAAGCCTGTAGAACAGGTCTTCCCTGAAACTGCCTATTTTAAGCCGTTGCTGCAGGTTCCGGTTTGTTGCCGCTATTACCCTTAAATCAATATGAATATCCTTTGCGCCTCCAACACGGCGTACTGTGCGTTCCTGAAGTACTCGCAGAAGTTTTGCCTGGAGACTGGCATACATGTCCCCGATTTCATCCAGAAAAATTGTTCCGTTGTGGGCCTCTTCAAACAGCCCTGTCTTTCGGGATGCGGCTCCGGTGAAAGAGCCTTTCTCATGTCCGAAAAGCTCGCTTTCCATCAGTTCTGTGGGTATTGATGCGCAGTTTACAGCTACAAACGGGTGGTCACGGCGGTCTGAAAGTGTATGGATGGCCCTTGCGACAATCTCTTTGCCGGTGCCTGATTCGCCAGTAAGAAGAACTGTGGCGGTTGGTATACGGGCAACTTCCCTTATCTGCTGCACTACATTTACAAATGCCGGGCTTTCACCAAGCAGCTGCCTGTTTTCAGGGAGTTCGCTTTCCCTTCTCAGAGCCCTTACCTCCCGTTTCAGCTCCTGTGTTTTAAGGGCAAGTTTTACTATCAGCCTCAGGGCATCGGCCTTGAAAGGTTTTTTAACGTAATCGTAAGCCCCCATTCTCAAAGCTTCAACCGCAGATTCAACTGACCCGTAGCCGGTTATTATTATTACAAGTAGCTGAGGGTCAATATCCTTTAATGACTTGAGAACCAGAAGCCCGTCCTCTGATCCAAGATTCAAGTCAAGCAGGACAAGGTCAACCTCGTCTGTCACCACAATTTCCCTTGCGCTGGTTCCGTCTTCAGCCTCAAGCACACGGTAGCCATCTTCAGAAAGCACTCTGTTTACACTTTCACGGATAAATGGCTCGTCATCTATTATAAGTATGGATTCCATTTTTATGGTGTTGCCTTTTGTGAGTTTTCTTCCAGACATCTGCAAAACCCGTACCTTTTACGAAAGTTCATGCCTTCAAAGGCAGGCATATTGTGAAGCAGGTTCCAGCTTCAGGCTGTTTTTCTACAATTATGTTTCCTGAGTGTTCTTCAATAATTCTTCTTGTGATTGAAAGTCCTAGTCCGGTGCCTGCACCCTTACGAGTGAAAAACGGTTCAAAAATAAGAGGAATATCTTTTTCGTCAATTCCTTGCCCGGTATCCGAGACCTTTATAACGGCAAAATCTTCTTGCCGGAAAACCGAGATAGTCAGTTTTCCGCCATCGGGCATGGCTTCCTGACCGTTATTAATAAGGTTAAGAAGGGCCTGTCTTATCTTGTCAGAGTCAAACAGTATGGGGTCAGGCAAATTGGAGTCAAGCACAAGTTCAATCCGCTGTTTTGAAAATTGCCTTGAAAGAAGCATGGAAATCTCACGGACTGTTTCATCAAGTCTGCCTGTTCTCAGGTTGGCGCGGGGAGGGGAGGCAAAGCTCAAGAGTGAGGCAACAAGGCGTTCTACACGCTCGATTTCCGAAAGTGCACGGCCAAGCATTTCCCTGTCTGGAATGGAAAGCTGCGCTCTGTCGTGGAGGTCATCCAGAAGAAGCGATACCCCTGTGAGGGGGTTCCTTATTTCGTGTGATATTCCGGCTGCCAGGCGGCCAAGGGATGCAAGGCGGTCAAGCCTTATGGTTTCCTCCCGCAGTTCTTCCCTGATGGTTTCGTCCCGCATGGTTACGGTAAGGCCCAGGCTTGCATCCGGCCCTATTGGAAATATCCCTGTATCGAAGTGCCTTGAAGCATTGGCTGATTTATGTGTGAGCGGTTCCCTGCCATACCCTGAATGGGTTTTAAGCGCACACTCTATCCGTTCCGGAAGATTATCCCAATCTGAAAGGATTTCAGTGAAGTGGCTTCCCAGGGGCCAGTCTTTCTGCAATAGACGT
>CAZXTZ010000393.1:0-2224 GCA_964643645.1 uncultured Geobacteraceae bacterium
CTAAAGCCTCGTTGAGAAGCACCCTCACCAGCGGGGCTATACCTATACCTTCACGCTGAGCTAGCTTGGCAAGTCGGCTGTATGTCTCTTCTGAGATCTCAACAGACAGTTTTCTCATGGCATGTATGCCTCAAGGTCTGCTGCCTTCTGAAAGGCTTCAATTTTCATAAGCTCGGTTTTTGCATCTGCCATCATCCAGGAAATCAAAGAGCGGTGCTCCCGATACATGACGAATTCACCAGCATACGCACCTTGGTCAATGTTCTGAGTATAGCTCTCAACTAAAGACGAAACGTGCTCCAGGTAGGCCAGTGCTTTGCTTGCTGCCAGTTCATCTGCCCAATCTTTACGGGGCTTTGCGGCCTCTTTGGCAAGTCTTGCCTGAAGGGCTTCTGACTCTTCAGGGGTCAATATGCGTTGGGTGCCTGGGTAGACATGACCGTACAGTTCAGAAAGGCAATCAGCCAGGCAGTCACGTTCTGGCATATCCTCTTCATCGTGAAACATCCCAAAAGCTAGGCGGACAAGCTCTGCGGTTTTTGCATCAACGGTGCTGATAGGGGTAAAATCTGACATTTTCATTTCTCCTTTTCTGGTTCTGGTTATGCTGCTATGCCCTGTTCAATCCACTGCACAAACTCATCTTCAATAATCAGCACCTTGCGCCCCACCTTACGGACGCACTTCTTGAAACCATTGGTTTCCTTGTTGAAGATTGCCCACCGGATAGAATTCTCTGTGAATGCGGGGTACCTCTCTGGGACTTGCTTCACTGTTAAATAACTTTTCGCCTCTGACATTGCCTTGCTCCTTTCTTGTTTTTTGGTTCAACTGCTGTATGATGTAATCATTGATTAGCAAACTATTACTATTTGGAAGTGTTGTCAATGTCAAACAATGACTATTTAGAAAGATTGCTTGTTGCACTTGATGAATGCGGTATTAAAAAATACGGAAGAAATCCTCAAGTAGCTGATAAAACTGGGTATGCTACCGGAATGGTTGCAAAGATCCTGTCTGGCAATGCCGCCTTAACAGACCGCTTTATACAAGCCGCATGTAATGGTTTTGGAATAAGAAAAGAATGGGTGTTAGAAGGGGAAAAACCGATAAAACAACCGTTTGATATTGCAGAACTTGAAGGATGGGAAATGCCGCCTGAATGGCACCAGAACCGATTAAATAGACTGCACAAAGATAGAGAATTGCTTGAAATTGAAATTGTCAAACTTAACGCCATAAAAACAGATATTGAAGCCAGTTTTGAGCGTTACAAGGACTTGATTATTGAATTTAACCGCATTCCTGTGAACGAAATGGATAGGGCAATAGATGTACTCAGAATCGTCCAGACACTTAAAAACGAATCTACATAATTTCAGTCACTTACAAAAAGTTGCGCGGTTGCGCTCCCTAGTACAACGCAACTGCGCAACTCCCTACCCTATCCAAATATCCGATCATTCATAGCACCCACCACGCCCTTGATATGGCTGTCTGAAAGGTGGCTGTAACGCTTAACCATGCTCAGGGTCTTATGCCCCAGGATTGCCGCTATATCAAGCAAGGACGCTCCCCCCATTGCCAGGTATGACGCTGCACTGTGCCGCAAGTCGTGAAACTTGAAATCTTGAATATTCGCTTTCTTCAGGGCAAACAGCCAGGCGGTACGAAGAGAGGCCGGCCCCCTGTTGAATATCTGCTGTCCAGGAAATACAAGATTGCTGTCTATCCGTCTGATCTTCTGTTGCTTCAATCCCTTTAACAGCTCCAGTGCCTTACCTGCCAGGTGCACCGCCCTGCGTTCCCCGTTCTTGGTATCATGCAGCGTGATATGGTGCCGTTCAAAATCGACATCATCCCAGGTGAGATTCATTATTTCCCCCTGCCTCATACCGGTTGAGAGGGCAAGAACGACAACGGGGTATAGATAGGGGTTGCTGCTGGCCTTGCAAGCGGTCAGGAGGGCATCGCGTTCTTCTGTACTCAGAAACCGAACACGCCCTTTTGATTCGCCCTGTTTTTCAATATGGGGCATCGGGCTTGATTCCATCCAGCGGTATTCCTTCACGCAAACAGAGAGACATTTCCCAAGTGCTGCCATATATCGGTTAACGGTTGCACCAGAACGCTTGCGCTCAGTTGATATGACCTTTTCCCCTTCCTTCCTGGTGGTGGTGTAGGGTTCATTCAAAAGTTTATCACGGACGCTGCCGATCAAGTC
>CAZXTZ010000394.1:0-2215 GCA_964643645.1 uncultured Geobacteraceae bacterium
GTGATCTTTGGGATATCGTCTGGTTGAAACAGCAGGGGATTGAATTACCTTATAACCTCTTGCCCCTGAAAGTTAAGGACCACAAACGAAGCCTGGACGAGTATCTATCGTCTCTGAATGAACGGCATACGCAGATAATGTCAGACAACCGGTTGCATGATGGATTTATTCAGGAAATGCGGCGCTTCCTTCCATTAAAAATTGTTATGGAGACCATCGAACAGCCGGATTTCTGGTCGATTCTGACTGACAATATCTGCTCTGAATGCCTCTCAATAAACAATAGACTTAAAGCATCTGTTTGACTCCTGAAAAGATTAGACGGACAGTTCTGTTTCTCTGCTCTGTTAACGCAGCAGCTTGTCCAGCGCCACGGCTCTCTTGGTTGCCAGCTTGGCAATCGCCTGAATCATAGTAAACGTAGCCATAACCCACATCTTAAGGCAAACGGTAGCAAAACAGAGTATTAAGGTTAAGTCAACAACCAGCCCCAACGGGGCGACAATGGAGAGCGGGGGCCGTAAGCTCCGCGCGGGAGGCGGCAGAGAGGAATAAGTGAGTTAGATATCCTGTCACCAGAACTAAGGTAATACCCATCAATATATGAAACCGAACAGCCAGAGTGGTATTCGCCTGCCGTATCCCGCCTCTATATTGTCCAGTGCCAACCAGGCATTCTCAACTTCCTTTATCTGGCCTGCATCCTTATTTTTACCACCCACCTCAAAGACGATAGAGTCATCCACCATGAAATCTCCCTTTGATGGGACTGACACAGTATGCGCAGTACGGAGCATACTCATGAAGAACGTTTCCCGCATTGCGCCAATATCCGGATCACGAGTGCGAGAAAGCGCGTGATAGAGATTAGGGTTGTTCAGGTAAATCTTCTCCGGCTTTTCCATCTCACGCAGACCTTTGCCACTCTTGGGCACAGACAGAATGACACCGGCGTCTTCAAGAAATTTCAGGTAGCTCTTGAGAGTGCGCTCGTCGCCTATTCCCAGAAGATTTTTCAGATGTTTCATGTCCGGCGCAAAAGGTACAAGTGAGGCGATTATTGAAAGCAACTTTTCAATCTTGCGGATACTGGAGCCATTGAGCGACTGGTGGATAGCTGGCAGGTCAGATTCAAGGGTAGTGTGGATATTCTGCTCAAGAGTCATGAAGAAATGACTCATATCCTCATATTCCCTGAAATAAGGGTAATAGCCGTGCTCCATGTAATCCCTGAACAGTGCAAGTACCTTCAGGCCGTTCTTCTCAAGCTCTGTCACGATTGAATCAGCTGATTCCTGATGGTTTGCCAGCAGCTTTTCAAGGGGCAGCGCGTCAAAATAAATACCGTTATTCATGCCGATGAATTCACGGAAGGACATCCCGTACATCTGAAATACAATTGCCCTCCTGCTCAGATCGTGGCTTCCCTTCGCTATTTCCAGTGCAGAGCTTCCAGATGCGATAATTTTCAAATTCGGGAAGGTATCGCAGATGCTTTTCAGTTCCATGGACCATGCCGGATACTTGTGGATCTCATCGAAACAGATCAGCTCACCACCCATCTTGCAGAACTCGTCGGCTATTTCGTACAGAGACGAGCGGGCCACCAGAAAATGGTCTGCCTGAATATAGAGTGCTTTACGCCCTGAACGGTCATCGCTATGCTTCTCCAGCAGATGCTGAATCATGACCGTTGTTTTGCCTATACCTCGCTGTCCGATTATGATTGAGAACCGGTTAGGTAGTGGGTGGTCGCGCAGAAAATACCGCTTGAAATCGCGGTTGCGGATTCTCAGGAAAGTCTGACTCAGGGGAATAAGGTCATCGAGCATTGCAAAACTCCAAATAGTATTCAAAGCCTATACTATGCGCCATTTAATAGTAATGCAATACTATTTGCAGACATTAGTAAGCGGGCAGATGCTTGATAAACGAAGCTTACCGGGTAAACTTCAACGTATCAAACGTAATCGTAGCCATAATGGACCTCTTAAGGCAAACAGTATCAAAACAAGGCATCAAAGTAAAATCAAACAGGGAAAGAGGAACAAAGTGGTTGTCCTTTAGTACTTATTCCTTTAGTAGTTTTCTGAAGAAAAGGCAGTTAGTTTGAAACATTAACAATGTCCCCTTAGACTTCCAAGCCTACAAAGGGGGGCAAGGAGTAGTACCATGGAGGCTGCTAAAAACAAAGGAAGTGTGAGTGTTTTATACT
>CAZXTZ010000395.1:0-1114 GCA_964643645.1 uncultured Geobacteraceae bacterium
GTTGCGGAGATGGTAAGGGAAGACCTGAAGGCAGCCGAGCGTGATGAACTGGTTAAGAAGCACGGCTATCAGGCGTTTGATTATAATGAATAACTGATATTGAGGAAGTGACAATAGTTATATAAAATTTACCAATGGAGCCATAAACTGTGCAACAACCTGTAAACATGACAGAAGGTAACCCTCACCCAAAAAACATCGATGACCAGGATGAAATCAACCTGCTTGATCTGCTGCTCGTCCTGGCCAAACGCTGGAAGATGATTATCGGTATTCCTTTTGTGGTCGCAGTTATCACCGCCATCATCACCCTCTTCATGCCCAACATCTACACTGCAAAGACCATGATCATTCCCAGTGATGACAGCTCTGGTGGTATGGGGGCTGCTTTAATGGCTCAACTGGGTGGTTTGGCATCCATTGCAGGAGGTTCACTGGGGGGAAAGACTACCAGCGACCTGTACGTTACCATGCTCAAGAGTGAAACCATCAAAGATCCGATAATTGATAAATTTAAGTTAATGGACAGATATAAAGCCAAGATCCGAACTGATGTCTATAATGCCTTGAACGGAGCTTCCATTATCAGTCTGGGCAAGAAGGATGGCGTAATTACAGTTAGTTTTACAGACAAAGATCCAAAATTCTCTGCTGAAATGGCCAATGCATTTGTTGATGAGCTGGGCAAGCTTGCTGCACGACTTAATATGAGTGGCGCCGCTAACAACCGTAAATTTTATGAAAAACAGATTGCAGAGACCAAGGCAGATCTGAGTAAGGCTGAAGAGGCTCTCAAAGAATTTCAGACCAAACACAAGACCATCTCTGTTACCGAGCAGGCCAAAGCAACGATAGAAGGAGTAGCGCAACTACGGGCTCAGCTTGCTTTAAAAGAGGTTGAGCTTGGCACTATGCAGCGGCAGTTTACCGACAACAGCCAGGAAGTTAAATCTGCAAAATCTGCGGTGTCGCACCTTCGAGGACAAATCGCCAGCCTTGAGGGCAGGGCAGGCAGCAGTAGTAGCTCTATTCCCAACCTGGGGGCGGTTCCGCAATTGGGGCAGGAGTATCTGCGCCTGATCCGCGAAAAGCTCACGCGCATATTCGCCAACAT
>CAZXTZ010000395.1:1124-2195 GCA_964643645.1 uncultured Geobacteraceae bacterium
CTGCGCCTGATGCGTGAATTCAAGATCCAGGAAGCTGTGCTTGAGATGCTTACCAAGCAGTATGAGCTTGCCCAGGTATCAGAAAGTAAAGATACAGCTCCTTTCCAGATATTGGAAAAAGCCAAGGTGCCGGAACGTAAAAGTAAACCCAAGCGTAGTATGATTGTTATTATGTCAGCCTTTTCCAGCGGTTTTCTGATGGTACTGGTTGCCTTTTTGCAGGAATTCAGCGAAAAGATGTCCCCCGAAGATCGGCAGCGCTGGGAGCAGATTCGTGGTTTTTTGCCGCCGCTGCCCAAGCCGCTTGAGCAGCTCTGGAGACGCTTTTCACGATACAGCCATAATTGAGCATTGTTTGGCATTCAGATTTTGCTAAGCAGATGCCGTCATCGCAATTCTGGCTGGTTGAAAGTTTTTTGAGTCTTCACAAAAGCCTGTTTGCCCAGCTATTTAAGACTCAAGGGAAAATTTCTGAAAAGGTTAAGGTAATTTGAGAATTGTATGGGAGTTGCATAAACTATGACCCTCAATTTTGATAATCTTGCTCGCTGCATTCAGACTCTGGATCGCTCCTTACAACATTTGGAACAGAGTGAGCCGGGTAGCGATGATTATGAGGTGTATTGGAATGCCGTTATCAAAGGCTTTGAACTTACCCTGGAGACTTCAGGCAAACTACTTCGCAAGGTATTGCGTGACTACGCAGCAAATCCAAAAACGGTTAATGACCTTGTCTTTAAAGATCTGTTCCGGCAGGCTGCACAGCATAATCTGATGAGCCTTGATGAGGTTGAGCGCTGGTTTGCCTACCGCGACAGTCGTAACGACACTGCCCATGACTATGGCCTTGAGTTTGCTGAAAAAGTACTCAAACTGATTAAGGAATTTCTGCATGATGCCCGCAGGCTTCATGACACATTACGTACCAGAAATATTCATCAGCATGATTGACCTCCAGCAAAGACATCTTGTGGAAGTACAGGCTTTACTCAAGCAATTTCTTCCACCAGGTTGTGAGGTCTGGGCATTTGGCAGTAGAATAGGTGGTACGGCAACAGAAGGCAGTGATCT
>CAZXTZ010000396.1:0-1682 GCA_964643645.1 uncultured Geobacteraceae bacterium
TGGAGGCGTTGAACCTGCTGGATGAACTGAAGCGGATGGCGTAAAAAAGCCCTTTGGGACGACTATTTCCCAAAGGGCTTAAAAGCATGCTCCCTAGACCGTTTAGAGCCTACCCAGCATTCCTGCCCGGACTGCTTCATCAATCGGATAGAGTCCGACAAAGGCCTTAAGCAGGGCACTCTGCAGGCTTTTTGAAGCTACAGATCCCACCACCTGATTATTACGACTGACCCGCACGGTTCCGTCAGGTGAGAAACTAAACTCCAACACTTCGCCATTAATAAAATCTTTCGTAAAGAACCCATACAGGCGTTGAAGTTCCGGATTCCCGGACATGCTTGACGTATTCCTGATTAATGCCTCATTTAATGCCTCAACAAACTTGTCTTTTAAAACCCGTTTATGCAAGAAATTGATCCTGACCAGCTTGGCGCCAGGGGCATTAACCACCTCGGCGCTTTTGGCAGTCTGTTTCTCTAAATAGAGTGAACTTACGTAGACTTTACCAAACATTTTTGTGCGCAGTCCAAACCCGTTTAAATGCAATGACTGGCCATCAACTACCGTCGAACCGTCAATCTGAACACCATAGACATTCAGCGCGTGGGACGTCACCGGCGTGACAAGCAACAGACAAAGAACAACAATACTTAATACTTTCATACAGATACTCCTTATCACCGCACCTTCAATTCAAAACATAGAGTAAACCATATAATACAGATCCATAAAAATTAAAAGAAACAAATTATTACTATCAAACCTCCTGTTGTCAATATCATCAGCAAGCGGTCAGTTTTGTTGAAAAAACTGAATATTTCTGTTATGACACCGCAGGTAACATGCGAACTTTTCTGACAAACAAAAAAGACCCAATGACAAAACTAAAACTGTACATACCTCTATTACTGGCTATTCTGTTGCTGCCGCTGCTGACATCAGCCAGTCATGCCGCCAGATCTGCAAAAAAGCAGATTGTCGCCGAAACACGCCTCTCCTCTCCTGCCCAGGTACTTGAGCTGAAACACTGGTCAAACCCGGATTACACCCGAATTTCAATCTCTCTGGAACGGGATGTCACCTGGGAGAGCCATGAGCTGGACAAAGCTGCCGGGCGTAGCGGCAAACCGGGCCGGATATTTATTGACCTGCACAACGCCAAACTTGGCAACAGCATGCGCGATATAACCATCGGTGACGGTCTGTTAAAAGGGGTTCGAGCTGCCCTGTACAAACCAGGTGTGGTACGGGTAGTACTTGATACCGATAACATCCGCGACTACAAGATTTTCCCCCTCTCTAATCCGGCCCGGCTGATCATTGATGTGCGGGGAGAACGGCGCACCGAAATCAGCCAGCTTGAAAGCAGCCTGACAAGCCGTGTACAGGAACCAACTAATGCCACCCCTCCCACGCCAAAAGCTGATCGCCCTCCCCAAACGGTAAAGAAACCGTCGGCTATCTCAAAAATCCGCCGGATTGTGCTGGACCCAGGCCATGGAGGCCATGATCCCGGTGCTGTGGGTCACAGCGGCCTGCAGGAAAAGGATGTGGTACTATCCATAGGACTGAAACTGCGGGAAAAGCTGAAAGAAGAATTGGGGCTGGATGTGGTGATGACCCGCTCCACCGATATCTTTATCCCACTGGAAGAGCGAACCGCCATTGCCAACAAGGTCAAC
>CAZXTZ010000396.1:1739-2195 GCA_964643645.1 uncultured Geobacteraceae bacterium
GCCGCACCAAATCGCAATGCTGCCGGCATTGAAACCTACTACCTCAATCTGGCCAAAACTGAAAAGGTTGCTCAGCTTGCAGCAAAGGAAAACGGTACCAGCCTGGAAAAGGTCAGCACCCTGCAGGCGATCCTGTTTGACCTGATGGCAAATTACAAACTGAACGACTCGGCCCACCTGGCAGAAGAGATCCAGAAGGCGATCTACAAAAGCGTTAAGGCCAAGTACCCTGACACCAAAAATCTGGGGGTCAAACAGGGACCTTTCTACGTTCTGGTTGGAGCCAGCATGCCCAGTATCCTGACGGAGGTCGGTTTCCTGAGCAACAGCACTGAAGAGGCTCACCTCAAAGACCCGTCATTCCATGACCTGACTGCCGACGGAATTCTTGACGGAATCAGAGCTTATATCAATGCACTGAAGTAAGACTGTATAACATTCATTAAGCCACCTACA
>CAZXTZ010000397.1:0-2192 GCA_964643645.1 uncultured Geobacteraceae bacterium
CAGATAATACCGGCCGCCACAATCACCGGCTTGCTTTTGCGCAGATGCAGCTTTTCTTCCATAATTACCAGCCCGTAGGCTGCCACAAACAGTACCAGGGCAAAGATCCCCATGGCGCTGGCGGTCAGGTTTGAAATCTCACCACCACTACTGGCTGCAGCAGGCAGGGTGGTAAACAACAGTGTACAAATGCTGTAAAACGTTATTTTTAGCATGTTTAGTCCTTTCTGATGCTGCTTTGGTTTCATTTTCTACATCTTTAAAAACCCGCCGCTCAGACATCTGTGTCCGTGGGCCAGGGTCGGGTAATCCTTACAGATATCGGGTCTGGTTTCGTAGATGCTGCAGCCCCATGTTTGTTCATCAAACTTCTGCAGGAACGGACAAGGATCCAGCAGCTGTCTGGTTTCAGGATCAACCCAGATCCAGCCCAGATGGTTGACCCGGGCCAGCAGATCATCCCTTTTTTCATTCTGCCAGCGTACAAGATCACGATCAGACGCATGCAGGTGACCGCCAAAGTACAGGCAGCATTTACCGCAACAGGCGCAACCGCTTCTTTCTGGTTTTCTGGGTTTGAAACGAGTATGCAACCATTGATTCAGCGCTTCAAACATACCTCCCCCCTCTCTGCACAAGGCACAAGATGAAGATACGAAAAACAACCGAACAACGAGTAGTTACAGGGTATTGGAAAGAATCAGGCTGGAGGGGCGCGGCAGTGCGAGGGGAGACTGAACAAAGTACTGGCGGAAACAAGCGGAGCAGGGGGAGCACGCCGTGGGGCATGCGCAGAAGAAACTGATGGTTCTGGCTTGATTACCTGGCGCTGCAAGGTAATACGACGGCTGGTTTTGATGGAGCAGGTGGTAGATACCGGGCATTCATAGGTAAAGTTGGTGATCTTGTCCGTTGAAAAAGACAAGGGGGAGATCAGCATCAGAATAATAATCAGAGACTGGGAGAGATGGCGTAGCGATATCATAGGGGTAACGTATTGCATTTGTCTGGAGTCGGGCCTATCTGACTAATCTTACTAATCTGACTTGTCTGACCTGTCCGACAAGTCTACTTATAATGTTTACCAGAAGAATTGAATCTTCTCAAGGCCCATAAAATTGATTCAACTAACATTCAGACTTGATTTATCAGGTTTGCAGCGCATGCCGCACCAAAGCCGTTATCAATATTTACCACAGTCACCCCGCTGGCGCAGGAATTAAGCATCCCCAGAAGAGCGGCAATACCGCCAAAGGAAGCGCCGTAGCCAATTGAAGTAGGCACAGCAATTACAGGTCTGTCAACAAGACCCCCGACAACTGAAGGAAGGGCGCCTTCCATACCGGCAACAACAATAAGGACATTGGCCGAGCGTAACAGCTCGACTCTTGAGAGCAGGCGGTGGATGCCTGCAACCCCGACATCAAAAAGCTTTTCCACCCTGTTACCCAGAAATCCGGCTGTAACTACCGCTTCAGAGGCAACCGGAATATCTGATGTCCCCGCAGATACAACAAGTATAGTTCCCCTCCCCTGCTTTTTACTCGGCCTTCTCTCAAGGGTGAAACATCGGGCCTCCAAATGGTAAATTCCATCAGCAAACGAAGAGCTGATTTCAGATGCAGGAGCTTCATCAATCCTGGTAACCAGAATATTGCTACCCCTGGACACCATCGCCTCCATAATCTGTTTTATCTGCTCCACTGTCTTGCCCTGCCCGAATATCACCTCCGGCTGACCATTTCTCAACTGGCGATGATGGTCAACCTGGGCAAACCCCAGATCTTCGTAGGGAAGATTCCGCAGCTTTTCCATCCCCTGCGCTGCTGTCAGACTGTTATTACTGACAGCGTCCAGTATTTTTTTGATATATTCATCGTCCATTTACAACCCCTTTTCCCTGAAAGTATGCCTTATATCACGCATCAGGAAAATTTAAACCGCCAAGTTGATTTAATCTGAATTTTACTGACACGAAAACAGGGTGTTACCAGACCAAAGCAGTGGACTTGGCCGCCTCTTTCTGCTAAATCTGTGAAACCTGAGACATTGAAGAGAAAGGATTCAAGAATGGGTAAGACCACTGCTGAAAAGATTTTTGCCTCCCATCTGGTAGATGAACCGTTCACCGGCACAAAGGTGCTGCGCCTGGATGTTGTACTCTGCCACGAAATCACCACCCCCATCGCCAT
>CAZXTZ010000398.1:0-2170 GCA_964643645.1 uncultured Geobacteraceae bacterium
TAAAAATGGGAGAATGGCTGCGGATTTTTCATCGATGCCATCACGAGAAAATGAACAGCACCGTTTTTTCCGGAGTCGTGGCTGAAGCGCCGGAACATCTGCCTGGACTGCAAATTTTCGTCACGGTGATTCGATATTTGGAGCTGTGTCAGAATCTGCTGAGTAAGGATGAAAGCCTCCGGATTTTGCAGGCGGAAGCGCAGCAGGGATACTGGGACCCGAAAACGGTGGCGGCCTTGCAGCAACTGCGCAAAGATGAGACGTTCATCCAGGAACTCAAAGCAGGTCAATGACCGAACATGTCATGCAAAAGGAAGCCGTTGATTTCTTCAGGGACAGAAGACGTCAACGGCTTCCTTTTGCCATTAATAGAAAGTTGAAGCTTTCTAATCCATACGCTTTGCAGAGTAAAGATAAAATGCTTTACATTGCAATGCGCGTTCCAAGCGGAGAAGTACGACTTTATTACGACCAGTGACGGTGAAACGAACAAAAAATAGGTCTTTTATCCGTCGAAAGGTCAATGGTGACAAACGTGAATCGACAGTACAATAAAACCATGCGTACGGCGTTCCGGGACTGCAGGAAAAAAGTCACCGGTACGTTGTACAGTCAAAATCTGAGGAAGATCGTACACGGGAAAGACGGAAGAGGGAAGACGAGCCAACAAACAAATATTAAGGATGAGGTGAAGGGAAAAAATGAGCAAAGATCAAAAAGTTCAGTACAAAGAGTACAAGGACAAATCGCGCGGAACCACAATGTGGGAAGTCCTCAACCCTATGCGTTATACGCAAAGCATGTCTATGGCCCGTGCCCAGGCCCTGGTCGACAGCTATAAAGAAACCGAAGGGCTTCATGTTTTTCGCAGACGTGGTATGGCGATTCGCAAAATTCTCCAGCAGATGCCTATTCGAATTGACGACCATCAATTGCTTTGCGGCGATTTCAGCGCCAAACCGATGGGACCCGAGTTTTTCCCCGACCTGGCCGCCCTGTGGATCGTAGATTACATCAATAATTACGGTGTGGAAGGCCGCAAAGGGTTCTTCAAATGGGAATCCGAAGAACAGATGGAGCAAGGCAGAGCGATCGGTGAATATTTCAGAGAAACCGGCAGCAAAGAAACCTGGCTCAAGTTCCTGGGCCCAGAAGAAGTTGCATTTGAACATAAAATCGGTGAGGCCGGTTCCTGGATCGTCAATACTGTTTCCGAGATGTTTGCCGAAAAGGCCTGGAATACTCCCGATCTCAATCGTCTCGTCAATAGAGGCGTCAGCGCTTTAGTGGCGGATATCGATGAACAACTGAAAAACCATGTGATCATTACTTATGAAGACTATCGACGCCATGAGTTCTGGCTAGGACTCAAGGAAATGCTGTTGGGCGGCATCGACTACGCTCATCGCTATCGCGATCTCGCCACCGAAATGGCTGCCAAGGAGAAAGATCCCGTTCGCAAGGCTGAATTGGAAGAAATGGCCCGTGTCTGTAACCGTGTACCGGAATTCCCGGCGGAAACATTCCAGGAAGGCCTCCAATCACTGTTCTTTGGCGTTTTGATGTGCTTCTACGACACCCGTACCTACGGAATGGGCTATGGCCGCGTAGACCAAATCTATTATTCGCAGTATAAATCTGACATTGCCAAAGGCAAAATCGATTATGAATATGCGGTTCAATTATTTGAGTGTTTCCGTGTGAAGCTGATGGGCAAACGCCAGTTCTGGCCGGATGTCATGACTCCGAACCTGAGCAGCGAGTCCCATTTCCACAACTGCGTCATCGGCGGCGTGGATCCCAAGACCGGAAAAGACGCCACCAATGAACTGTCCTTCGCTTTCCTGGATGCAGCTACACGTGTACGGACGACGCACCCGACGATTTCCGTGCGTTGGCATACCCAAATCAACCCCAAATTCATGGAACGTGCATTGGAAGTTGTGAAGATGGGCATGGGCTTCCCCGCTTTCTTCAATGACGAATCCAGCATCCAGTATCTGCTTGCCCGCGGTTACACCATCGAAGAAGCTCGTAATTACACCTTGGGCGGTTGCACGCTGCACAATGTTCCCGGCAAGACCAGCTCGATCTGGCCGTTGGTCACGAGCTACGGCAGAATCCTTGAGATCACCATGTACAACGGTTGGGACTATATTTCGAATTCGCA
>CAZXTZ010000399.1:0-2156 GCA_964643645.1 uncultured Geobacteraceae bacterium
ATGGATTGGGGCTTGGAAAAAGATCTTCTGGTTCCCCGCAGTGAACAGGAGGGGCGGATGGAGCCGGGTGAAACCCATCTGGTCAGGATTTGCCTGGATGAATCCACCCACAGGATTTATGGGTCCACCCTGATGTCGAACCTTGCCTCTGGTGATGCCGGTGAACTGTCTTATGGGGAGGCTGTGGAGTTGATCATCCATAGTATTTCACCTATCGGCTATACAGCCCTGATCAATAAAACCTGCCTGGGCATGCTTTATAAAAATGAGACCTTTGAAGATCTCTCTATTGGTGACCGGTGCCGTGGGTATGTCCTTCGTGTCCGGGAGGACGGCAAGGTGGATTTAACTTTGAAACAGCCGGGATACGCCTCAGTTGAAGGCTCTGCCCAGAAAATTATACAGGTACTTGAGGCTGGTGGAGGCGTAAGCCCCTGTCATGACAAAAGCCGCCCTGAAGAGATTCAAGCAGCATTTGCCATGAGCAAAAAGGAGTTTAAACGGGCCGTGGGCAGCCTGTACAAACAAGGCCGCATCACCCTGCACAAGGCTGACGGAATTCGCCTGAAGTCATGACAAAGCTTATGCGTTGAGCGGTTGCGGGATTGCGCATACTGGGATGGGATCCATGATCCCTATAATGGTTTCGGACAGCTTTTTCCCGATTAACTGGCGTCCATGTATTATCATATTTATGCGTCTGCTAAGAAATTGACTGGCGCAACTTACTTAGAATTATCCCACGGAGATTGTTTTGAAAATGTTGAAACATACAAACGATCAACCTTATCTCTCGCCCATGGTGTTTTACGTAAGAATTTTAGAGATGACTTAATTGATGGATCACTTTTGAAACAATTGATGTTGATCCTCTGAGCCAGTCCTTGCCAGCCGTAATGCTCTACTAATCGGGTTACCGCTTTTTCTATCGTAATACCATGTAAAGGATTATTTTCCTGTTTATTGATCAGTTTATTACTCATACTGTGAGCTACCCAAGCCTAAAGGCATTGGGCTTCCTCCTTCACAGAGGTCAGCCGACCACGCAAAAAGGTAGTCGGTCTTACATCCTCTCCACAGGCTTGAAGTTCCGTGACTCCCACGGTATTGAAATTACGTATATTTATTGCAGCATTGATATCCCTATCGTGCTCTGCTGAGCACTCAGGGCAGGTCCAAAACCTGTGCTGCAACTTTAAATTATTATTAACGTACCCGCAAACATTGCAGGTTTTACTGGAAGGGAAAAATCTATCAACTGACTGTACGCCGGAACCGTATTGACATGCTTTGTATTCACATTGCAATTTAAACGTATTCCAGCCGCTGTCACTGATTGACTTGGCTAAACTATGGCACTTCACCATACCGGCAACATTCAGGTTTTCGAGACGGACTGTCCCATGGCTACGCACCAGCCGGTTGCTGAGCTTATGGAGAAAATCAGATCGTTGATTCGCTATTTTCTCGTGAAGTACTGCAACACGGCGCCGCGCCTTAGCTCTGTTGGCGCTTCCCTTCTTGGTTCGACTAAGTGCCTTCTGGAGGCGCCTGAGTTTTTTCTCAGCCGCTCGCAAGTGGGCGGGATGCGCCACCTTTTCACCGGTGGACAGCGTAGCGAAGTGATGCAATCCCAAGTCTACCCCCACAGCCGGCAGGTTATTAGAGAATTCAGATAGTTCAAGCTCGCATTGTACGGAAACAAAATACTTACCGCTCTTGGTTTTCGAGACGGTGGCATTTTTCGGTACACCTTCAGTGGGACGGTGCAATACCAGTGCTACCCACCCGACTTTGGGAAGGTAAATCTGAGAGTCTGTGAGCTTGAAACGTTGGGGATACCTAATAGCTTGATGACTGTTTTTGTTCTTAAAAGTGGGATAGCCTGCATGGCCTTGAAAGAAGTTTACATAGGCGGTGTCCAAATCTTTGAGCTTCTGCTGCAGTACCTGAGAGTCTGCTTCTTTAAGCCAAGGCAGATCCTGTTTAAGCTTAGGCAGCAAAAGTGCTGTGGCTGTATAGGAAAGGCCTTTGCCGGTTTCGTTAAAAGCTTTCTTACGAACGTCAAGCCCGTAGTTGAAAATGAAACGCGCATGCCCGAACTGTACAGGCAACTGTTGTTGTTGTTGTTGCTGCTTATTCGGGTAAATACGGTA
>CAZXTZ010000400.1:0-2133 GCA_964643645.1 uncultured Geobacteraceae bacterium
CACAGCTTTACAGGCTGTCAACATTGCCTTGAAGAGAGAATCGTGGTTTCACTTGAGCAGTTTGAGGGCTTCAGAGGGTGATATCATGGAGATGCGGGCCAGAATTTCATCTGCATGCTTTCGTGATTCCTCATCTTTCTGTGATGA
Source organism: uncultured Geobacteraceae bacterium (assembly GCA_964643645.1). Classification (GTDB taxonomy): domain Bacteria; phylum Desulfobacterota; class Desulfuromonadia; order Geobacterales; family Pseudopelobacteraceae; genus Trichlorobacter. The sequence continues at coordinate 148 of CAZXTZ010000400.1, forward strand.
AAGTATACTCCAGGCAGTGCGGAGTATATCCAGGGCCAGAGGAGGCTCCCATCTCTCCAGATGATAGTTTTCAAAATCCTTCATAAGTTCGTTAAGGTGAGGGATGGCAAGTTTTTCCATGCCTGCTGAAGCCAAAAGCCTAAGCAGGGCAAGCCGCCACAGGCAGCGCTCCCTGGCAGATCCGCTCTCCTGAAGCTGCTGTTGCATCAGGGTAAGCCCCTCTCCCTGTTTGCCGCTGCTGAACAGCTCCCTGCAGCGATTGTATCCTTCCATAACCTTTGAACCAATATCATCACCGGAAACAACAACCGGCTGGGAGGGAGCGGCCACAGAGCCGCCAAGTCCGCCAAGCCATGCCAGTGTATCCTGATTGGCAAACGGTGTGCCATCGCTAAAGGTACATGACTCAATCCCCTTGATGCGCTGAATGAAAAAGGCTGTGTCATTTTCAATGGCCTTTACTGCCTCACTGTACTGGCTGCCAAGTCCGTTCAGGGCGTTTATTGCGTAACGGTTCATATCCAGCCAGAAAGGATAACGCCTGATGCTGAAACAGGCGCTTTTAATGGTACCAGCCCAGTTGGAAACTGACTTCATCGCTTCAAGTGATGTGCGTATTCCTGGATCCGGTGGAGGGATAAGGGTCTTACCGTCTGTTGCAGGGGGGAGTTTCCTGATATCGAACCAGGCCAGAAGCAGGTTGAGACGGTACCAGGAAAGATCTTCTGTCGGCAGTGGAGCCATTGCCAGCATAAAATCAATCATCTTGTACTGTTTTTCATTAACATCGTTCAACAGGCGGTTTATATCATCGGTAGTAGCAATAATTGCGGGTGCGGCAGAAGCTGCTGGCTGTACCGATGGCTGGGGCCTTGCGGGCTGTGGTTCCGGGTTGTCCACCACAGCAGCAGGGGCGTCAGGCTCCGGTTTGGCCGTCTCAATCACTGGAAAGGAACGGACTATTTCAAGAAGGGTACGCAGGGATGGGGCATCCGGACATTTGTCCGAAACCATTGTATAAAGCCGATCCACCTTGTCCGCAAGGGCAGTCTGAATCTCCGGATCCATCGGTTCCGGCTCAAGTGTGCGCAGATACTCAACTGTCTTGTTGAACCACCAGGCCAGGGCCTGGGTGCGTCCCCGCATCCTTTTGAGCGGCGGAAAGAGATCACCCCAGAAATTATCCATAATTTCAGAGATAACAGTCACACCTTCCAGCAACCCCTCCGGAATCCCCTTCTTGTGCAAAAGACCGAAAGCCAGATATCCGGCAACCAGCAGATCCTTTGACTTTGCTTCAAGTATGCCTGTTGAAAGCTCTACAACATTATTCCAGTTTGTAGTGCGCTGGGAATCCGAGGAGGGTGTTATGGTAAGTTCATCCTGCAACTGGTCAAACAGGGGATCGAGACGAATGTCCGAACCTGCGGGATTTCCACCCGGCACAGGGGTTTTGGCTGCGTCAACCGGATTCATCTTATTCCCTTTTCCAACACGAGGCAATTACCGGCGGCGCGTTAAGCGGCGCATACTGCGGCAGAGAAAGCAACGACTGATGACCGCTGAAGTTATAGATCAGGCGCAGACGTCGCAGGCGCATATCCTGTAGTTTCTGCTGGTGCTCAGGGAAATCCGTTGGCATAAACTCCCTTTCTCCGTGCCTGAATTCCTCAAGAAATTTTATGAATCCCCTCTGGCCTGAATAAACCTTCTCCAGCTGAATATCACCGATTTTGATCTTCAGGGTTGTATCTCCACAGGTTTTGGGAGTCCACTTGAAGGTTTTTGCGACCGGAAAATTCATATTATTTATAGACTGAACAGTATCACCGCAGGAAAGAACAAGGGTTACCGAGTGGGGCTTGGGGACGGTTTCGCGGTTCACATCAACAGGACGTGCAGTAATTTTCATGGTATATGAGTCATGCAGCATCTGACGCCCTGTCTGGCCGCGATTCAGAAAATCAAAGAATTCCTGGTTAAAGC
>CAZXTZ010000401.1:0-2119 GCA_964643645.1 uncultured Geobacteraceae bacterium
AGTGTCAGCTTCCCAAGCTGAAGGTCGCGGGTTCGAATCCCGTTTCCCGCTCCAAGAAATCAAGCAGTTACGATTAAACCGTAACTGCTTTTTTGTTTTGCATACCACTTCAACTACCACTTTTTTATGGATGCTTTAAGCATAGATTTCGATGAATAAAAAAGCCCTCCAGCCCGCATGTTATCTGCATCAGCGGCATGTTTTGATGTGACGGATAACGGCAAGCGCAACACACCGCCAGGACAAGTGCCGTGCCCAGCAACGACATCTGTTCACGGCCCTTGCAAGCGGCGTATTCCGCCCGCAGGCAGAAAGACGCTTCGCAAAACGGATACAACCCCGTATTGCTCGCAGAGGCAAGGCAGTTATGTGCGCCTGACGCGCACAATCAGGCCGGTCAGTGATGATGATGGAAAACCTGAAAGAGCAGCAGTAGGGAGCACGGCACAGGCTATGCCAACACCCCCGCCGTCCCTTCCCCCCTCTGGACACCCCCCGACCCAGGCATCCCCCCCGAACAGTAACTCCCAGGGGACCGGGGGTGCTCTTGGGGGGAGTTGGTGCTGCTGCCCGACCCTCCAGCAGCTTCATCTCGTTTTGGTAAAAGACACTGGCAGCCATGATAAAGGCGATTGCGTCCAGTGACCAAAACGGATTCAGTTATACCCTGTGCAAAACCGTGCTCCCGATGAGTTTTGATTCCCCCGCCCACCCGTCAGACTGTCACAGACTAAGGGCTTTGCCCCTCGTGCACTCGGGACGCCGCCCGTGCCTGCGCCCGCCTGCCTCCCCATCTGCCCCCAGGGGGCTCCCTGCAAAACTTCCCGGCTTGTAAAAACAAAGGCATTTCCAATACTATTCCAGCATGTTTCCTGCTATATAAACACATTCCAAGTAACTCCATGTTGTTAGATAGGAATTGGTGCCCATGGCAAAAGTAGCGAAAGAAAAAACAACATCCCAAAAAACCAAGAGCTTTGAAGAAACCCTGTGGGATTCCGCCAACAAGCTGCGGGGCTCGGTTGAACCTTCGGAATACAAGCATGTGGTGCTGAGTCTGATCTTCCTGAAATTCGCTTCCGACAAGTTCAATGAGCGGCGGCAGGAGTTGATCAAGGAGGGGAAAGAGAAGTACCTCGATATGGTGGAGTTTTACACTATGAAAAATGTCTTCTACCTGCCGGAGGAATCGCGCTGGAGTTTCATTCAGACCAATGCCAAGCAGGATGATCTGGCGATCAAGGTTGATACCGCCCTGCATACCATCGAGAAGAACAACAAGGCTCTGGCCGGTGCATTGCCGGACAACTATTTTTCCCGCCTTGATCTGGACCGGAGCAAGCTGGCAGCGCTGATTGACACCATCAGCAACATCAACACCATTGCCGACAAGTCGCAGGATGTGGTTGGCCGGGTGTACGAATATTTCCTGAGCAAGTTCGCCCTGGCAGAAGGGAAAGGTAAGGGAGAGTTCTATACCCCCAAGAGTATTGTCAATCTGATTGCCGAACTTATCGAGCCGTACCGGGGGATTATTTATGACCCTTGCTGCGGTTCCGGCGGCATGTTTGTGCAGTCGATGAAGTTTGTGGACAGCCACAAGGGTAACACCAAGGATATTTCCATCTACGGTCAGGAGGGAACCACTACCACGCTGAAGCTGGCCAAGATGAACCTGGCGATCCGGGGGATTTCCGGCAACCTTGGGGTGAAGGCCGATGATACCTTTAGCAAGGATCAACACCCTGACCTGAAGGCTGACTTCATCATGGCCAATCCGCCGTTCAACCAGAAGGACTGGCGGGCCAGCGATGAACTGACCGATGACCCACGCTGGAGCGGTTACGACGTACCACCCACCGGCAATGCCAACTATGGCTGGATTCTGCACATGGCTGCCAAGCTGTCAGAGAACGGCACGGCGGGCTTTATCCTTGCCAACGGTGCGCTATCCGGTGGCGGTGATGAATACAAAATCCGTAAGAAGATGATTGAAAACCACCTTGTTGAGGCAATCATCATCCTGCCACGCTGCATGTTCTATACCACCGACATCAGCGTTACCCTCTGGATTCTGAACAAGAACAAGAAGGCGCGGACTGTTTCCCATGCTGACGTA
>CAZXTZ010000402.1:0-2119 GCA_964643645.1 uncultured Geobacteraceae bacterium
CTGAGCGAGCGCAGCTATGCGGACCTGGTGGCCTTGTGCCAGTTCCTGCCCGGTCCGGCCAGCAGCCAGGTCGGCATCGCCATCGGGCTCTCGCGCGCCGGCTACGGCGGAGCGCTGGCCGCCTGGGCGGGTTTCACGCTGCCGTCCGCGATCGCACTGATCCTGTGGGCACTGGGCATCGCCAGCCATGCGGACGCGTTGCGGGAATGGGGCTGCCATGAGGCCCAGGGTTTCCTGTATGCACCGGCACTGACACCGGATCAGCTACATCTGCTGGCACCGTTCAAGAGGAAACCATGAAAGCAGTGATTCAGCGGGTCAGTTCAGCATCGGTTACGGTGGATGGTCAGGTGGTGGGCCAGATTGAGCAGGGTATTATGGTGCTGCTGGGGGTTGAAAAAGGGGATACCGAGGCCCCGGCAGACTGGCTGGCGGAAAAGATCGTCTGCTTACGCATCTTTGAGGATGAGGCTGGTAAGATGAATCGTGCTCTGACAGATATCGGTGGTGCTGTGCTGGCGGTTTCCCAGTTTACGCTTGCCGGCAACTGTGACAAGGGCCGCCGCCCTTCCTTTGATACGGCAGCGCCTGCAGAGGAAGGCAAGCGGTTGTATGACTATTTTGTTGCGGCGCTGAAGCGTCAGAACGTACCGGTTCAAACCGGTATCTTTCAGGCTGATATGCAGGTTGCCCTGGTTAACGACGGCCCGGTGACCTTTATTCTGGAGCGTTAAGCCATGTTTTCTCTCTCTTTCGGATCCAGAATAGACCAGCTGCTTTCGCTGTATATTATCGATATAATGAATATATTACTTTTTTTAGCAGCCTTGCTGCTCACAATAGCGCTCTTTTTTGTGCGCAAACTGGCTAAAGAACTGCCCAAAGGACGTACCCGTAATTGGTGGAAAATCCTGGGCGGCCTGATTGTCCTGTTTATTTGTGGTTACTTCAGCTTCTACCTGATGAAATTAGGCACACAGTACAGCAGTTCCGAGATGCTGGTGCCGATTATTTTCTTTTTTGGTGCCATATTTGTATTGCTGGTCTGCGTGCTTGCCTATCGAACCACCTGTGAGCTGAAGCGGGTCTTTGTGCTGGAACAGGAGAGCATTACTGACCCGCTGACCGGCATTTTCAACCGCCGCCATCTTGATCGTCGTCTGCAGGAAGAAGTTCTGCGCTGCCATCGCTATAACCTCTTGCTGGCTGTGTTGCTGGTGGATATTGATCATTTCAAGAAGGTGAATGATACCTGGGGCCATCAGGTTGGTGATCTGGTTTTGAAACATGTCTCCCGGATATTTGTTGAGGTACTGCGACAAACTGATATGGTTGCCCGCTTTGGTGGTGAAGAATTTGTGATTCTGCTGCCCCACACCCCGGAATCAGAGTCATACCGTCTTGCAGAGCGGTTGCGGAAAACAGTTGAAAGCACCCCCCTGCAGTTTATGTCAAACGGTACATTGGCTGAAATACGCGTTACGATCAGTATCGGCAGCGCCTGCCTGTTACCTGAAAGTGATTCAGGCTTTGATCTGCTTGAGCGGGCTGATAAGGCGATGTACCGGGCCAAGCATGAAGGCCGTAACCGGGTGGTGCGGTGTTCCGGCCATGGTTCAGCTGGAACCGGGAGAGATCAGTATGAAGGTCGGTAGTCTTCGTGATGCTGCAACCAGCGGTGGTTTCTGGATGGCGTGGCTGCTACTGGTAACGGCCCTTTTGCTGCCGGTTCCCACTGCCAGTTTCTGTCTGGCCTTTCTGGCTGTCACCAGTGCTGTATTTCCGCTGGCACTCGGCTCCAGCCGGCAACGGATTGGTGCCGTTGCCGCCCTCGTTTTAAGCATCCTGCTGGTCTTCACGCTGGCGGGCAGGGCCAAAGATGATCCCTGGTTCAAAAAGCACCGCGCTACTCAGACTCGCCAAACAAATTAAGGTTGGATAGTTTTTCAAACGGTTGGTTGCCGAAGTGGGTCCGTTCCTGCTTCGTTTTTTTCTATCACGTGAGGCTGGCTTGGTGCTGCTTCTGCCAGCGGTTCAGACAGGGCAATCCGCTCTTCCTCACTTTCATCATCCATACCGTTGCCGGTAAAGAAATAGAGGTTATAGAGCCGGTGATGAC
>CAZXTZ010000403.1:0-2112 GCA_964643645.1 uncultured Geobacteraceae bacterium
TGAACTTGTCTGCAACAATTTCTTCCCGGCTTGCCGATTGAATTATCAAACCGGAGGTACCCATATCCACCCCATAATAGTTGCGTAACATAGAAGGACGATGATCACGACTTGGAACAGTGCAGACATCAATGTTAATTTGTTGCACAGGGAGATGTCTCTGCTCGGGACGGATCGTAACCCGCATCTTCCAGGTGGCAACATTTTCCTCCTCCCTGACCGGCTCACTCACCTCTACTTTCAAACCGTATTTCACAAACAGGCTCTCTTCGAGTACCCGTACAAGCCCGTCAAGCGCGGAACGTTCAAAATCACTGCCTCCGGCAAAATCAAGGTCCTCGCTTAGCCTCTGTGAGCCATAACAGGCTCGCAGACAGGTTCCACCGATGAAAACCAGACGTGAGAGTAATCCGGCCCGACTCATCTCCCGCAGAATATCGTGGTGCAGCAGTTCCTTTTCAACAACAGGCTGCAGATTTGCCATGGCGGTGTTGTTGCTGATAGCCAGTTCAACAAGTCGGTCAAAGAGATTCATCAATTGCGCTCCAGTCAACAAGATCGGTGTTTCGTTTTGTATATCTCATATCCCTTAATGCCAGAGCTATGGAAGCCCGCCAAAGATGACATCGCTCATCATAAACAAGCTCCTCAGCAATCTCCGCCGGAGACTTCGCGGTATGCACAAACTCAATAGTCCCATATTTGCCACAACGAATGACATTGCTGCGTCCAGAACTCATAACAGAGATCCAGTTTATCGGTATTTGCGAAATAAGACCGGCGTCACTTAACACGGTTTCCAGACTGATATAATTAAAATCAGCAGCCCTGAGTCGGGCTGCCGTGTGAAACAGCAGCACTCCATATAAAACTTTCACCCTGGGAAAAAGATATATTCCGCGACATACCCGTTTTAACAGTCCTGATTTTTCAGCGCGGCTCACCAGAGCCTTAAACGCACCAACTGTATGGTCAGGCAGTGCGGAATGCAAATCAGCAATGGAAAAGAGATAATGCTCTTCGCTTGCGAGCTGTTCAAGAATTGCAGCTAATTGTCTGACTGGCTGTTGATTTGACATGACATAAAGTTACACATTGTGTGACTTTGTGTCAAGCTTGCAGAATAATCTAAATGAGGGTCCTACCGGACTGAGGTGAACCGTCTAGCCATAATCTGAAACACCGGTAGCTCAAGGGGGCGGCGTTCTGATAACAGAGGGTAGTAGGGACTGCGAGCGGGGGCGGGGAATATGGGAAGCGTCCCTATTTTTTCTATTTTTTTCAATTAACTTTACGGCAGTTTTTCTATTGACGGCTTTATCTGCATCAATATATGATTTCACTATGATGTCATTTAATGAAGCTGGAGTATTCGATGAAACAATTGCTTATCGACACAAATATCTATGTTGCTTTTAAACGCAATGACTCCAGGGTCATTGAATTATTGCAACAAGCAGACAGCATAGCAGTAAATACGGTGGTACTGGGTGAGTTGTTTGCCGGTTTTAAGGGTGGCATCCGGGAAACGTTAAACCGCAAGGAACTCGATCAGTTTCTTGATTCAACCCGTGTCGAACTGCTGGTACTTGATGAAACAAGCGCTGATTTTTTCGCTTTGGTATTCAACAATCTTAAACAGATCGGAAGACCTGTTCCAACCAATGATATCTGGATTGCAGCCTCTGCAATGCAATACGGACGAACTCTGGTAACGCTTGACAGTCATTTTTCATACATAGCCGGTCTTTCTCTCCACCCTTCTCTCTGAAAAGGATACAACCATGACAACCATGACGTTACGCGGTATTGATGATACGCTTGCACAGACGCTGAAAGATCTGGCTCGAAGCCAGGGAGTCAGTCTTAATGCATTGACTATACGCCTGATTCGTGAGGCAACCGGAGTTGACAAACGCAAAAGAACTCTGGTGCATCATGATCTTGATGCTCTCGCCGGAACCTGGAGCGAAGATGATGTCGCGGCATTCCAGAAGGCAACTCGTTCGCTTGAAACAATTGATGAAGAGATGTGGAAGTAGACTTTACCTTGTGGAGGTCTTTACCAACACGTATCACAAACTCGCCAGAAAATGATTTTATGAGATGGAC
>CAZXTZ010000404.1:0-2111 GCA_964643645.1 uncultured Geobacteraceae bacterium
GCAGAAATCGGGTTCCGAGGCCGGCAACGGGGAAGATAGCCTTGCGTACTTTCATTGTTGCCTCTCTGCAACCCTTTGGGCTGCCTCTAATGTATTCTGCAGAAGCATCGCTATGGTCATCGGCCCCACTCCTCCCGGCACTGGAGTGATTGCAGATGCCCTCTCCGCAGCGGCGGCGTACTCCACATCGCCTATAAGCTTCTTCCCCTCTCCCCTGTTTATGCCAACGTCAATTACCACAGCCCCTGGCTTTATCCACTCACCCTTTACCATCTCGGCTTTCCCCACTGCGGCAATCACAACATCGGCGCGGCTCACCACATCAGGCAGATCCTTTGTGCGGGAGTGGCAGATGGTTACAGTGGCATGACGGGCAAGACACATGAGGGCAACCGGTTTGCCCACTATGTTGGAACGGCCTACCACCACAACCTCCTTCCCCTTCAGGTCGCAGCCGATCTCATCCAGCATCACCATCACTCCGTAGGGGGTGCATGGCTGCATGGTGGGCTTGCCGATGGCCAGCCTGCCCACGTTGTAGGGGTGGAAACCGTCGGCGTCCTTTTCAGGTGATATGGCCTCAAGAACTTTTTCAGTGTCAATGTGGGCCGGCAGGGGGAGCTGAACCAGAATACCGTGAACCCTTTCGTCCTCATTCAACTGCTTTATCAGCCCCAGCAGCTCTGCCTCCGTGGTCTCCGCCGAAAGCTCATGGTCTGCGGAGTACATCCCCAGCTCCACGCAGTTCTTCTTCTTCATCCCGACATACACCTTGCTGGCCGGATCCTCTCCAACAAGCACAACCGCAAGACCGGGGGTGACCCCCTTTTCTTTAAGAGCCACAACCTTTTCGCCTATCTGTTGCCTTACCTTTGCAGCAATAGCCTTACCGTCAATGATCTGCGCCGCCATATTTTACCTCCGTTTGTCAGTTAAATTCCCGAGTCAGGTCTGGTATGAACGAAAAACTTTATTTTACAATACATCAAAAAAACATATCCGGATTACTTATAACATTTAACAATACATAAAGCTGATGTATACATTATCGTTGCCTGGGGGGCAAACAGGTTTTTTGCATATTTTTCTCTGGATTAGCCTTGACTGCAACTAAAGAAAATACTACCAAGAAAAGTAGTGACAATGCTTGAAAGGAGTGAAAAATGGCATTTACATCCGGACATCTCAAGTTGCTGGCATTTACAACTTTGGCTGTCTGCTCTCTTGCCACATCTGCTGAGGCTATAGAACAGGCAGCCGCTGCATCATACTTAAGCCAGTTCAAAAATACCGCCACCACCAGAAGTGAGACCCTGGCCATTATGGGGGGAGAAGACGGGGCATCGGGCGGGGCTTACAGTTTCAATGATAAAAATACAGACCTTAGTGTTAATAAGGCTGGAGGGAGGGGAACCATAGGAGCGCCAAACAGACTTGGCGACACCGGGTTTACCTGGCTGCCTCTGCTTGGCGGCGCCATAGGCTATATAGAGGCTGACAACAAATTCAAGAGCAATCCGCTGCTTTTCGGCAATGTTGAAGAATTTTCCAGTTTTGCCATGGGGTTTGAGGCAGGGGCCAGGATCAACTTTACAAAAGAGTTGAGTGTAGGGCCCATGATAGGAGTTATTTACTCCCATGCAAACAGCAAGTTTATTCCCGGTAACACCCTGGGTACAAGGCTTAAGCTTGAGTACTCAAAGCAGCTTGTTGACTGGAATATGGATACTGTAACAGCTGTCCCATCAGCCGATATCCAGTATGAAAGAATTTTTGACAAGGACTGGCGACTTACACTTTCATCCCGTTATTCCTGGTTTAATACCTGGGATGTCGCCTCTTCTTCAAAACTGTTAAACGGTGGTGGCAATTCAAGCAACTGGGAAAACAAGGTGGATCTTGATGTGAGACTGCCTCTCAAGGTCTTTGATTTCCCACTCCATACAGGCGGTTTTGTTTCGGTTGATCTTCTCGGAGGGGATTTCCGGACAGCTGTAAATACCAATGCCATGTATACATTTAACGGACGACTTGTGGTAGGGGATCTTACAGGGCTTTGGAAGGTAAACTGGCTGGGTATCGGTGTTTCCTATATCAAGGCAAGTACTTTC
>CAZXTZ010000405.1:0-2098 GCA_964643645.1 uncultured Geobacteraceae bacterium
TTTCAATACCGCGAAAGCGCAGAACATACCTTAAATAGATTGGACCTATACAGCGGACAAACCCAATTAACGGAGCGGAAATCTTTGAAGGGGCCAAACGATAACGGGTATGCGCTCTAACAATGGGCTTCGCAGCCAGTCTGGATTTTGCCATAACCACCTCCGGGTTCCTTTCCGACATTCTAACCAAAGAGGCAAAAGGTGTCAAGCATTACCAGATGGACGACGCTGTCAAGAGAGTGTAGGATAAATAAAGAAAGCGCAAGCAATCACCCATGAATCCGCCGACTTGACAGAACGCCGCTGAAATGCTGTTTAAAAGTCAGCGAAGGCAAGGGAACTCAAGAATGAAGAATGTATTGGATGCCTTCGCAGCACGACGGTAGCATTTCATCGGCAACCCGTCAAGTCAAGCCCTTCGGGCGGCTGTCTGCCGAGTGTCGCAGAGGCGCAAAAGCGCGGGAATCTAAGAATGAAGAATCATTGCGGAAGGTTGTGTGTCAGACCGTTCAGTGCATTGTATACTTCCGTTACCTTTCCCGCCAGCAGAATGGGCATAGAGCGCTGCCATACATCGGACGACTGTACGATCCGCGCACTGCGTTTAGCTTTTTGACAGGCACTGTCTATTATGGCGGAAGGAAAAAGAACACTTTCCTCCTTTCCAAAGCTTACTTCCGGGCCATTGGCCAGTATGGGAGCAAACGACTCCAGGGTTTTTTTGCTCCATCCCATCGGACGGGAGCTTAAACGGCTCGACAGCACGTGACTGATGTGAGGCTCGGTTGCGCCGCCATTGCGCGCTTTCGGATCGGTGGCCGATATGGCGATCGCGGGCATATGGCTTCGCAGGTATGCGGCTGCCTCCCTGATCTTATCCGCCCGCTGCGGAACATCCGTCAGCAGCATCTGCACAATGCTGTCAAAGTAGTCTTTGTCCTGATCGTTGAGCGTCTGATTCAGATCGAGCCGCACTTGGTGTGTTTTCTTTGGATCATATCCGGCCAGCAGTTGCTGTATGTATTTGTTCTTGTGGTATAAGTCCAATACGAAGACCGCATCGTGCAGCCACTCCTTTCCTTTGCAGATCCAGGAAGCTCCGTCCCCATGCAGATAGATCTTTGTGTTGGTCAGGTCGTAATGCTGTTCGATCCGTGTGAGCACTTCATCCCAGAGCTCGTCCGGGGTTTTTCCATAATCGCTGATGTGAAAGACGTTTTTGCAGCAACTGCGTTTCCCATTTTTCTCGAACCCTTCATACACGCTAACCAACTGGACGATTGTCCCTGAATGGGATGGACTTCTCTGAAGCGCTACATGATCTTCGTCCGCGTCGATATGCAGTTCCGGAACGCTTTTCTTTTCGCTGGGAATGTCGATTACCGCCTCCGCCTTTCGGATCTTATTCATCACCGTTTGAGACGACACTTCTCCTGCGCAGCAGCTCTTCGCCGTATTGTAATAAGACTGCTGACGGCTTGTGCTTACAAGCTCCTTGCTTAGGCAGGTGTCTACATGCTGATACGGCATAACCCCTGTGATGAGATCCGTGGGATAGCAGTATTTCCCCGTCTTTTTGTTGCAGTAGTATGCGCGCCGGTATTGGAGTTCCCCGATCCCCGTCATGATGGTCCGTATGTCGCCAAGCCTTTCTTCCACCCATCCTTCCTTCCGGCGGCCCGCTTTATCCTCCAGCATGTATTTGTCTGTTAACTCAATCAGAGTTCGCAGTATTTCCGCTGTAGACACACGGAGGGATTCCTGGATCCTGGGCGTCATTTTCTCCAGGTTTAGCTCACACTCGGTTGCTGCTCCAAATATTTCCTCTACCAATTTCTTGATGATCTGTTGTATAATGGTCTCCACAAGCAACAGCTCCTTTGGTTTGTGTTTTGGCCAACATTCATTAAACCATACTTGAGTTGTTGCTTGTTCCTTTTTTGGCTATTTATCCTACAACTATTTTACACCGTGGATGAAAAGCGCGGGAGACGCGCTTTTCATCGCAAATGATTTTCCTATAAAACGACTCATTTTTTGCGAAAAATGGGTCGTTTTACCGGGCGGAAAATCATATAGGAATGAATTTCTTCGAAAT
>CAZXTZ010000406.1:0-2093 GCA_964643645.1 uncultured Geobacteraceae bacterium
GAAATGTCTTACTTGCATGCTTTTTTTCCTGAAGTAAAATACATCACTATAGATATTGATAAAGGCAGGAGACTTTAAATGGACAACACCATTAAAGCAGATACCTTCTTTGCACCTCCAGGCAGGGCTGCAATTGAAATGCTACAACAGGAAACCGTCCGTGTTGCCAACAGTGAAATAATCTCGACACTGCTCGATGCAATGCCGGATTTACTTATGGTTCTGAACAATCATCGCCAGATTGTGGCGGTAAACCAGCGTCTTCTTTCCGCTTTCGGGGTAGAAGATGCAGAGTCGCTGGTAGGTCTCAGACCTGGTGAAGCCGTAGGGTGTATCCACTTTAAATGTGGCCCTGACGGATGCGGAACAGCAAAAAATTGTGCTGTCTGCGGTGCGGTGATTGCCATTCTGGCAAGTCAGAGCAGCGATCTTCCGCAGCAGAGGGAATGTCAGCTGATGCTTGGCAATAGCTGCAACGCCCTTGATCTTGATGTGCTTGCAACCCCGGTTCTTATTGATGGAGAGAAGTTTACCGTTCTTGCCGTAAGGGATGTCAGTTCCGAGAAGCGGCGCTATGTAATGGAGCGGGTCTTTTTTCACGATATTCTCAACAGCGCAGGAGGTATTCGCGGCCTGGCCTCTTTGCTCCTGGATGGAGTCTCCCCTGCCAACGAAAACGAATACAAGAGCTGGATGGTTAATCTTGCTGACAATATGATTGAAGAGATAGCCCACCAGCGTCGCCTGCTGGATGCTGAACGTGGCCAGTACATCCCGAACTTTGAAAGCTTCGACCTTAATCAGCTGCTTCATGATGTCAAAAGGCTGTATGAAAATCATCAGAGGGTGCCTGGCAGAATCCTTGAACTTGATGAACCGCCCCAACTCATCGTCACAAGCGACCAGCCGCTTTTAAGGCGGATTATCGGGAATATGGTTCTCAATGCCCTTGAGGCAAGCAAGCCAGGTAATACGGTGAGAATATGGACCAGCTATCCCGATGGACATGTGCAGATTAACGTCACCAACCCCGGAGAAATGCCCCTTGATGTCCAGTTGCATCTTTTTAACCGATCTTTCAGCACCAAGGCAAAAGAGGGGAGGGGGCTTGGAACCTACAGTATGAAGCTTTTTGGTGAACGCTATCTGGGGGGTAAGGTCGGATTCAGTTGCGATGACGGCAGCACTACATTCCAGATCACAATTCCGCTTCATGAGATATAATTAAAATTATGGCAACTGCACACGGAGGTAGTTAAACCATGTTTCAGTGGTTCCGCAATCTCAGTATTATTTCAAAGGCTACGATTCTCATTTCATTGACAGCCATCTCCTTCCTGCTGATACTCTCATCCGCCACTTATTACTTTGCCAGAAAAGAGCTGCAACAGACCATTGCCACTGACCAGACAGCAATGGTCCGTACCCTGGCGAACCAGCTTGATGAAAAGCTGGGGGCCTCCCGTGATTACCTGAATCACCTTGCAAGGCATATCCAGAGTCAGCATGACAGGGAGCCGGGCAGGATGCAGGAAATTCTGGCGCATCATAACGAATCATGGCTGTTTTTTGATGCCGGCCTTTTGCTGATCTCTATGGATGGCAGGATAGTCGCAGAAACCCCGTTCCATGCCAATCGAATCGGTCTGGACCGTTCCGGTCGCCCGTATTTCACTCTCTCCAGGGAAACAGACAACGTTGTAATAAGCCCCCCGTACAAGCTTTCGATTCCACCGCACCAACCTGTAATTGCCTTCAGCGTAATCCTTAAGGACAGACAGGGCAAGGCGACAAGCCTCCTTGTGGGGAGGCACTCACTAAAGGCCAAAGGGTTTCTTGATAATTTCATAAATGAACCGATCGGCGCTTCCGGCTATTTATACCTTTTTGACAAGAATCGTACCTTGCTGGTTCATCCTGATGAGTCAAGGGTACTGACAAAAGTTGCCGAGGGGAAAAATTCGGCCATTGAAGCTGCTCTCAATGGGTGGCACGGCACCATGGAAAATCATAATTCAAGGGGAGTTGCCGGGCTTACTACTATCCAGCCACTCAAGACAGCCCAATGGTACATTGCCGCCCATTATCCAATG
>CAZXTZ010000407.1:0-2082 GCA_964643645.1 uncultured Geobacteraceae bacterium
TTATTGCTTCGGAGTTTCCTTCAAAAGAGGCTGCCCTTGCAGAATACAGAAAGTGGTGTTCTGATGGTGATGCAATTTATGATCAGATTATAGAGATTGATGCAACATCACTGCTGCCTGTTGCAACCTTTGGCTATAAACCGGATCAAGTAAAACCAGCGGCAGAATTTGAGGAAACAAAGGTCGATCAGATTTACCTGGGCTCCTGTACAAATGGTCGCCTGGAAGATCTCAGGATTGCCGCCGGAATACTAAAGGGCAGAAAACTGGCTGAAAACGTGCGTGGCATACTCTCTCCTGCAACACCCAAGATATATCGTGATGCAATGAAAGAGGGGCTAATCGATATATTCCTCGATGCAGGCTTCTGTGTTACCAACTCAACCTGCGGAGCCTGTCTTGGAATGAGCAATGGCGTTCTGGCTGAAGGCGAGGTCTGTGCCTCAACAACCAACCGCAATTTTAACGGGAGGATGGGCAAGGGCGGCACAGTGCACCTGATGTCACCTGCTACGGCAGCGGCTACAGCTATTGAAGGCAAGATTGTCGATCCAAGAAAATATCTGTAAGAACGACTTTTTAGACAAGGAGCAACTCTATGAAAACCTTCGGAGGGCCGGTCCTTTTTCTGGATCGCGCCGATATCAATACCGACGAGATAATTCCGGCCAAGTACCTGACCGCCATTACCAAGCAGGAACTGAAACCCCATATTCTGGAAGACCTTCACCTGGAAGGTTTTGACCCAAATTCAGAAAAGACACATGCAGCGCGGGTCATAGTTTCCCGCGCCAACTTTGGCTGCGGTTCATCCCGGGAGCACGCACCCTGGGTATTTGAGGTCAACGACATCAACGTGGTTGTGGCCGAATCCTTCGCCCGCATATTCAGACAGAACATGTTCAACTGCGGCATGGCGGCAATCGAGCTGCCAAAGGCCGATCTCGACCTTATCTTCTCCCACGCCCATGATGCTGACGCCGGAATGTGCATTGACATTGAAGCCCAGACCCTCACAATGTACGGTGGAGGCAAGGAGAAAACATTCAGCTTCGAGCTGTCCCCCTTTGACAAGGCCCTTGTACTTGCAGGTGGATGGGTTGATTACACAGACACCAGGTATTGATTTTTAAAGCGTCTGCTGCCATAGTGCTGTCCAGAAAGATGAATCAAAGGAGGCCTTAAATGTTTGGATTCGGCATGCCGGAATTAATAGTTATACTTGTTATAGTGCTGGTGGTTTTTGGCGCTGGCAGGCTGCCTGAGATTGGCGGCGCACTTGGAAAAAGCATCAGGAATTTCAAGAATTCATCAGAGGGCAAGGATGAGATAGAGATAAAGCCCAAAAAGGAAGAAGAGAAAAAGGTCTGATTTTTCTCTTAAACATTTACCACTACAGCCGGCACCCTTGCCGGCTGTTTCTTTTTTCAAGCTCTGCGTCAATCATATTCAAAACCTCCAGCTTCCGGCGCGACCAGTCCGGGGCAACCAGTTCGCTGCGGCCATCCCCCATAAGACGGTGAATCATTATTCCCGGATCAAGCTGTTCAATGCAATCACAGACGAGCTGAACATATTCATCTCTTTCAAGCAGCTTCAGACTGCCTTGTCTGTAATCATCCTCAAACCTGCTCCCCTTCATAACATGCAGATGGTGGAGTTTCACACCATCAACACCCAGGCGGTTCAGCTCTGCAACCGACTGAAGCATCTCCTCTTCTGATTCTCCCGGCAGGCCAAGTATAAGATGGGCACATACCCTTAACCCCTGGGCCTTGCAACGCTCCAGCGCACTCACAAAACAGGCATGATCGTGGCCACGGTTTATGGCCGCAAGCGTGCGGTCGTGCATGGTCTGCATCCCCAACTCAAGCCAGAGGCAGGTACGCCGGTTAAGATCGGCAAGCAGATCAAGCACATCATCAGGAATACAGTCAGGGCGGGTGCCGATAATCAGCCCCACAACATCAGGGTCTGAAAGGGGACTCAAGTAAAGCTGCCTCAGACGCGACACATCCGAATATGTGTTTGTGTAAGCCTGAAAATAGGCAAGAAAGCGCTCTGCCCTGAACTTGGTACGCA
>CAZXTZ010000408.1:0-2055 GCA_964643645.1 uncultured Geobacteraceae bacterium
CCGGCTGTTTCTTATGCTTGTGCTGTTCCAGAAATAAAATACAGCCAGGAGCGGTAGCAGAAAAAGAAGCTGCATTCCCAGTTTTTTAACCGGGTACCAGAAGTTGAGTGTCCGTAACTCTGAAAGTAGTATCTGTCTGTCAGCAGTCTGGGATGCTTGCAACCTTGACCACAGCAATACCACTTTCCGGTCGGCATTTATGGTAGCATCAAGTGATCCTATCCCGGTCTTGAGGTTATTCAGCCTGCCTGTCTTCTGCCTGAACTCGGCCCGGGTGGCGCTCACCTCGGTGGCCGGTTCTGGCTCCTGCGCAATGGTTTCCAGCAGGGATGTGTCGTATGCCCCCTTAAGTTGGTCAATTCCACGTTGCAGCTCCTGGGCTTCACGCTCGGCCTTGCTGCGTTCTTCAAAGGTATTGACCAGGGCCTTGTCATTCTTGATCTGGTCCAGCAGATTCATGTAGGGGGTACAGGATGGATGACGCTCAAACCTGCCTTTTGCAGGTGGCTGGTAATAACTGCCACTGGATGCGATCACCATCCGGGAAAGAAGCTCAATCCGGTTACTCGGGTTCCAGCTGCGGTCAATCACAATCTCCCGGCAGGTCTGGGGGATATACTCATCAGGGGAATTGAGCTGGCGGGTATGCTCACCCAGGCCGTTGAATATGGCATTAAGGATGAACAGGTCAAGGAAGATTACTATAATCAATGCGGCTTTACTCAGAGGCTGCTTGTCCAGGCTTGTGAGGTTGCCTTTTATTCTGCTGAATTTTTCTCTGAAGCCGCTGTTTTGTATCATGCTGCCTCCATATTTCTGATGAAGTTGCGTTTCAGACGCCTCAAGAGGGGCCAGCTTATCATGCAGAATACGGGGTTAAAACTCTTCACACAGCATCTGGGGAATTTTCTGGTTGTGGCAAACCACGGCCTGTTTACGACACCAATCCTGCTGCCTGGAAAACAGTTCAGAATCCGTTGGATTATCGGCTCAAATTCAACCCACAGGCCAAATATAACTATAAACGCTCCACACAAAGTAATCGGTTCCATTCTAAGTCTCCCTGATGGTTTTCAGTGATTTAAGTTGCTTACATCCATCTGTAAACTCCAATAACTTTGCCCACTATGCTCAGTTCTCCGTCTTTAGGGCTGATAATAATGGGCTCCATATTTGGATTTGCCGGTTGCAGGCGAATGTGATCATTCTCCCGGTGGAACCATTTGAGGGTAACTTCCCCGTCAATCATGGCAACAACGGTGTCCTTGTTTTCTGCTGTCTGCTGCGGTCTTATCATTGCAAGGTCGCCATCCAGGATTCCTGCATTGATCATCGAGTCTCCCTTGACCCGAAGGAAGAAACAGTCTGCTCCCCTGACGGCCATAGGATCTACGGAGAAGTGCCCCTGAATGTCTTCTATGGCCGGGGCAAGATTGCCTGCCCGAACTGTGCCGACAATCGGCAGTGAAACTGAACGGCTGCCGTTTCCTTTTAAGACAATCCCCCGATTGACTCGCTCCCGCTTGATGTATCCCTTCCTCTCCAAAGCTCCCAGATGTTTCATGACAGGTAGTGTGCCGGATACATTCAGGTGTCCGGCAATCTCACGCTGGCTTGGTGAAAAGCCATTTTCCTCTGCGTATGAGGTTATGAACTGCAGTACCTGTTTCTGGCGCTGTGTCAGCTCATTCCTTGATTCTGGATAACAGGTAGTCATACGACTACCTATAATGGTTTGGCTTAATAGTGTCAAGCCAAATTCTGCTGTAGGGGCGATCCTTGTGATCGCCCGGTTTGGGGGAACATAAAGTTCGCCCCTGCGATTCGGATATTTAATAACCGGAGCAATTAAATCCGGGATCCGGCTTAAAGCCTAACGGAATGAGATGGAGTGCTGTAATGGGGCAGGGTGGTTGAAGGCAGTGGGAAAGCTGTATACTGCAAAAGGGCAAAAATTATGATTTTGTAGGGGCATCCCCTTGTGGGTGCCCATGTCAGCTAAGGCAATAACGGTGATACTGCAACAGGGCGGGCACAAGGCACCGCCCCTACAAA
>CAZXTZ010000409.1:0-2052 GCA_964643645.1 uncultured Geobacteraceae bacterium
CTGTAATCAGCGTAGAAAACCTGGGCAAGAAGTACACCCTGCACCACCAGCAGCGTGAACCCTACACCGCCCTGCGTGATGTAATCACCAACAGAGTAACCAGCTTTACAAAAAAGCTTCTCTCACCATTCACTCTTCACCATTCACAGGGTTCACCTTCACCATTCACTCTTCACCATTCACCCGCCTCTGAGGATTTCTGGGCTTTAAAAGACGTCTCCTTTGAGGTAAAACAGGGCGACCGGATCGGCATCATCGGCCGCAACGGCGCCGGTAAATCAACACTACTCAAAATTCTCAGCCGGATTACCGAGCCAACCACCGGACGGGTAAAGATAAAAGGCAAGGTAGCCAGTTTGCTGGAGGTTGGCACCGGCTTCCATCCGGAGTTGACCGGCAGAGAGAATATTTACCTGAACGGTGCTATACTGGGTATGCAGCGGGCGGAGATTAAGAAAAAATTTGATGAGATTGTTGATTTTGAAGAGATATTTCGTTTTTGCGGCGTACAAATATGACCCGACAGGATTTACTCTCACTCATATCTGCTGGCGAAGACAGTCAGACACAGTTTAAATCAAACGTAACTAATCCTGATTCTCTTGCAGCGGAAATGGTTGCCTTCTCAAATACTCGTGGTGGCACTATCTGCATTGGCGTTTCAGATGATGGGCAAACTACCGGCATTCCACTTAAGGAGACATGGCGTGTAAACCAGCTTATCAGTAATACAGCAAGTCAACACGTAAGAAGCCCGATAGCTGTTCAGACCTTCAATATTTCTGTAGCTGCTGACGCTGTTGTTATTGTGCTGCAAATACCAGAGGGATTGGATAAACCGTATTTCGATAAAAACGGGATTATCTGGCTGAAAAATGGCGCTGATAAACGCAGGATACATTCAAAAGAAGAACTTCAAAGGCTTTTTCAATCTAATAACCTGATACATGCTGATGAGGTGCCAACCAGAGCTAAACTTGAAAAAATTGACAAGGGGTATTTTGCAGAATTCCTGACAAGGTACTATCAGCAGCCAATCCCGGACAGTTCCGAACAACTGCTAACATTGCTTAACAATATGGGACTTGCTGTCGCAGACTATCTGACATTGGCAGGTGTGATGCTTTTTTCAGTAAACCCTCAATTTACCTTCCCTGCATTTATATGCAAGGCCATCCACTTTCCCGGAAACGACATTTCTGTAGATCATTATCTTGATAGTGAAGATTTTGAAGGCAATATTGAAACACAGTTCAAAGGCCTCATATCCTTTGTATTGCGTTGCCTTAAAAAAAGACAATCAGGCCAAGGGGTTAATTCCGCAGGAATTCTAGAAATACCAAAAATAGTTTTTGAAGAACTGATTGTAAATGCCCTGGTTCACAGAGATTATTTTATCAGTGCACCGAACAGATTGTTTGTATTTGCCGACAGGATTGAGTTAATAAGTCCTGGACATCTGCCAAATCACCTCACCATACCCAAAATTGAAGCAGGAAACTCAAACATCAGAAATCCTATACTTGCCTCATTTGCCTTTAAAGGTATTCTGCCTTATCGAGGGCTGGGTACTGGTATACGACGAGCAATTGCTGACTGGCCCAGAATATCGTTTATTGACGATAGGGAAGGAAACCAATTCAAGGTCATAATTTATAGGTCATCTGACCTTGAATCAGTCGATCTGACCTTGAAATCAGTAGGGATGAAAAGAGCTGACCTTAAAATAAAAATACTGAATTGTCTGGCTACTTCACCAAAAGAAAGCTACGAAACACTGTCATCAAAACTGGCCTTAAGTCCATCAACCATAAAGAGAATATTACAGGACCTTAAAAGTGACGGGATTGTAGTAAGAGACGGTGCACGAAGAGGTGGTGTCTGGAAAATACTTAACTACTCATTACTTTATAAGGCAGGTGAGTAGCATGTCCACTGTAATCAGCGTAGAAAACCTGGGCAAGAAGTACACCCTGCGCCACCAGCAGCGGGAGCCATACACCGCCCTGCGTGATGTAATCACCAACAGAGTAACCAGCTTTACAAAAAAGC
>CAZXTZ010000410.1:0-1044 GCA_964643645.1 uncultured Geobacteraceae bacterium
AATACATAAGCCTTAAGCCAACATCTAAATGATTTGGTCACCCCACCTGTATTCGTACCGTTGTATGTAAAGCGTATGGCGCTTTTGCTATCCAAATGACCGTGCAAAGGGTTTTTCACAACAGTTGACATCTCGAAAACAGTAGCAACTAGACCAACCTGATACGATAATCCACATTCTTTTAAGTCCCTAACCATGCCAAAGTCCTTTTCAGCTTCTATTTCAGTTTTGTTTTTTGGAATACCGACATGCGGTCTTCCAGAAAACCTGTATAATCTCATGTTTTCAGCGTGTTGTGGAGTTGTTAGTCCATCATATCCTTTTTCAATGTCTTTAAACTCCCCACAAGAATATGGGTGGCTGTGGAAGGTGCCAAGATAATCTAACTCAGGATGATACCGCTTATAGAATCCGCTTTTGATCCAGCAAGCCTGTGTCTTGGAAGAAACTTCACCATTGCGGCGGTAAGCAGATGAATCAACGTCTGCCGCAAGAACGTTGTAAACTGCTTCATCGCCCCTTTGAACTTTGTAACCATATGATGCACCATAGGTCTCTAGGGGTTGGTGATTATTCGCATTCCTACGGCCATGCGGCACAAGATATCCTTCTAAAGTCGATGCAATTATTGTTCTAAAAGCTTCAGGAGACACTATTACCGAGAACATTGTTTCCTCCATAATTAACTAATTAACGAACTATCACAATAGTCTAAACTTGGGATTATTATAGTTCAGGTTCTTTGGCTGCCACCCACGTACACGCATCCAACGGTTTCCAGACAATACCATCCTCAATATAGCCAAGGCAACGGGAAACCTTTATCTCATTTTTGGTCAACGGATCAGCCGGAAAGCTGAATGCCTTACCAAGCTGTGTTCCAAGTTTATGCGCAACATAGCTGCGGCATTCTTCCGGAAGGCCGATCATGCAGGCATTCGATCTGAAATCCGCGCGCTATTTCCGCACCGTGGTCAATACCGGCAGCTTCTCGGCGGCGGCCGACCAGTCCGGCCGCACCCAGCAGGCGATCAGCAAGAGCAT
>CAZXTZ010000410.1:1054-2036 GCA_964643645.1 uncultured Geobacteraceae bacterium
TCGGCAGAGGCAGGACAGAACCAGTGCCACAGTACGGCTTTGCCCATGAACGACTCATTTACCACCCATTCCTGTGTGTGCTTGAGCAGCTCATCGAGCGAGCGACCAGCAAACTCCTTCGGCAGATGATCAACAGCAATCTCCAGCGACGGTACACCTTCCTTGTTGTCTTTGACCAATGTCGGATAAAACTCTCTTTCCTGCCGCTTTCCCCTGTTGTTTTCTGATGCCATGACCATTCCCTTCTGTTTTTGGTTGATTACAACGCCTAAAACAACCCTATCCGTTCATAGTCTCTCTCATCCCGTGGAAAGGGATCACTTTCTGTTCACCTCTCTTGCCTGAGGTCGGCGATGATATGCTGTCGCGCTGCTAGTGCGGCCTCCTCGCCGAAAAGTTCCGCCGCCAGTCGAATGCCGGCTTCGTGGTGTCTCTTTTTGCTGTGGCGGAAGCCGTATTCAACAGTTCCGGCAAAAGCATCCAGCCAGAGATGAACCTCGGCGAAATCCCTGCCGAAAGCGTTCACTGACTCGGCACAATGCTCATAAAACCTGGGCATGGCTTTTTCCTTTTTGCAGGCATAGCTGCTATCTTGTTTTCATTGTAGTGCATGAATGCGACAGGGCCTGACGTTTTAAATTGTAGAGTGCCCTTGACAAAATGATCCGATAAAGTAATGCTCATGAATACCAAGTACTACCCGGAGGTGATCCATGCAGACGCAGGTTAAACCCATGGCAATCAAGCTGCCTCAGCAAGACAGGAATCGCCTGCAGCAGTTGGGTGCGGCGAAAAAACGTTCAGCCCATTGGCTTGCTAAAGAGGCAATTACCCAGTATCTGGATCGTGAAGAGGCTGCGGAACAGTTTAAGCAGGAGTCGGTGGCTCGATGGGAAGATTATTGTCATACCGGCAAATCAGTTCCGCATGATGCCGTCATGCGGTGGCTTGAATCATGGGGTACCGAAAACGAGCTTGAGGC
>CAZXTZ010000411.1:0-2014 GCA_964643645.1 uncultured Geobacteraceae bacterium
ATGGCGGTCCGCCAGCCCCATATACCGGCAATGGTACCAGGTACCACCAACGACAGTGAGGCTCCCAGCACCAATGAGCCAACATAGATCCCCACCGCCCTGCCACGCTGGTGGCTGGCAAACCGTTCTGCCACCAGTTTCAGCCCAGGCATGTAGGTGCCGCCCATGCCGATGCCGGTCAGTCCACGCAGGATCAGGCCGGACAGGTAATCATGGGCATACAGGCCAAACAGCAGGTTGGCAATCCCTGACCAGAGCGCAGCGGTAATGAAAATCCAGCGGATGTTCAGGCGGTCAGACAGGGTGCTGAGCAGGACTCCTGAGGCGATATAGCCCAGTTGATAGACGGAAAAGATCACCCCGGCCTGGGTGTTGTTCATATCCCATTCCGTTTTAAGGATGGGCAGAATAGCTGAATAGTTGATAAAAACCAGCATGATAAAGATCTGACTGCAGCAGAGGGTCAGCAGCCAGATTGTGTCGGAACGCTGGTTAGTCAAACAGTTCCGCCTCTGCAAGCAGTTTGCCGGAAAGATCTTTGGCAGACAGCAGCGGTTCACCGGCCAGCGGCCAGGTGATACCAATGGCCGGATCATCCCAGGCAATGGTCCGCTCAAACTCAGGCGCCCAGTAATCGGTGGTCAGGTAGAGAAATTCGGCATGGTCGGAAGTGACACAGAAGCCATGGGCAAATCCTTCCGGCACCCACATCTGGCGTTTGTTTTCAGCGGAGAGAGTGGTTCCAAACCATTGGCCACAGGTTGGTGAAGAACGACGAATATCCACCGCAACATCAAATACTTCTCCGCTGATCACACGAACCAGCTTGCCTTGTGGGTGCTGAATCTGGTAATGAAGCCCCCTCAATACATTGCGGGCAGAGCGGGAATGGTTGTGCTGGACAAATGAACATTCAAGTCCGGTGGCCTTTTGCCAGACCCGTTCATTAAAGCTTTCAAAAAAGAATCCCCGGTCATCACCAAAGACCTTTGGTTCAAGGATCAATACACCGGGCAATGTTGTTGTCAGGCAGTTCATGGGAAGCATCTCCTCCTGTGAGCAAGTCTGGTTGTCATAGCAGATAACAGAAAGATTGTGAATATTTGTTCGTAGGGGTGGTAAAATTGCAAAACTGCGGTAAGCTCTCACACATGGTACATGAAACAACCTTTGATAATGGTCTTCGGGTGGTAACCCAGCAGGTTCCCGGTATGCATACGGTCTCGATCGGTGTCTGGGTGGCCAATGGCGCCCGCTGTGAGCAGCCGGTGGAGCAGGGTGTTGCCCACTTTATTGAACACCTGCTGTTTAAAGGCACCAAACGGCGTACAGCACGGCAGATCACCCGTGAAATTGACTCGTTGGGTGGCATTTTGAACGCTTTTACCAGCTATGAGTACGTCTGCTACTACGCAAAGGCCCTGGCCAAGACGCTGCCGCAGGTGGTTGATATCCTGTCCGATATGTTTCTGCACTCAACCTTTCCTGCTGATGAGATTGAAAAAGAGCGCAAGGTGGTGTTGCAGGAAATCAAGATGCGGGATGATGCGCCGGAAGAGTCAATCCATGACCGTCTGCACCAGAGTTTCTGGAAGGGACATCCGTTGGGCCATCCGATTCTGGGATCTGAAGAAACAATCTCAAACATGAGTCGGGATGCGATTCTTGATTTCAGGCAACACTGGTACCGCCCCAGTGAGATCATCATCGCTGCAGCCGGTGGTGTTGAACATCAGGCTTTGGTGGCGTTGCTGCATGAATCATTTTCCTGTCTGGAACCGGGTGAACCACGTCGGGTGGTCAAGCCTCAGACCCGCCTGGCATCAGGACGGGTGCTGGAACTGTGCGAGCGGGATCTGGAACAGACCCTGATCTGCCTGGGCACCGATGGTCTGCCGCACACCGATCCGGGCCGCTATGCCCTGGTGGTGCTGAACACCATCCTGGGCGGCGGCATGAGCTCGCGCCTGTTTCAGGAGATTCGTGAAAAGCGCGGTCTGGCCTATTCGGTTTA
>CAZXTZ010000412.1:0-1519 GCA_964643645.1 uncultured Geobacteraceae bacterium
GGTACGGGAGAGCGCAAAGAATCATTTGCTCTGATTTCAAGGGAGCAGGTGGGACCAAGAACAAGGAACATCCTGCTAAAAGAAGGCATAGCCTGCATTGAACTTACAGACCTGTTTCAGAACTTTCCAACTGCTCAACCTACGGATGCTGAACCCACGGAGGAGGTTGATATTCCCACCCATCAGGAAGCGTCTACAGATCTTCAGGAACAATAAATCATGGATATTATTCTTGTTCCCCTGGAGAGAATAAAGAACCACAATGTTTTTAAAAAACCCGAACTTGTTGAGCAGTTTGTAGCGTCCGAATTCATGTTGCGTGATGCAGCGCAGCTCATTACCCCGCAAATAATCCCACATCTGCTGCAGCTTCATCCGATACATGTTCTTCCAGCCAAAAACGGCGATTATCTCTGTGTGGGAGGACTCCGCACCCTTACCATTGTCCGCCAGCTATTGCCGCCATCAGATAAAATTGCCGTCATTCCCTTGGAGAAGATGAGGGACGAAGAGATTCTTGAAAAATGTCTTGTTGATATCCTCCTTGCAACATCGTGCTTCAGTTTATCTTCGAAAGAATCAGTCTACAGGACATTAAAATTTTTCCAGGAGAACATCCGGGATGGACTCTTGGTAACAAAATTCGGACCAAGTCGAATAGCCAGAATCCTGCAGGTAAATGTGGAGACAGTACGACTATGGAGCAAACGCTTGTCCAAAGCCAGATCTACAGTCAAATAAGCTCTAATACTGACCTTGAAGAAGATGCTCTTAACCTTTACCTGTGGGTAATTGAAGCGCCTCCGACACTCGAAGGCCTCCTGCAGGTAACAGCGCAATTCAGAAAAATATTTCACGACATCAGATCCATATGTTTCCTTGAAGCTGTATCAGAGTTCATAACTGAAGAGGAGTTGAACAGCTGCGGGCTGGTGGCTGACGCAATTATTAACTCATGGGAGGCTATTGAGAGCACAGCCCCCCTTTCCAGCATGAAGCTTCTTAACAAAAGACCGTTTCAAGGGCTATTAACAAAAAAACACCTCTATTCCTGCCTGGGAGTATCCTGTCTTCAAGGCAATGATTCGCGCAGACACCTCTTGCTCGAGGCTTACCTTGTTGTGGCTTCAGGGATTTTAAGGCACAGGAGAGAACGACACTGTGACCCAAAAGAGTATGAAGTCAAACTGGAAGAATCCTGCCGTCTTGCCAGGAAACTCCTGCTGACTCCAAAGGCCGATACCCTTAACAATCTTCCACAGCAACTGCCAGATATCCAGGGTGACTACCTGAAATCCATACAACGTTCCGGCGAACTGCTGGAATGTATCTACAAGCTTCTTGACTATGCCCTGTCTGGCAAGAGGGCTCCAACCTACTCCAAAACCGGTTCACCCCGGATATCAAAAATTACCAGACACACAATAAATGATGCTGTTGATCCGCAACTGGTCGACAAAGCAGACACGGTTGAAATGCTGCAGCCAACCGCAACTCCGGCATGCAGGCTTGATGCAGA
>CAZXTZ010000412.1:1529-2007 GCA_964643645.1 uncultured Geobacteraceae bacterium
TATCTGGCCAGCATTGCCATGCACAACCAACGTCTTCCTTACAGATGGGAAATGCTTTCAATATATGAGCTCTCATGTTTTATGGATGTTCTCAGACAACTTGCTAAAGGTTGCTATCAATACCCTGCCAGTAAAAAACATGAAAGGATCAGCCAGCTGGAACTGGCTGCGGCGGCGGTGGCATTATTTCTACGTTCCATCCCCATTGATTCATTTCCGTCCCTTAGGCTTAATGATGCCGGATACGCCCAGGTCGAACCTCCTGGATACCGCTTTTACGGATACAAAACCGGCTGCTGGGTAGTACTGCCGCCCGCATTGCCTATGGATATGACTCTGGGCAGGGATTTCTATTCATCAGCGGAAGCAAGGCGAGAATTCTATTTCGTAAGGTCCGGTACAGGGCTTGAACAGATTATTGATGAATACATCAGGAGAGAAAGACGTTGTGATACAAAGGAGAGGAAGCTGTTCCTGC
>CAZXTZ010000413.1:0-1989 GCA_964643645.1 uncultured Geobacteraceae bacterium
ACTTATAAAGCCATTGTTCAGCGGGAGTATGGCGCCGAGGTGGTGGAATGGGTGGCTGGCGGGTTGACTGACGGCAACCGGACGGCAAAATTTATCCCAACGATTGATGCGTTGGGAGTAGAGAATTATGAAGAACACACCGATCATGAGTATGTAGACCTGAAAACTGCAGTGCCCCGTACCGTGGCGTTGGTGCTGCTGGTGGCGGAAATCACAGAAAGTTGGTCCAGCTGATGAAATATGAAGGTGTCATTTTCGATTTGGATGGAACATTGCTCGACACATTGGATGACTTGGCCGATTCAATGAATGCAGTATTGCAACAGCTGAATTTCCCTGTGCATCCAACAGAAAAATACCGGTATTTTGTTGGCGATGGAATGCGGCAACTTGCCCGTCGCGTACTGCCGGCAGAAATCATAAATGACGAACTGCTGGAAACAACGATCAAGTTAATGTCAGACGAATATAATAAACATTGGAATGTTAAAACCAAGCCTTATCAAGGAATGGAAGAACTTCTGGATCAACTCACTGCGACAGGCGTAAAGCTGGCTGTATTGTCGAACAAACCGGATCCATTTACGAAAATGATGGTTCCTGTACTATTGCCCCGATGTACTTTCTATCCGGTACTTGGCGCCCGGGCGGGTGTGCCGGTTAAGCCTGACCCACAGTCGGCGCTTGAAATCGCAGGGATATGGGGTATTAGTCAGGATAAGATTTTATATGTCGGCGACACGGCAACTGACATGATGACTGCCAATGCGGCCGGCATGAGTGCAGTGGGAGCCGCCTGGGGGTTCCGTACGGTGGAAGAACTGTTGAAGGCCGGAGCACGGGCGATTATCCATCAGCCGCTAGAGCTGTTGGCTTTGTTGAAAGCCTAAATGCAATAAGGTCAATACGGATAAGTTAAGGTTCCACTCCTAAAATTACCAGGAATTTCATTACCAGATGGGGATCAAACTGGCTGCCGGCGCATCTGCGCAATTCGGCAGCCGCTTCTTTTATCGAAAGCGCCTTGCGATCAGGACGGTCATTGGTCATGGCATCGAATGCGTCCACAATTGAAAAGATGCGGCATTCCAGGGGGATGGCGTCTTCGCGCAGCCCTATGGGATAACCGTTGCCATCCCACCATTCATGATGCTTCAGTAATAGATCGGCAATGGGGTAAAGTTCAGGAATTGACTGCGCGATGCTATGGCCGATTTCCACATGAAGCTTCATCTGCGTCATTTCTTCCCCGGTCAGACGATCCTGCTTAAAGATCAACTCATCAGGGATACCGACTTTACCGATATCGTGAAACTGGCAAAGAAGTTTGAAATTGCCCAGACGTTTTGCAGGTAAGCCGGCTTCCTTTGAGAGTGATTTGCCTAAAGCCCACAGTCGTTCGGCATGTTGATGGGTAACAAAGTCTCTCGTTTCAAGGGCAGTCTGCAAACTTTGAAAGAAAATTTTGCGTGCGGTCTGGCTATGGGCAAGTTTTTCACGATGCAATCGGTTTTGGGCTGCTATAAAGAGCTCACGGATGGAGACGCTGTCAGTATCGCTATTACTGCATCCAAGGGATACGCTAAACGACAGGTTGTTTTCCTCATCGCCAATCCGGGCGATTTCTTGCTTGATTTTCGAAGCCAGATCAGACAATTCGTGTTCATTGGTTCCTGTAACCAATACGGCGCAAAGCGGCAGTTGTCGCCATGAGAAAATTATTGCCATATTCAGGGCCCAAGCTATCGTGTATCAAGCGCATTTCATCCACTTCGCACAGAATGATGCCAACAGGTTTATCAGAAGGCTGAGACAGGGAAGTAATCTTTTCTTCCCAATAAGATCGATTGAACAAGCCGGTCAACGGATCACGCAAATTAAAAAACTGCAACGATTGTTCCAGCCTTTTACGCTCCGTAAAATCACGCAGGATGACGATGGCTTCCATTTCATTAATCGGCGTAATGCGAATTTCCTGGTGAATCATCT
>CAZXTZ010000414.1:0-1984 GCA_964643645.1 uncultured Geobacteraceae bacterium
ATCTTGCAGCAGCCCTGGCAGCTGCGGAGCAGCCTACGCTGCTTGTTGATATTGATCCTCAGGGCAATGCGACCAGTGGGGTAGGGGTTGACAAGTCGCTTGTTGTCCTGTCAATTTACGATCTTCTTATTAACAACGCTGACCCTGCATCGGTAATAGTTGATTCAGGCCATCCATATCTGCATATACTTCCTGCCACATCTGATCTGGCCGGAGCAGAGCTTGAGCTTGCAACTGAATCAGGACGTGAATTACGTCTGAAAACAGCGCTTGAATCGCTTGCCGACCGTTACCGATATATTCTGATTGATTGCCCGCCATCACTTAACCTGCTTACCGTTAATGCCCTTACTGCCGCGGCCACTGTGCTTATTCCCCTGCAGTGCGAGTTTTACGCAATGGAAGGGTTGTCCCAGATACTGAATACAATCAGGCTTGTGCAGCAGGGGCTTAATCCGTTGCTGCGGATCGAGGGAATTCTGCTGACGATGTCTGATTCAAGGAACAGGCTCTCAAAGGAGGTGGAGGATGAAGTGCGAACCCACTTTCCATCTGATGTCTTCGATACTGTTGTTCCGAGAAACGTGAGGCTTTCGGAGGCCCCAAGCCACGGCAAGCCGGTAATATATTATGATATCGCCTCCCGTGGGGCCGTAAGTTATCTTCAGCTGGCGCGGGAACTGATGCAGCGGGAGGCTCGCAATGCTTAAAAAAGGAGGCCTGGGAAGGGGAATGGCATCCCTTCTGCCTGTGAATGCTCCGGCAGAGGAGAGAAACTATTTTCTTTGCCCTATTGAAAAAATCAGGCCGAACCGTAATCAGCCTCGCAAGCAGTTTGCCCAGGAGAAGCTTGATGAGCTTGCTGCGTCAATCAGGGAAAAAGGGATTATTCAGCCCCTGGTTGTCACAAGAAAAGATGATTACTACGAGATAATAGCCGGTGAAAGGCGTTGGAGGGCATCCCAGAAAGCAGGTCTGAGAGAACTGCCGGTTGTAATCAGGGAAGCCAGTCCGGACGCGGTTATGGAGCTGGCGCTGATCGAAAATATTCAACGTGAGGACCTTAACGCTATTGAGGAGGCCCAGGCGTACAAATCACTGGTTGAACATTTTGGCATTTCGCAGGAAGAGGTGGCAAAAAGGGTAGGGAAAAACCGGACAACAGTTACCAATGCGTTGCGCCTTCTGAAACTTCCTGACGAAATACAGAAAGATGTCGTAGAAGAAAGACTTTCAATGGGCCATGCCCGTGCCCTCCTCGGCCTTGAAACGGAAGAGCTTCTTCAGAAGGCCAGGCATGAAATATTACAAAGGATGCTGAGTGTAAGGGCAACGGAAGAACTGGTGAACCGCCTGAAGCGTGGGCCCCGCCATGTACCAGAAAGACCTGCCAGGCAGCCGGATCTCCTTATGTCAGCCCTGGAGGAACAGCTGCAGAAGCAGTTCCATTCAAGGGTGGTAATTAAAAGAGCCAACTCAGGTAAAGGCACACTTGAGATACACTTTGCAACCCCTGATGAACTTACGCGGATTGTTGATCTTCTGCAGTCCTGAGACATCTCCGGAACAAATTTATAAGCTTTTTGGTTGACATCAGGCATTAGCCTGTGATAGCTAACCAATGTTTTGCACCTGGCTCAAGGGCCGGGTGTATGTTTCTGGGATACAGTATACAAAAAACGCGTCGCAGAAAGGGTAGGCCGTGATTGATCTCGACCTTTCGTTTGTTGTACAGATCATAAATTTTGGAATCCTTGTGCTGATTCTGAACTTTGCCCTCTACAAGCCGATACGCGGTATTCTTGCGCAACGTCGTCAGGAGATTGAGTCTGCCCGTGAGCGTACGCTTGCAGTTGATCAGCAGGTGGATGAGAAGGTTTCCGAATATGAGACCCGCCTTCGTGATGCAAGGGCTGAAGTTGGAACAAGGAGAGCAGAGCTTGTAAAAGAGGCTATGGCTGAAGAAGCAGTAATGCTTGAAAAG
>CAZXTZ010000415.1:0-1955 GCA_964643645.1 uncultured Geobacteraceae bacterium
CCAGACAGCCTGATCGGCAGTCAGTCCACAGGAGTAAAGAAACTGCTCTTCACCAACAACGATCCTGTTTCTGCCTGCCTGAACATCAAGCACATACAGTGGCTCTTTCCAGGAAACACCCAGTCCCTTGCGCTGTCCCACCGTAAAACGCCAGAAACCGTTGTGACGCCCAAGAAGGCGCCCGCTTCTATGCACAATCAAGCCTTTTGCAGAAGGACAGCCCGGACGGGATGCAAGCAGCTCACCATAACCTTCATCAGGAATGAAGCAGACATCCTGACTTTCCTTTGAAGCAGCAACTGGAATACCTGCGTTCCGGGCCATTTCCCTGACCTCACCCTTGCCAGGCATATCTCCCAAAGGAAAAACAGCGCAGGACAAGGCCTGCTGGCCAATAGTTGCAAGAAAATATGATTGATCCTTACGTCGGTCGCAGGCTGCCAACAGATGGAATTGCCCCTCAGGATCAGCCAGTACACGGGCATAGTGGCCAGTTGCAAGGCGACTGGCCCCCAGCTTGAGGGCATATTCAAGCAGCAGACCAAACTTGACCAGACTGTTACAACGCACACAGGGGTTAGGGGTTTCGCCGTTCAGGTAAGCATTTGCAAATGGGGTTACAATCTGCTGTTCAAAGGCATTCCTTAAGTCAATACGATGCAGGGGAATCCCCAGATGTTCTGCCACCTGTTCTGCCTGGTTGAGAGTATCAGCAGGGGTGGAAAGCAGATCCATGGTCACACCTATCAGGCTGTGCCCCTGTTCTTTAAGGATTGCCGCTGCAACAGCTGAATCAACACCGCCGGAAAGGGCCACTGCAATGGTTGATTTATTGAAGGTTTTAGTATCCATTTGTCAGAAGATGATGTTGGGGCGCAGCACAACTGTAAAATTGCGGAAATCTGTGTCCCTCAATGCCCCGGTATAACGGGAAGGATCTTCCCATATAAATCCGACATCCAGCTTGAATGCGACACCCCATGACTTTATGGGAAACTTTTTACCTATTACATATTCCTGGCGCACGATGGAACCATCCCGAAGAGAGATATCCCAGCGGAAATCAATGGTGCTGTTTTTTATGAAATCAAAAGGAGTTACTTTGAAGTCCAGATTGCTGCGCCGCAGCCCTACATAAAATGTGTTGGTTATATCAGGATTATCATGGATCTTGGCTCCAAGCCGGAAACTCCATGAAAGTTTTTCATCCTTGTAGTTCTTCTCGCCTTTAAGCTTCCATTCAGCTTCGTAGGAGTTGTCCCTTATCAGTTTGTTATTTTTGATATGCTGGTTGGAATAGCTTAACATGTAGCCCATATAACCTTTATTGGATGAAAGCTTGTCCTCTCCAGGCTTATGGAAGCTGACCATATCACCCAGAAAGACTGTAGCTGCCCAGGGTTCTTCAAAACCTGCTGTAACCCACGACAATATATTCTGGTTTTTACCCACGTTGGCCTTGTTGTAAAAGTTATCCGCATATTCCCTGATGGCCACTCCGGCAAGGGGCATAGGCATTACAGCAGCCTCAACAAGCATGTAACGGGGTACAAAGGAGTTAAGAAACAGCCTGCTGTATATCTCAAGCTCTTCTGCATCTGCGACCTTAGGGATAGGTGTGCCTGCAAGAGGAATATTAAGGGAAATGTTGGAGTAGTAAAGGTCCGCCTCCCAGGCAAACTCCAGATTCCCCAGTTCCACGGAACCGTAAAGGAACTCCTTAATGTTTTTGGCTTTTTGCTGCTGAGGTGTTGGCGCGGAATCAGAAAGCGGCGGTGCCGGTTCAGCCGACACCGCCGGTAAGGCAGATAAAACAATCAGAAATATTGTAAGAGACAAGCAAAGGAGTTTACTCATACCCCCCCCTGAAAAACCTCAGCAGATTTCTTCAGCAAGATGTAGCAGGGTTCTTACGCGGTACCCTGATGCCGATGCCAGTGATATAAGTTCTGCCG
>CAZXTZ010000416.1:0-1952 GCA_964643645.1 uncultured Geobacteraceae bacterium
TGCGCTTCAATGAGTTTCTTTGAGATGTAAAATACTCTTCTGTTGCATCATCCGGTATTCCTGATACCACCTGCTATGGCATTGACCGACAGAAACAGCTCGCCCAGCAGTGTATCCGAGCCGGAACATCCGGGATCACTCTCCTTAACCTTTCTCCATTGCCGCAGCAGGTTGATCTGTTGCCGGTGCAGGGCTTCAAGGGGCGCTTTACGCAGGCCTATGGCAGCCAGTTGCATAGGGCGGCGAACTGCAAGCGGTTCACTGAACAGATGTCCGATAAAGCTCATCGTCAGCTCAAACTCCTTGTCGATCATCCCGGAGAAATGTGTACGGAGTTCGTGATTATCCACAAGATCTGCGTAGAGGTGCATGATCTCCTGGTCAGCCTGCAGCGTTGCCAGTTCAACGTTCATGAACAGATAGCGCAGGAGCGGAAAACGGGTAATATCAGCGCACAGAAGTTCAAATAATTGAGGGTGTGTTTCATTGAGCCGTGCCAGTGCGGTGCCGGCACCATACCAGCTGGGCAGCAGGTAGCGTGACTGGTTCCAGCTGAAGACCCAGGGAATAGCCCGCAGATCAGCCAGTGTTCTGCGTCCGGTGCGACGTGAGGGGCGTGAGCCGATCCTCAGCTGTTCCATGACATCAATCGGTGTCGCCTGGGAAAAGAAATCCATAAAGCCGTCACTGCCGATCAGTTCCTCATATTTAAGGCGACTGGCATCAACAAGAAACTCCATGATGGTTGCCTGTTCCGGTGCAGATCCGTTCGGGCGGGAAGCTCTGGTGGTCATGCCGAGAACGCCAGCCAGCTGCAGTTCCAGGTTATAGGTGGCGGTGAGCAGATTTGAATATTTCTGGGAGATCGTTTCACCCTGTTCTGTCATGCGGAACGCCCCGCGCAGCGACCCGTGGGGTAACGCTTCGAGAAACCGGAAGGTCGGACCGGCACCCCGTCCGATGGATCCTCCCCGTCCGTGAAAGAAGCAGAGATCCGTAGCAAAGCGGTCAGCGACTTCGGAGAGTTCGAGCTGTGCCTTGTAAAGTGCCCCGTGGCTGGCTATGATGCCGCCATCCTTGCAGCTGTCGCTGTAGCCGACCATTACCTGCTGGAGTGGCCTTTTCCCCTCTGCCGTTCCAAGTGTATTTCCGGTTATCGGGTGTGACAGAAACTGTCGCAAAATCTCCGGAGCACCCTGCAGGTCATCGATGGTTTCAAACAGCGGCACAACCCGCAGCAGTGATCGGCATCCACTCTCTTCATAAACCAGCAGTCCGACCTCTCGAGCCAGCAGGTACACCGTCAGCAGGTCGGAGGAGCTCCTGGTCATGCTGACGATCAGCGATCCTATGCCGTCGTCACCATACCTGCGGATGTGCTCTATCAGCACCCGATAGCAGCATAGAACGGCATCAGCTTCTGCGCCGGCCCTGAAGCCGGGCAGCAGAAACGGGCGCGGTGAGGCAAGCTCCCTGTTCAGAAACTCAATCCGCTTTTCTTCCGGCCACCCGGAGAAGTCGGAATCCTCAAAACCCGCAGCGGCAAGCAGCTGGGAAACAGCCCGATCATGAAAGGCGCTGTTCTGGCGAATGTCCAGTACGGCCAGGTGGAAGCCGATCGAATCAACCAGGCGCCGGAGATTGAACAGCTCCATATCAGCAAGGCGCGCAGCCCCTGCTGCCCTGAGTGAACCGTCAAGCATGGCGAGATCCTCTGACATTTCGGATGGTTTTTTATAGTACCCCGAACTGTCGTCCAGGGTCGTCACATGGTCGCGTACAACGGTCAATGGCAGACAGGCTATAATCAGGTTAAGCGCCTGACGCCACGGTTCTGCAGAGTTGCGGGCAACGGCCTCAGCACCGGCGCTTCCAAGCTGTGCCGCCCGCTCATCTATCCACTTTTTGAGAACCTCCGGAACCGGTTGCAGATAATCGGAGAGACTGAGCTT
>CAZXTZ010000417.1:0-1939 GCA_964643645.1 uncultured Geobacteraceae bacterium
CTGGGTAGGTCATGTTTGTGAGATTCAGTGGGTGTTAGATGGGTGAAAGATGAAAGGATAAGAATTTGCTTTTCCGACGCTGCGACGATACCACCCGAACCGAGCAACCGTCAACGCTATTTGGGGGTATTTTCGGGAAAATTCAAGGGAAACAGAGAACCAATCGAAGAAATTTTAACCTGCTGACCATTCAATTTGCATCATCGTCTGCAACCAGCGCACTTTGACCCGCAAAACAGCCCTGTTTCTCTATTTTCAACACAGACCATCCCTGCTGCAACGCCTTGTTATCCGGCTTTACAGGCCCTTCGACTTCGCTCAGGACAGGTATTCCGGCTCATAGTACGCCTCTTCATACTCAATCACCTGACTGTCGGCGTACTCAAGCTGCGGTTCTGCATCCACTGTCACCGGCGGCCCCCTGCCCTGTTTCTGCTGCCGTTTGGGTACATCCCACAAACCAAGATGCTCCAGTATCTTGCGGATCACGACCTCTTCTTCTATGAATGCCAGTATCCGCATTGTGCCGTTACATTTGGGGCAGGTGAGCGGATCAATCTCGTATATCTTCTGGATCAGCCTGGCCCAGTTGGCTCGGCATTTCTTGCGATAGCCTGTGTCCTGTTCCTGTCCGGAAATCTCCTGCGTCTTGTCATCGCACAGTCCAAGCTTTCTGCGCCTGCCCCTGGCGACGTTGCTGTACCAGCCGTAGTATCGCACCATCTGCTCGCCATGCCGGGGGATGTGGCTGATTATCATGGCCAGCCAGTCAAGGGCGCTGAAGCTCTTTGTGGTGTGACCGTCTTTGGAGCGGTAGATGACGGTGCCGCTCTGTTCAAGGTAGGTCATCCGTTCTTGCGAGAACTGGCAGCGGATTATGTAGTGGGCAAGTTTTTCAAGGGCCTGCCTGTCTTCCGCAGTTATCTGCTCGCAGATATGGACGTTGAAACCGCTGTGTTGCCAGGACATAAGCAGGTCAATGTGCCACTGGCTGATGGCTCCCTTGTTAAGCAGCATCTTGAGCAGTTTGTGACGAAAGAGTTGTTCCAGGGCGTGGGCATCGTAGTACGGGGTAATGCTGAAGTTGCCATCTTCGTCAAAGGTGCCGTCGGATATGATGATGTGGCAGTGGGGATTGAAGCCCAGGAAGTCACCGAAGGTCTGGATGGAGCAGGCGCAGCCGGGAAGGGAGCCGCCTGCACTGAGCGAAGTCGAAGTGTACTCTTTCAGTGTCTCCCAGGCGATGCGGCTTAAAGCGGCAAGTAGTTTGCGATCATACAGAAAGCAGCGGCGGATCAGTTTGGGGATGGAGAAGATTATGTGGCGGTGCGGGACGCTGAGGGCAAGTTCATCAAGAAACCATTCGCCAAATTCAACCACACGTTTCTGATGGCATGAGGGGCAGAAGTGGCGGCGCTTGCAGGAGAAGGCAACCAGGTATTCATGGCCGCAGTCGTTGCACTTTACACGGGCAAAGCCGTTTTGCAGACAACCGCAGTCGAGGTAGCGGAAGATGGTTGACCTGATTTCAGTACGCAGATACCCGAAACGGGTCTGATACCGTTCTTCATGTACCTGCTCAAGCTCCTCGAAATAATCCTCTACACAGCGGTAATAGTCGGATAATCGGGGGTTGCGCGGGCTGTATGGGACAATAGCGTTTTGCATGACACACCTGCCAGAGGTGTGCTATGCGTAAGGCATGCCGGAGAAGAGTTAAAAAATCAGCCGGACAGCCCTTCCCAATCCTGATAAAGCTGTTCAAGCCTCTCATTCAGCGCCGTATGCTGTTCACCGGCTGCCAGCCCACGTTCCGGATCGTCAAAGAAGCCTGGCCCGTTCATCTCTGCCTCAAGATCAGCGATCTGTTTCTCGACCGCTGCAATCTCCTTCTCAATGGCCTGCTGCTGCTTCTCCCTGGCCTGTTCTTCCCGCTTCA
>CAZXTZ010000418.1:0-1934 GCA_964643645.1 uncultured Geobacteraceae bacterium
TCCGTCCCCATCCAGGCAATGACAAATTTGGTTTGGGGCCGTTTTTCTGTGTTGAGCCGCTGGGGCTTGAATATATAGCATCCGCCCTTTTACGGGATGGCCACAAAGTAACTATTGCGGATCTCCGTTTTAGGCCGGCTCTTAAAAGCTGGATAAGGCGTTCAAAACCTGTGCTGGTTGGTATAAGCTGCCTGCATACCCTTGAGTTTGACAGGGTGATTGAAACTGCCCGCGAGGTTAAGAGGCTGGCGCCTGATGCATTTGTTCTGGTAGGAGGGCATGCGGCAGCCGCTTTTTCTTCTGGAGTGGAAGATCCTGCAGTGGATGCCGTGATGGTTGAAGATGGTGAGATGTTGACTCCGATGCTTGCAGAATATCTGGAAGCCGGTATCTCTCTTGAAAAGTTGCCTGGATTGCGTTTAAAAACGGGTGATGGATGGATATCAACAGCTGTATCGAATGAACGTCCGTCTCTTGATCTGGTGTCGCTTCCGGCAAGACAACTGGTTGAACAGCACCGTTCAGGCTATCACTGTCTTTTGTTCAAGCCTGTATGGCTTATTGAAACCGCGCGAGGATGCCCTCATCGTTGTTCATTCTGTTCTGTCTGGCAGCTGTATGACCGTACATGCCGTGAGCGCTCTATTGAGGCTGTAATAGAAGATTTTGCCACAACCGGAGATGCCATCTTCGTTGCGGATGACCTGTTCTGGCATAACCCTGCTCGCAGCATGGAGCTTGCCGCAGCTCTTAAAAAACGCGGGGTTTATAAACGATGGATACTGGTTCAGACCAGAACGGATCTTATCTGCAGAAGTGCAGAGATAATGGCAGCATGGCGTCCGCTTGCAAAGGACTTTGATATATTCCTGGGACTGGAGGCAGCCAGTGACAACGGCCTGGCCTACCTGGATAAAGATTCCGGAATAAAAGAGAGCATCGAGGCGGTAAGGATTTCCCGTGATCTGAAATATGGTATCAACGGCAACTTTCTGGTTGACCCTGACTGGGATGAAGATGGGTTCAGCCAGTTGTGGCATTTTGTTCAACAGTATAGTCTTCAGCGTGCAGGTTTTACTATTCTCACACCTTTGCCAGGCACTGATTACTATCAGTCAGTTACTGACAAGACTAAAGGACAGCCTTGGGCAAATTTTGACATGCATCACCTCCTGTGGGAACCGAAGCTTGGGGCAGCCCGTTTTTTTGAGCTATATGCTGAAACATGGAGGCGTTCAATCCTGAATACCGCAGGTGATAAAGGGATAATGGACTGGATTAAACAGGTCAGACCATCACAGATCCCATACATAATAAAGGTCTTGTGGCGGACACAGAGTATGATGAAGCCGGCGGAATATATGAAGGAATATCTTGCTGCTTCAGTCCCTTCCCGCAGGTCAACTGTATGAACGGATGGATCTTTCCGGGGCAGCCGTTACAGTATGAACCGAGTATTCCTGATGACGATGATTTCAGGATTCTCAATCGTCTCTGCCTGGAACGTTGCGGTTATGACCTTGAAAATCATAAACCGCTCTTGGCATGTTCTCTAAGCTATCATACATCTCTTCAGATTTACGGGGTTGCAATGTCGCTTTACCGTACCCGTAGACTGCTCTCTAACGGCGAGAAACCGGAGCTGATAGCCGAACACTCTTTGGGTATTTATGCCGCCCTTAATGCGGCTGGCTGCATCACGGAGGGGGATGCCCTTGAACTGGCAGCCCGTCTGGGAGGCTGTATGAGCGTTATGAGTGAAAAAAAGGAGTATGCCCTTGGCTGTCCTATTGGTCTGTCTGTCGGAGCTGTAGAATCTTCAGCTGCAAATAACGGGGTTTTTGTGGCAAATTACAACACATCAAGTCATTTTCTGCTGGCAGGGGAAAAAGAGGGGATTGAGTCAGCCCTTGCTGAATGCCGTGAAGCTGGTG
>CAZXTZ010000419.1:0-1929 GCA_964643645.1 uncultured Geobacteraceae bacterium
CTGCCGCACCCAGCGGGCA
This sequence comes from uncultured Geobacteraceae bacterium, assembly GCA_964643645.1. Lineage (GTDB taxonomy): Bacteria > Desulfobacterota > Desulfuromonadia > Geobacterales > Pseudopelobacteraceae > Trichlorobacter. The sequence goes on from CAZXTZ010000419.1 coordinate 20, forward strand.
CCTTTGTCTCTGACCGACAGGTGGGCCGCTGGGTGCGGCAGGGGCAGGAACTGGGCTATATCTACGACAGCTTCAGCGGCAATGTGATTGAGAAAGTGGTCTCACCGGTGGCCGGTCTGTTGACAGGTATCCGCAGGCATCCGCTGCTTTTTGAAGGCGATCTGGTTGTGAGGGTGAACCGGAAAGGCTGAGGTAGCATAGCAATGCTGCATATCATTCAAAATGACCCGGAAGTACCACCCGGTAACCTGATAGATCATCTGGCTATTGCCTACAAGCTCCACCATCCCTACAAAGGAGATCAACTCCCTGAGATCGGGACAATCTCTGCGCTTATCGTGCTTGGCGGTGCAATGGGTGCCAATGATGATCATAAATACCAGTTTCTGGCCGATCTGAAGCAGTTGATATGTGCGGTTGTTGCTGATGGAATACCGTATCTGGGAATCTGCCTTGGGGGGCAGCTCCTTGCAGCCGCACTGGGGGCAAAGGTGGTCTCCAATCGCTGGGAAGAGCTGGGGACATTGCCGGTACAGCTTACAGATGCAGGGCAGAAAGATCTGCTTTTCAGAGGGATAGCTGTAAGTTTCACCACCTTCCAGTGGCACCACGACAGCTTTGATCTGCCAGATGGTGCAACCTTGCTGGCATCTTCATCGGCCTGTCCTCATCAGGCGTTCCGGTTTGGTACAACAGCCTGGGGGCTGCAGTTTCACCCCGAGGTAACGGAACAGATCATACGTGACTGGTCTGCGTGGGATCCGGCAACGGTCTGCCAGACAGAGGCTCAAATGGCAGCTTTTCTGGATCAGGCTGATGACTATCGCTCCACTGCCAGGCAACTGCTGGATAATTTTTTACTGTTTCCGAATGCCCGAGAAGATCAGTAGTATACCCTGACCCCGCTGAATTACGCAGGTTAGTTATTTAGAGTAGTTGCAACTGATTTTGCCCAAATGGCTGGCTTAAAAACTTGGGCATGTTTTTGATGTAATGCGTTGCAAATCAGCATGTTGCAACACAATTTCGGACGTCAGAAATTTGCTTGTTATCATCGTATTATAGTCCCCACGCTCCTGCGTGGGAACGCAAGCCACGGGACGCTCCATCGTCTACATTTGACACCACGTTAAAACATTTTGGTGTGGTTCAAAAATCCAGAGGACTTTTCGGCTCTTTGATTGTCCTGACCGGGACGCAATGGGTGTAGATCATGGTTGTTTTCAGGCTGGAATGCCCTAATAAATTCTGAATCACCCTGATATCATAACCGGCCTGCAGAAGATGAGTGGCAAAGGAATGGCGGAAAGTGTGGGAGGTAACCCGCTTGGGGATCTTTGCCTTGCGTACTGCCGGATACTGCTTCACATCATCGCCAGTCAGCTCTTGTGGAGATTTGTTTGCCAGAAACCGCTGAAACTTCCTTGACCAGTTTGCATAGGTTTTTAAAGTCTTGCGGGAATAATGACGAACCTTGATCTCTCCTGCCATGGTTTCAAGTACTGCATCCCATTCCGGAGAATCAGATTTTTCCTGATAACCGGCTTCGGAATAAAAGGACTTACGCGCAACACTAACAGCCGGTTTCTGTATTACAGGTTCTGCCATCGCTTCTGCCGACTTTTCAGAAGAATTATCAGACGACAACATCTCGAAATAGAGCGACACCGCATGATAGGCCCGACGGCGTTGATCTTCAGATTGATTCTTTTCCTTCAGTTTCTGGATAAAGCGACGGAGACGATCTGTATCAAGCCCATCAATCTTGTACTTTTCACAAAAATCGAGAAAAAACCTCAACCATTTCAGGTACTCGCCCAGCAATTCTCCTTTGATTCCTTTAGCAACAAAATGCTCCCGGTATTCTGTTGTCATTGGGCATGGCAGTTGAAACATCTTCCTGTTCCTTT
>CAZXTZ010000420.1:0-1920 GCA_964643645.1 uncultured Geobacteraceae bacterium
TGCTAAACTTGCCCCTTGACCGGGTTGATATTCCGAAGCCGGTTGTCTGGCGCGAGATTTATGACGTCCCGTATCGTTACCTCCCCCACCCTTCCGTGGCAGGTGGTTTGATGCCACCTGATGATCATACCAGTGTTGAACAATTGGAGCGCTGGTGCTGTGCTCAGGCTGTGATGATCCGGAAATTTAACGAAACTATGGTTGCTGAAGACGGCGGTACGTTGATCTTGTGTACGTCATATGCGCAGGTAGAAAAGCTTGCTGAGGCCATGATTTCAGAAGGCATTTCCCAGGGTCGTCTGGTCTTGAACTCGGGGAGGCTTTCAGACGATCGGGAGAAGTTTATTAAGCTCCATAGGGAGGGTGTCCGGCCTCTCTGGCTCTCTCTTGGTCCTGCCTGGACAGGATTAGACCTTCGGGACGACTCGGTGCCGCCAGAGAAAGACACTCTCTTGTCTGATTTGATCATAACCAGGGTGCCTCTTGGGCTAAACCGGTCTGCGACACATGATACAAGGTCTGCTTACAATAGCACTGTGATCATCCAGGATGCGATGTTGAAGCTTAAGCAGGGGTTGGGCCGCATTATCAGGGCCTCTGGGTTGCAAAACAGGCGGATCTTGATCCTTGACGGGCGATTGATCGCCACGAGCAAAAATCCGTTCATCAACCGTGCTATGACATATGCTGAAAAGTTGCTTGATAATTACAGAAAAAGGGGGAGATTCCCCGCTGGAGTGTAGGCATATCATTTGTTTGTATGTTTACATCGTTGAGTAAGTAATTGACAAAATAACGCTAATGATGCATATTAAATACACAATAACGAACTGACTGCCTTGGGGGCACCGTGAAAAAATTCAAGATGGAATTGACCGAATTTGATAAGTCTGCTCCTAATTATTCGTCGCTCGATATGGTGTCGTTTTCGGATCCGGTTGACTTGGGCACTTATACCACGCCGCTGCCGATAAAGCTGGCGTGCGGAGAGCATATTGAATATGGGCCGCTGTTTGCCTATCTGTTTCGGCGCTTCGGTTATCCTAACTATGGATGGGATGATTACAAAGAATTGGCCAAATATATACTCTCTACGCCGTTGCCGGATATGGTTCTAAAAATAGTCCCTTATTGCGGTAACAGTTCGGATATCTCTTTTTCTTTTTTTATTACGTCCGAAGCACAAAGAAAGATCCGCAATTACGAGCTTCGGGATGTTCTTCTCTGGCAACAGCGTATGTTCGATTGGGTTGAGTCCAATAACAAACTCCCCGGCTGGCTTGACAACGCAATGGAGTATTACAAAACCCAGGGTCTGCAGTTTGATTCCTGGAGAGACGCTTGGGACGAGCTGGCCACTTTGCACTGGAACAGGCAGAAACCTGGGAAAAAGCCGGTGGCGCTGGGCTATCTCTGGAGACGGCGTATCGAGAGGGCATACTCCAAGGTTGAAGCTGCACCCCGACCTCATTACAAAAGAAGTTATGACTGGCGGGAATGGCCAGATGAAGATCTGGCAAAAGCATACAACCAAGCAGCCTATGAAGCGCTATTGGACCTGAAGCGACCGGTAGAAGTCCAAGATATCTTTATTGATGCCTTTGGCCGAGTTGAAGATCCAGGGGAGATGGATATATTGGACGGTTCAACATCTGCAGGCTATCCTTCGGGCGATCTCGGCAATTTCGACCCGAAGCTGTTTTCTGAAATTCATAGTCTGATTTGCAAGTTGGGCGGAGGCAATGCTAAAAAAGGCATGGAGAAGGCATTAGATGTGTTGAAGAATGCGGAGAATATTCAAATAGAGGGCGAAGCAGAGCCAAGAGATTAAAAGGTGAAAGGAAAGATCATGAGTGCCCATGACAAGTTTACTGCAGGGGTTGTTGAAGCGTTACAGGCGTTGCTGAAGGAGTGTTACGA
>CAZXTZ010000421.1:0-1889 GCA_964643645.1 uncultured Geobacteraceae bacterium
GATGATTTTATCCGGGAGCGGATTCCGCTGGGGATGAACCAGCGTGAGGACAGCCGTTTCTTCGAGACGGTTCCTGTCCCGGAAACCATGCGAAAAGCTGCCCGCTCTTTGTGCGAACACACGGAGGCAATTTTCTATCAGGGTGAAAAGATCGGACGGCACCTGCCGCCGCTGATGCAGCTCGGCACCCTGGGGGGCGGCAACCACTTTATCGAAGTCGGACAATCGGAGCATGACGGCAGCTATCGTCTGATTATCCATTCCGGTTCCCGCAACTTGGGAAAACGGATAGCAGAGCATTTCCAAGAGCTTGCGGCCAGCATCACCGGGCAGATGGGCATGACCGTACCGAAAGGGATGGAATACCTGCCTCTTTCAGCCGGAGGTGATCGCTACCTGCACTGGGCCACCATTGCCCAGGCTTACGCCCGCTACAACCGGCGTTTCATGCTGGCGATCATCCTGGAGTTCTTTGGGCTTACGTTTGATGAAAAGCAGGTTATCGAGAGCGTCCACAACTATGTTGCGGAAAAGGATCAGGTAGTCCGCAAGGGGGCCATATCGGCATACGAAGGGGAACAGGTCATCATTCCGATGAACATGGCGGACGGCATCATCATCGGCACCGGCAAGGGGAACTCCAGCTACAACCGTTCAGCGCCCCACGGTGCAGGCCGCAAGCACAGCCGTAAAGAGATGTTCCGTAAGCTGGACAGAGGCGAATACAGCCTGAATGACTTCAGCGGCTCCATGCAGGGGATCTTCTCCACCTCCATCAACCGTGAAACCTTCGATGAAAGCAAGTTTGCCTACAAGGACCTGGCTCAGATTGAGAAGTATCTGCTGGAGACGGTGACGGTTACTGACAAGCTGAAGCCGGTTTATAACCTGAAGGCGGCGGGGGAGTGAGTTTCGACATCGAGGAGCCAAACGATGCAGTTTGACAAGCTGGATACATCCATGCGGTTTTTTGAGACCGCATCCGATCTGTGCGTGCTGCCGGGCATTTACATGGTGGCCCGCATAGATGGCCGCAGCTTCAGCCGCCTTACCAAAGAGGTCTGCCGCTTTGAGGCTCCCTACGACATCCGCTTCCGCGACCTGATGGTTGAGACCGTCAAACACCTGATGCAGTGCGGCTTCCGGGTTGTCTATGCCTACACCCAGAGTGATGAGATTTCACTATTGTTCCACCATGACGAGGACTCGTTCGGGCGCAAGCTGCGCAAGTACCACTCCATTCTGGCGGGTGAAGCCAGTGCGAAGTTCACACACCTGCTTGGTCAGCCTGCCGCCTTTGACTGCCGCATCTGCCAACTGCCCGATACTGAGCGGGTGGTGGACTACTTTCGCTGGCGGATGGCCGATGCCCACCGCAACTGCCTGAACAGCCACTGCTACTGGATGCTCCGCAAACAGGGCGTGAAAGCTGCCGTCGCCGCACACCAACTGCTTGGCATGTCGGTTAAAGACAAGCATGAGCTGCTCTTTCAGAACGGCGTCAATTTCAATGACCTGCCTGCCTGGCAGAAGCGGGGTATCGGCTTTTACTGGCAGACTGTGCCCAAGCAAGGTCGCAACCCCAAGACCGGAGAGACCGTTATCGCCGCGCGCCAGACCATCAAGGTGGATCTGGAGATCCCCTGGGCCTATGACTTTGAGCGCTTTCTGCTGGATCTGATCGATCCGCAGCTTTGGCTGAAACAACAGGTGATGCTGGTTGATGAACCGAATGAACAACAAAAGAGGACTTCCTGTGATTAACTACATTGAAGCATGGCAGGAGTTAATGGTTGAGCCATATCCCTGGGTACTTTTTGAAAACGGTACCTGCGTGATACTGACAGAACCGTGCGATAACCTGGAAGAACAGGCATCAGAACTGCTGA
>CAZXTZ010000422.1:0-1878 GCA_964643645.1 uncultured Geobacteraceae bacterium
AGTCCGGTACCAGACACCTTTACATTGAAAAGTCCTCCGCTCGCTATGGCTGAGATCTTCTTCATCATCGTGATATCTTTCTTTAAAGTACTCTGCATGGCCAACAGATCATTTCCGTTTATAAAGATAGAGTCGTTTGCAAGTTGCAACACGGTTATCTGTCTGCCGCCGTCTGCAAGATAAAGTTTTCCTCTTCCTTCCGCCTTTGATAATGATGCCCCTTCACCGGTTACCGCCTTTTTGAGAAGATTACCGATACCCTGATCCAGCATCCCTTCCCGCGTAAACGTAATAGAGCCAAGGTAGGCTACCATGGCGCCAACCTTCATCCAGATCATTCCGTCAAGATTGACTTCAAGCACCCTGTCTGATTCCAGCTCAAAAATTCCCTGATCAAGATCCTTCTCTGCGTTGGCTCTTACAAACTCTGCAATGGTAAAACGTGACATGGCATTCTCCTTTGGATAACAGATTGTGATGCAGAATATTTTTACAAGCATTTTTCAAAAACCGGCATTAGAATCCCTCTGCGTAACCGGTACAGATTTACCGTTCATATAAATATATCAGATACTCTCAATTATTCAATTAACAGACAGGGCTTTCAGCCGCCCAAACTCATATTCATAAGGAATTTATAAAGTGCAGACAGCCCATGTTGTATTCAATCCCTCATCAGGCAGTTACTCAAATCAGATTGCAGAGCGCATTACAACTGCCCTTGCTTCTGTCGGACTCACGCCGCACTCCATCCTCCCGCGAAGCCTTGATGAAGCAAAGGATGCTGTAAGCTCAATATGCAAACAATATACGCAGCCGACCATAATTGCCGCAGGTGGGGATGGAACCATAAACAGCGTAATAAACAGCATACCCCAGGGTGGAGCGACAATCGGGATCATCCCGATGGGAACAGCCAATGTAATGGCGCGTGAGCTTGGAATCAGTTCAGCAGATGATGCTGTCGCCCGCATTGCCCGTGGCGATACGCGAATGTTCTCCGTCGGTGAAGCCACCTCGTCAGCAGAAACCAGAAGGTTCATCCTTATGGCGGGAATCGGTTTTGACGCCTCAGCAGTGGCAGATGTAAGAGATTCCGAAAAGCGCCTTCTGGGAAAGGGGGCCTACGTACTCTCCGGTATGCGACAGCTCATAAACTGGGACAGCAGCGTCATAACGGTAAGAAGCGGAGATCGTGAAATAAGATGCAACAGCCTTATAGTCGCCAACGCGGCCCACTATGCAGGCCCATACAAGCTGGCCCCCCAGGCAAGCCTGTTTTCCCGCAGACTTGATATAATACCCATGCAGTTTTCCCATCCCTTATCCTTCCTCCGGTTTTCCTGTTCTGTTCTCTTGCGCGGCAAACTTCAAAAGGCAGACAGATGGTCTGTTGGAGAAGAAACGATAAAAATCTCCGGAGAGAAAAAGGTGCAGCTTGACGGTGACTCCTTCGGAACCATTCCGCTTTCAATTCGTTTGATCCCTGATTTCAACAAACTCATCATCTGAAATTTATAAACCACATGAAAATGATCTCTGTAGGGGCGAATCTTGTATTCGCCCTGATGTTAATGAAGCTGATGTTCCCCATGATAATGATGTGCGTAGGGGCGAATCTTGTATTCGCCCGGAACCTGCATACAAGGATCAGGGCGATCACGAGGATCGCCCCTACGGGAGATCAAACCTGCGATAAAAAAATCTGAAACCCTGGACGCTATTTGGGGAGGGTCTGGTGGTATGGTGGCGATATGGTTAGGTCAATTGTAATAGATACAGAAACAACTGGTCTGTCAGCTAAAAACGGTGGACGGGTGATAGAGATCGGCGCGGTTGCTGTAGAGAACGGGCAGATCGTGGCTGAACTGGCAACCC
>CAZXTZ010000423.1:0-1873 GCA_964643645.1 uncultured Geobacteraceae bacterium
AACCTTTACCGTACTGTAGGCAGGAAGGTGGGTGTCATAACCCTGATTTTCGATTGCCTGAAAGGGATGCTGCCTGTGCTTATCGCCTGGAAGCTTGCCCCTGGCAATCCGTCTTTGCAGGCATGGGTTGGGCTTGCCGCCTTCTGCGGTCACGTCTTTTCCATATTTCTTCTTTTCAAAGGCGGTAAAGGAGTTGCAACCGCCCTTGGGGTCTACCTGGCGCTGGCCCCGGTTGCAGTTCTCGGGGCTATAGCCGTATTTCTGCTTATGGTGGCTATCTGGCGATACATATCACTTGGATCCATAGCTGCTGCCGCAGTATTGCCGGTAATTGTGCTCTTCAGGCCCCATTCAAAAGAACTTCTCATATCAACCGCAATAATTTCGACGGTTGTAATCCTCAAACACCACACAAATATCAGGAGGCTCTTCGACGGGAGCGAATCAAAATTCAAGGCATGAGAACGTCATTTATCCTTAGCGGCAATGCCGCTAAGGTCACCACTATCAGAAGTATGCCGACAGACTATTATCTCTCGTAATGCCTTATTATTACTTTCAATTCCTGACTCAATCCTTTTGCGCAGGCGGCGCATACCAGTTTTCCTTCTGAACTACCTTTGCCTCTTCCGGATCAGACCGATAGTGCGGTGACATTATCTGCACGCCGTATTCATTGAAAACATCCTGGATATTACTGTGAAGCGCGTTCATTACTTCGGCGCGGGGACGAGGTTCGCTTGGTATGGCCTGACAGACCAGCCTGTACTCAGGATAAAAATCGGACAGGGCAGTCTGGAATACACGGGGGGCCGGATCAGGCAGTACGCCATTGGTTCTTCCCGCAGCCTCCACAAGCATCCCATGCACCTGTCTCCAAGGCGTGTCATATCCTATGGTTACAGTAGTGTCCAGAATATATCCATCACCTTTTACCGACCTTGAATAATTCCGGGATACGTTGCTCAGTATAAGTGAATTAGGAAGCGTAAGTTCCTCACCCAGACCTGTACGGATACGGGTTGTAAAAAGCCCCAACTCCACCACAGTTCCTTCATTGGATGCTATCTGCACATACTCACCCGGCCTTATGGTGCGCGTGTACATCAGTATCAGTCCGCTTGCCGCCTGCCCCACAAGACTGGATGCGCCAAGAGACACCATCAGGCCCACCAGAACCGAAAGCCCTTTGAATGCCTCGGTTCCGGCGCCAGGCAGATAAGGATAGGCCATGGCCAGTGCAAACAGCCAGACAGCTGTGGAAACCAGCCTCCGGGTAGGTCGCACGGTGTCTCTGTCAAGCCATGATATATCAATCTTGCCCTGCTCTATCTTGTCAAACATGGTTCCAAGGAGCTGGATCATAAATCTCGCCATGAGAAATATCAGTAGCGCAACAAGAAGCTCCGGAATTGTACTGACAACAGCCTTGCCAATCTTCATTGCGACATCAATCAGATAATGGGTGAGACGCTCTCCCCAGGGGCGGGTGTAGGGAAATCGTGCCAGAACCAGGCCGAGCCAGTCATACACAAGGATAAAAAGCATGATCCAGTATATGAAGTTCACAGCCCTCTCAACAATTAAAAGCATCCGTTCACGGTGGACAATGCTCTCCCCACCCAGAGTAAGACGTTCTTCGTGCCTGTGAGCCAGATTCATGATCTTGGCCACAAGCCATTTTCTACCTCTGCTCAACAGCCATACAAGCAGAATGAGAACAAAAGTGGCAGCAGCCGCAAAAGCCAGTGATTTAAGCATGAATGAAAGGTTACGGGCCTCCCTGGTCTCGCTTATTACATGCTCAAGAGATGTTACGATCCTTTGCGCCAGTTGATCCGGGGTTTCCTGATGAAGCGGGTCAACGTCCTCC
>CAZXTZ010000424.1:0-1873 GCA_964643645.1 uncultured Geobacteraceae bacterium
CATCTTCACCCTCAAAGGACATAACCGGGCGGACTTCAACTCCACATACCTGACAACCGACATCGAGCACAACGGCGACCAGAGTTTCATGTTCACATCGGGCCTTGCCACTGCAGACTCTCCCCGTGATCAGGCTTCGTGGTACCGCAACAGTTTTACCGCAATTCCCTCAACTGTCCAGTTCAGGCCTGAGCGCATCACCCAGAGGTCGCGCTTTCACGGCACAATCCATGCCCATATAGATGCGGCGGGGAGCGGCCAGTATGCGGAAATAGACGATCAGGGGCGATACAAGGTGAAGCTTCCATTTGACCTTAACGACCCGGCCGGTGGCAAGGCATCTTCATGGATAAGGATGTCCCAGCCATATGCAGGGGACAGTTACGGCATGCACTTCCCGCTGCATAAGGGTACAGAGGTGCTGCTTACCTTCATTGACGGTGACCCCGACCGTCCGATAATAGCGGGCTCAGTGCCAAACCCCCTCACCCAGAGTCCGGTAACATCGGCTAACAATACCCAGAGCCGGATAACAACCGCCGGCGGCAACAAGATGCATATAGAGGATCAGCAGGGGAGCGAAAGGATACTTCTGCATACACCCAAGTCAAACACATGGCTGCGGATGGGCACGCCTAATGACCCGCCGGGGCAGGGGGAAACCCCCAGCACAAGCGGCAGCAGTTCAAGCGCAGAAAACAGCAAGCCTAATAATGAAGAGGAAACCAATCTCGGGTTCAAGCTCTCATCCGCAGATGGCTTCGAGGTGGAATGTTCCTTTGCAAACAAGCTGGTAGTGGGTGAGCAGTCAGAGATAATTGTGGGATCAAGCAATGAGGTGCTGCTGGGCACGGAGATCTCCGCCAAGGTGGGGGCAGCCCTGGAGGTTTTCCTCGGTGTTCAGGGTGGGTTTGCCAAAGGAACCAAGATTGATTTTGGCAGAACCAACTGTTACAGCAGCTTCAGCACCAATGAGTTGATAGGCAACGAAAAGGTGGAGTTGAAGGCCGGCGGTACATCAGTTGCCGTTGAAGCAGCCCTTGCTGCAATACTGGTTGCCGGTGTGGCCAATACCGCTGTTGCGGCAACAATGGGTGCAGAATACAGGCTTAATAAAGTCAGCAAGGATGCCCTGATAGCCACGGATGTAGCTATGGCAGGGATTCTGGCCGCTGTTGCGCAGCTTCTGCCAAAGCTCGACCCACTTTTCGGGGCAACATTCTGGTCAAGTATTGATATGAATGCGACTGAAATAGAGATAAGTTATCCCAAAATCAAATGCGAGGCTCTGTTGCAGGGTATATCAATGAAGGCTTTAGCCGGCGGCATAAAGAGCACTGCCGTTGCAGGAGGAATAACCAATTCCGTTACAGCAGGCGGAATAAGCAATTCTGTTGCAGCAGGCGGAATTACAAGTAAAGTTACCGCAGGTGACATCGGGAATACAGCGGTCGCAGGCAACATCACTAATACTGCTGCCGCTGGCAGTATTACCAGCACTGGGCTTAACATAACCAATACAGCAGATGCTAAAATTACAAACAGTGGCCAGATTATTACGCTTTCAGCTACTGGCGCTCTCAGTATGACATCTACCGGACGGGCATCGCTCAACGCAGACGCTGCATTAAGTCTGCAGGCTGGCACAAAGATAGGACTTACAGCGCCCAACATCAGTATTGATGCAGGGGCATCAGTGGCAGTTACCGCAGCCGGACTCATCAAACTCGGATAGGCATGGTACATAATTATGGATACTGAAAAATTGTTTGCAACTATTGGAAATGAATCATTTGTCAAGGGTCTTGATCTCTCCGCTCAGCAGTTTTCCGGACTGGAACTTACGGACAGGATGTTTGAAAAGGTTTCGCTC
>CAZXTZ010000425.1:0-1867 GCA_964643645.1 uncultured Geobacteraceae bacterium
CCGTGCGTAGCACCATTGGCTTACCGCAGAGCGGGCAAGCGGGAAGCGCTTGTTTTTTATCAGTCTGATTTGACGGATCTGACTGATGAGGGCTGGCGGCACCACAACTTCAATTATGTGAACCACTTTCCTGTCAAGTGTATTCGCTGGAGGTGAGTTTGGAGTTGGCACGGAGCTGGTCGGCAGCTTCCCAGAGTTGTGATTCGGTCTGTTCTATGGTGTGCATTGCGTTTGCGGTCATGTAGTAGGTGCTCCAAGTAGTCAGAAGAACGGTTCCACTTATATCCATTTTCAACTACAGTAGCAATCAAACTCGCATACAAGGCGCTACTGAAATCCGCTGCGGTGGACAACAAAAAAAACTCCTGCCGGATCAATCAGCAGGAGTTTTGAGATGAGAGGCTTTGGCTATTGTAGCCCGGTCATAACTGACAGGTCAGGTTTTTCATGGTCTCCAGTTCCTTTACCACTTCTGCACCCTGACGACGACGGGCATCCATATTTTCAAACATTCCTTTAACCATTGAGTCTACAGACTCAACAGTGCGTCTTATCTGGTGTCCATCATTGACCTGATGTGCTGTAGACTGCACCATCTCATGAGCCATTTCCTTTATTGTCTCTATCGAGTGGGCAATGCTTCGGGTTGATCGGGCCTGATCCTTGGATGCGTTGAATATCTGCGATGTCATCTCGCTGATATCCTCCATGGAACTTGCAACCATCTGGACACTTGAAGACTGTTCCTCTGTGGCATGTTTGATTTCCTGGGTCATCTCCATTGAGCAGACAGAACGGTCATAAATTGCCTGAAGGATCTTGCCCATTGCATGACCTAGATCAACACCTCTTTTAACAATGGTTTTTGTGTCGGTTATGTTTCCTGCCGCCTGACGGGACTCAAACATTATCTCTTCAATTATGCCTGTAATCTCACCTGTCGAGTGGCCTGTCTGTAGGGAAAGATTGCGGATTTCATCGGCAACAACACCGAAACTGCGACCATTCTCGCCTGCCTGTGCTGCGATTATTGATGCGTTAAGGGCAAGCAGATTTGTCCGCTTGGTAATGTCATTTATGACACTTACTATGTTCTCAATCCTGTTGCTGTTTTCAGCAAGCCTTGTAATGCTTGAATATGAATCATCAACTGAATGCTGGATCTCTGCAAGCGCGCCTATTGTATCATTTACAGCGTTGCGCCCTTCTGCTGTCTCTGCCTGTACCTGGCTGGATATCTCGTGGGATATTGCCGCGCTCCTCTCGACATTGGCAATGGTGCAGGTTATTTCCTCCATTGCTGATGCAGACTGGTGCACAATACCTGCAAGTGTGTCCAGATTCCGGGAAACCTCCTCTATTGCAATAGATATCTGGTTCACCGCTGTACTGGTTTCATCAACAGATGACATGGCCCCCTGGGAGGCAGATGCTATTACTGCGGCGCCATCGGTAACCGATTCGATGCTGTCCATAAGGCTTGAAATGTTTTTGAAAAACTGCTCGCGGTGCCCCTGAAGAAATGAAAAAGAGTTTTCAAGTTCGGAAGTTAGGGTATCAACAGAGCCCAGTAGCTTGATTCTTGTAACAGCTGTTTCAACCTGATTTGCAAAAAGCATGATTGTGTCAAGATCAGACTCGTTAAGATTTCGACGGCTGAATTTGTTGTCTATGGCAAATACACCGATAGATTCTCCTTTGATTACAATAGGACATATTATGAAATTTGTGGAACGTAGCAGTTCTATGCGGTCATGGGGAGGCTGAAGATAATAATCCTTACCGTAGTGATTAATGTCATCTATGAGATAGGGCTTGGAGTCCACAACACTCTTATAGATAACACCTATTGAAGGTTCCAGAGGCA
>CAZXTZ010000426.1:0-1860 GCA_964643645.1 uncultured Geobacteraceae bacterium
TGATATATAAACCACTAACGCATTACCATTTGTACCTGTTCAGTTTCCGTAGCACCAGCTGCGTACTGATATCTGCACTGGCTTATATATCCCCGGTATGTAAGGGGCTTTCGGCATATGTAACCATCGGTAACTGCCGAACTATCCTTCCATCCTCCCTGCAGCAGACCAGACCCGACACCCGGGTAACCCCCTGTTTGTGCGTATTTATATTGTGAGGGCCCCATGCCTAAAAAGGCCTTGCGACGTGACCTGCTTGCTCGTCGTCGTGCTATGGATCAGGCTACCTGGCAGACTGCCAGCAAAGCTGCCCAACAGCGCTTGGTCGATCTGGAACTGTTTCTACAGGCTGGCTGCATTGCTCTCTATTCGCCGATTCAGCAGGAGGTTGACACCGAGCTGCTGTTTACAACAGCACGCTCTACGGGGAAACGTGTACTGTATCCCGTGGTCTGCGACAACAATCTGCAGTTTCGGGAGGTTAGCGAGGCGGATCAGCGTACAGCAGGTACCTTTGGTATCCTTGAACCCTGCAACGTTACAGAAGATCACTCCCTTACAGCGGTAGATCTGATCGTTGTTCCCGGGGTTGCCTTTGATCTTCAGGGTCACCGGATCGGTTTCGGCAAGGGCTACTATGACCGTTGTCTGAGCCAGTTTCCAAAGCACGGTACCCTTGTTGGTTTATGCCATGATTTCCAGCTGTTGGATAAGATTCCGGCAGAAGAACATGATATTAGAATGCAGTATGTTGTTACGGATACCCGGATTATTCAGGTAGTGACCGGCACTATGCCGGATTAACATAAAGGAGGATGAAGTATGATAACAAGTATCATCATGGCGTTGGTCATTGTCGCTGTCGCCGGTGTAGCGTATTTCGCAGGCAACCGTTTTGGACGCAAGAGCACCGAAGGGCTTGTAGCACAGGCTGAAGAGCTTGCTGCCCGGCTCCTTGAGGATGCCCGGCGTGAGGCAGATAATATTGCCAAGGAAGCAGAACTGAAGGCCAAAGATGCAGCCCTTGAGGCAAAAGAAGCAGCAGAAGGGGAACTGAAGGAAAAAAAGAGAGAAATTCAGGTTCAGGAAAAGCGGATACAGCAGAAAGAAGAACATCTGGATAAAAAAGCGGTCATGGTTGACCAGAAAGAGATGGATCTGCTCAAAAAGGAGCAGGCTGTATCAACAAAAGAACAATCGCTGACTGCTAAAGAAGAAGAGTTAAACAAGGCAGCCAGTGAACAACGAGCCAAGCTGGAACAGATCTCCGGTATGACCTCTGAAGAAGCAAAAAATTCCCTGATCGAGGCGATGGAAAGTGAAGCCAAGCATGATGCGGCCAAGCGGATCAAGCTGATTGAGGACGAAGCCAAGGAAACCGCGGACAAGAAATCAAAAGAGATCATCGCCGCAGCAATTCAGCGCTATGCTGGCGAATATGTTTCTGAAAAGTGCGTTTCCGTGGTGCCGCTGCCATCTGATGAGATGAAAGGGCGGATCATTGGCCGTGAAGGCCGTAACATCCGCGCCCTGGAGGCTGCCACCGGTATTGATCTGATTATTGACGATACCCCGGAAGCGGTCATCCTGTCCGGTTTCAACCCGGTTCGCCGTGAAGTTGCCCGTCTGTCGCTGGAAAAGCTGCTGGCCGATGGCCGGATTCACCCGGGCCGGATCGAAGAAGTGGTTTCAAAATCAGAGGAAGAGGTTGAAAAAGCGATCAAAGAGGCAGGTGAACAGGCCGCCTTTGACCTGGGGGTGCATGGCATTCACCCAGAGGTGCTCAAACTGATCGGACGGCTTAAGTACCGTACCTCCTACACTCAGAACGTCTATCAGCACTCTCTGGAAGTAGCCTTC
>CAZXTZ010000427.1:0-1849 GCA_964643645.1 uncultured Geobacteraceae bacterium
ATGTAAGCGACCGTACTGTTGATAGTCATATCCGCCATATCCGTGAGAAGTTCAGGCTTGTTGATGCCGAACCCATTGAGACTGTCCACAGCGTGGGCTATAAGCTTTCACCCTGCTGAAGGGAAACCGGATGATTATCCGCCCAAGACTCAGAACCATACTCCTTGTGATAAACCTGATAATACTCCTGCTGCCGCTTGGTGGTATTTCTGTGCTGCGGATATATGAAAATGAGCTCGTAAGGCAGACCGAAACCGAGCTTATAGGTCAGGCAAGCCTTATAACTGCTGCTTTCAGGGAAGCCTACAGAATGCAGCTTGCTGGCAAGGCGACTCTTAAAGAGACCCCGGAAACTGGAGCAGAGGATGAGGCTGAAGAGTCTGTTTCAGAGCAACCCCAACCTGGACTTGAGCCTCTTCACCCAAGTCTGGAACTGCCTGATGCCATTATTCTTCCGCCTGCGCCCCTTCCTCTGCCGACAAAGGATTCACCAGATCCTCTGGCCCTTGCAGCGGCCGCAAAAGTGGCTCCGCTTGTCAGTGAGACTAAAAGGAGGCTTCTGTCAGGTTGCAGGATTGTTGACAGGCGTGGAATCATAGTGGCAACAAGCGCTGCAGATGCCGGAACCACCATTGCTGCCTGGGACGAGGTCGCACGGGCCCTGGCCGGGGAGGCCAACAGCCAGCTAAGGGTACGTAACTCAAAATCTCCCAGGCCGGCACTGGAGTCTGTCAGCAGGGGAGCCAGGTTGCGGGTATTTGTCGCTCATCCTGTAATGATTGATAAAAAAATTGTTGGCGCAGTGCTTGTATCACGGACTCCGCTTGATGTTACAAAGTCTGTCTACCGGATCCGCTGGCATCTTGCTAAGGCAACACTTGCAATACTTGCCGTTGCTTTTTCCACAAGCTTGCTTTTGGCTTACTATCTCAACAGGCCTTTAAAGGGGCTTATCAGGCAGGCGGAAAGGGCCCGATCAGGGCTAGGGTTTGAGAGTGAGGAAAGGGCGCCAGGCATAATGGAGTTTGATCTTCTTTCCGACGCCATGACCAGGATGGCGGCAACAATAGAATCCAGATCTGCCTATATCCGTACTTTTGCCACAGCGGTTTCACATGAATTCAAGACGCCACTTACTTCCCTGAAAGGGGCTATGGAACTACTGCGTGAGCATTATGATTCCATGAACCGGGAAGAACGAGAACGCTTTTTAAGCATAATAGGCCATGAAACTGATAGGCTGGAGATGCTGGTTACAAGGTTGCTTGAGATGGCAAGGGCAGAGGCTTACACTCCAGAAGGTGCCCGCTCGGCAGTACCTGAATTGATTGCACAGCTTGCAACACAATACCGCAGCAAGGGGCTGTCTGTAACCATCGGGCAGATGGATACCGCGCTTGAGGCATCTATTTCGTCCGAGGTGCTTTCTACTATTATTTCGAATTTGCTCGGCAACAGTCTGATGCACAACAGAGATGCTGTTGAGGTAAAGCTGGAGGCCCGTACTGTTCAACAGGAAGGGCGGCGAATGGTTGAAATAATAGTCAGTGATAACGGCAGAGGAATATCAGAAGCTAATTCAGATCGTATATTCAGGCCGTTCTTCACCACTGCAAGGGAGCAAAGCGGTAGCGGGCTGGGGCTTTCCATTATCGGCTCGCTGCTTGAGGCCCACAGTGGTTCTATTGAGTTGTTGCCATCGAAAAAAGGAGCTGTGTTCCGTATGCTGATACCCCAGTAATCAGTTGAATATATTTTGTGCAGAGAATAAACAATCAGAAGGAGTATAAGGATATGAAGTATAAGACCGGAAGGCCAGGACGCATTGTCGTTGCCAGATTTAATGATG
>CAZXTZ010000428.1:0-1846 GCA_964643645.1 uncultured Geobacteraceae bacterium
TCTTGGAGTTACCAGCAATGGAGATCCGCTCAATCCTGACCAGCTCCCCCTTCTCCACCTCAAACACCAGATCAACAAGCTTCTTTTCAGGATCCGGCTTACTTTGCGGGTTAACGTTATTGAAGGCATAGCCCTTGTCAGCGGTCATATCAGTTAAGGTGCCGATGTCAGCCCTCAGATTTGCCCGACTGAAAACCTCGCCAGACTCAGTTTTAAACTTTTCGCGAATCTCTTTTTCCGGGTAGAGGATATCCCCCTTAAAGGTAATTTCACCAATCCGGTACTGGTCGCCTTCGGTAATGCTGATATCCACCAGTAGGGATTCCTGATCCTCTGCAAGCTTCATCGTCGGCTCACCAACTTTAACGTTGATATAACCGTTATTCATATAGTGGTCAGCAATCAGCAAGGCATCATTCCGCAGCACCTCTTCCTTGTAGGTGCCGGCGCCGGTTAACCAGGACATGAACCACTCTTCCTTGGTTTCCATCACCCCCCGTAATTTGCGCGGACTAAAGGCAGTGTTACCTTCAAAAGTGATGCTGCTTATTCTGATTTTATTACCCTCAACCACCTTGAATACCACCTGATACTCAGTAGGAGAACGCTGCTCAATCTGCGCTTCTACGGCAACCAGGTAGTATCCCTCATCCTGATACTGCTTCTTCAGTTTGGCAACTGCCTTATCAAGATCTTTTTGCGAGAAGATGGCATTACGACGAACCGGCAACCCTTCCAACAGCTTTTCCTGTTTGAGTTCCTTGTTTCCCTCAAACCGGATATCCCTGACAATCGGCTTTTCAATCACCGAGTAAACCAGCACGACGCCGCCAGTCACAGGCTCGCTGGAAACCTGCACTTCCTGAAACTGTCCCAACTTGAAGATAGACCGGATATCAGCATCAGTACGTTCGCTATTAAGTGTATCTCCCGCCTTGATGGCGGTCGCACCTAAAATGGCTGATGCCTCAACCCGCCGATTACCGCGCACAACCACCTCGGCAATCTTTTCACCATCAGCCTGAGCTGGTTGATCAGCAAGCACCAAGGCGATCAGCAGTGCTGTTGTCAAGCAGGGGTAATAATTCACACTTCCTCCATAGTACAAGGCAAAATAAGTCCATCCAGAAGCCGGACTACCTGTTCCATCCTTGCCGCAATTCGCTCATTGTGGGTAACAACAACCATACTAACACCCGTCTGTTTCTGAATCTTCACCAGTAACTCGTAAATAGCTTCACTTGTCTTTGCATCCAGATTACCGGTTGGGTCATCAGCCAGAAGTAACTCCGGCTCCATCACCAGGGCCCTGGCTATGGCGACCCGCTGTTGTTCTCCACCGGACAGTTCACCTGGTCGATGCTGCAGGCGGTGCTCCAAGCCCACTTCGCCTAACAGCGTCCGAGCAGCCTGCTCTGCCTGCCGCCGCTCTTTTCGTGCAATCAGGGCAGGCATCATCACGTTTTCCAGCGCCGTGAATTCTGGCAACAGATGATGGAACTGAAAGATAAAACCGATGGTACGGCTCCTAAAATCTGCTAACTCACGATCAGACCGATTAAACAGATTCTGCTCTTTATAAGTAACAGCTCCGCTACTTGGACGATCAAGGGCACCCAGAATATGCAGCAACGTGCTTTTGCCAGCACCGGATGCCCCTACCAGAGCAGTTGTTGTCCCCTGCGCAATCTCAAGGTCAACCCCTCTCAACACCTGCACCGTATCAGTCCCCATACGGTAGTCCTTACAGAGCCCCTTCACCGCCAGCAGACTACTCATACCGGAGCGCCTCTGCCGGCAGCATCCTTGACGCAGCCCAGGCCGGATACAGCGTAGCAACAAATGA
>CAZXTZ010000429.1:0-1830 GCA_964643645.1 uncultured Geobacteraceae bacterium
GATAACTGGCTTCATTGGTCGGGCATAAAAACTTTCTGGCTGGCAACTCCTCCCCTTCCATCAGATGATCCCGGCTTCTAAAGCGCAGATCATTCTGCTGGCCAAACACAAACCAGCTTTGCGGCTTGCCCACCAGATCCAGCGGTGCCGTCAGGCCGTCGCGTTTGCCCCAGATCACTTCTATCGGCGCATAGCCAAAGGCACGGGCAGACAAAATGGTCTCAATAATCCGGTTGATCTTCAGCCGGTCAAACAGTTCCTGCACCGCCTTTAACTGCCGTGCAGATGATCCGCCACGTTCGATTGAGCAGACCAGAGACTTAACCGCTCCAGACCGGTTAATCAGGCCGCCCCCCACCCGGTCATCAATCAGCAGATCGGCATAAACTTTTATGTCCTTGCCCTGGGCCTTCAGCACCGGATCAGGGTTGGGCAGGTACATGTTGCCCACCGCATAGTAATCAATAGAACGGCTGCGTACCGCTATCTCTTCTGATAACGAACCGGAGGCCGCCGCTGTTTCAGCAAACCCCATAAATGAACCGTTGGGAAGGTAAAGGCCGTTTGACATTATCGGTACCCCGCAAGAATATCTCTGGATGAACCCCTGCTGAAACCACGGTATTGGTCTACAGGGCGGGCGGTTGTGGTTGGTTTGGACGCGGCCCAGGCCGGACCGGAATCATTGCCCGCTGCATTAAGCGCCAAAAAGCAGGCCCAAGCCCGGTCGGCATGGCCTGTGCTGTCTGATTCGGCCACAAAACGTGGGGCTCCGGTAGGGCCGCTTACCTTTTGCAACTTATGCAGATCAGCTCGCAGCGCACGGTCTCCCATCGGCATACGCAACTTGCGATCTTCAAAGGCTTCTTTACCCCTGGTTGCCAATATCAACTTGTTTGGCCCGGTAAACAGCACCCCTTCAACCAGCATGCTGCCATAGCGGCGCTGGGCATCTTCCACCGGCTTTTCACCCATGCCGGTCTGATCCATACAACAGCGCAAAACACGATACCGGCGAAACACCTGGTCAAGCAGTTCATCCTGTTCGGCAAAGGTTATCCGCTTGCGGGCGATGATCTCCCTGGTCCAAAAGATATCTCCTACCTGCTCCACCACCCAGATAACAAACAGGTCGCTGCGGGTAGCAATATCCACCCCCACATAGCAGGGGCCGCCACAGTAATCATCCGGCGTACAGCCGTAGTCAGACTCAGCGGCATTGATCAGATCCCACGATAACCAGGCGCTGGCCTCATCAAGCCATTTCAGTTCATATTCCTGAGCCCAGGCGTCATCATCATCCAGCGCCGCCTTTAGTTCGGCAATGTCACGGGGCAGCCCGTCGGCCACCGCCTGATAGATATCGGTAGTCTGGCGGTACCAGACCGGATCATCGCCACTGAGCAGATCATAGAACTTGTTGCCCTTGCCATTTGGAGTTGAAACCACCCGCAGTTTCCAACCGGCAGAAATAACCGGAAACAAGGCCGTCCATATCTTGCGGCTATCGGCATGAAAAGCGAACTCATCAAGAAACACGTTGGCGCTGAAACCACGGGCCGTATCAGGATTGGCAGGCAGTGCGGTAATCCGGCTACCGTTCGGAAACTCCACCTCCAGGGCTCGATAGCTGGCATCGCCCCCACGATAGTCAAACTCGGCGGCCTTGATGATGGAGCCCATTGCCTGGCAGTGCCGTTTCACCCCTTCTTCAATCGCCTCCTTTGCCTGACGCTCCCCCCGTGAGAGGATTACCCACCGGGTGCGACCGCCGTCCAGATCGGCAAGCTGACTATCCTTTGCCAGCTCGTATGTAGTACAAAAGGTTTT
>CAZXTZ010000430.1:0-1817 GCA_964643645.1 uncultured Geobacteraceae bacterium
CGGGAACAATAGCCCCGGCAACAAGCATCACACCAGTGACCCCCATACTTACGGCACTGCGGCTTGATTGATGGTCATATCTCTGATGAGCAATTTCATGGGCAAGGATATAGCCAATTACATCATTGCTGTAGGCAAATAGGGCAGTGGAAAGGTAGATTTTCCCGTTAATGTACCCGCCATTCACATCATTGGAGCTGTACGGGACAATCGGCGTTTTTTGCGTAGTGTCAATGCACTTTGTAACCTTACCGACAACGCTATTGAGACGGGATTGATAGAGCGGCGGCAGATCATCCAAAGCAGTAGGAGTGTTAAGAGTAGCGCAACCGGACAGCAACAGGATCACAATGAGGACGAGCAGCAACCGTTTCATAACTATAAAATAGAACCCCATTTCCCGAAAAGTCAAGGAGGAATTTCATGGGCGGCTACAATCGATATTCAAGTGGGGCGGCATTTCCCGATATGTCACCGACAATCAATAACTTTGCGGATAATCTGGTCCGGCTGAAGATGCACCAGGATGAGGTTGACTTCCGGGCGCAGCAGATGGAAGCGGAACGACCTTTCAAGGAGGCACAGCTTGCCGAGCAACAGATGAAAGTCCAAGAGATGCAGAAGGTACAGGCAGAACGGCAGAAGCCTATTGATTTGACCGTTCACCCCATGTTTTTATCTATGCCAGAGGAGACAAGGCCGCAGATGCTTGAATTTTTTGCCAAGCAGGGTTTGACCGATGAAAGGGGCGTAGGGACACAGGAATCCTTTGAGCGGGGAATAAAGACAATCGAATCATCGGCCCCTTTGTTCAAGAGCTTCATGGAGCCAGTGGTTGAGATCAAAAAGAATGATGTCATCAAGGCTTACGATGCCGTTATAAAGGCACAGGAATCCGGGGACCAGAAGAAAATGCAGACGGCCCAGGCGGAGTTTGAGAAAAAGAACATGGCCTATCAGACGGCGAGGGGAAATCTCGATAAGCACCTTGAAGGATTAGCCAAACATCAGCAGGCTATGGAACTGGAAGGGGTTAAGAATGAGGGGAGGATGGACGTTCTCAATACAAGGCTTGATATGCAAGAGAAGCTACAGGATGAGAGATTGCGCAATCAACGGGATTTGAGGTTGATGGGAGCGGCAAGGGGCGGCAATCGAAGACCCACCGAATATGAAGAATACCTCGATCAGTTTGAGGCGGACAAAGCATCAGGAGCTTACGGGGCAAATTCATCGAACAGGAAACCTCTTACCCGTTATGAGTATAATCTTTGGAAAAAAGGAAAATACAAGGCCCCCTATGGCCTGAATCCAAAAGGAGGCAGTAAAAGCGGAGGACTTGAGGATCTTCAGGCGGAACTTACCGGGGGAGGACAGAGGCAACAGCTTGACCAGAATACGGCCATGAAGTTTTTGAAA
Source organism: uncultured Geobacteraceae bacterium (assembly GCA_964643645.1). Lineage (GTDB taxonomy): Bacteria > Desulfobacterota > Desulfuromonadia > Geobacterales > Pseudopelobacteraceae > Trichlorobacter. Next base: position 1,420 of record CAZXTZ010000430.1, read on the forward strand.
CAGGCCGGAGGGGATAAAAACAAGGCTCGTCAACTTGCAAAGCAAGCGGGGTATAGCTTCTAATGGGCGACATTTTCGACCAGATATCAACATCGAAAAGCGGCGGAGATATCTTTGACCAGATTGCACCGGCAAAGAAAAAACCCCTCTGGCAGAAAGCCGTGCAGTTCCTTTCCGGGGAGCATATCAATTATGACCCCACACCAGAACCGGAAGTTACATTCACCCCTCAGGGAGAAATGACAAAGGTTGTCCCTGAAACGGCGGACGTGGGTCTTTTTAATGACCCGGTAACATGGGCGGTAGGGGCGGCACTTGCGCCGGCGACTCCTATTATCAGGGCAGGGAATAAGTATGTTCAGAAGGCCGTTAATAAAGCGGCAGGCGCAGGGAAGGAA
>CAZXTZ010000431.1:0-601 GCA_964643645.1 uncultured Geobacteraceae bacterium
AATTCTGCAAAAGGATAAGCAGGGTGCCCTTTCGGCAGCGGATATGAAAGCGGTTGTCGAGTATATTAGGCTGAACAAGGAGGCGTTGCTGGGGTACTGGAATGGTGAGATAGGGACTCTGGATTTACCTGCGCACCTGAAGAAGGTTTCCTGAGCCGCCCCACTACCCGCAGAAAACACGTTATGTCGCCTGATACCAAGACCAGCAAATTTTTAAGTCTGCTATTACGGCACAAACCTGAAACAATCGGCTTGCAGCTTGATCCTTCTGGTTGGGCAGATGTCGAAGAACTGATTAAAAAGGCACGAAAAGCCGGTGTTACTCTGACGCCAGGCAAGATAGCTGCTGTTGTTGCCACAAGCGATAAGCGCCGTTTTACCTTGAGTGACGACGGTGCTCGCATTCGGGCAAATCAGGGGCATTCAGTCTCTGTTGACCTTGGCTTGCTGCCAAAGGAACCGCCGGAATTTCTTTTTCATGGCACAGCCAGGCACAATCTTGCAGGCATCCGCAACAAGGGCATTGTTGCCATGAACCGGGCTTTTGTGCATCTCTCTAATGACCGTGAAACGGCAGTTATTGTCGGAAAACGTCATGGTT
>CAZXTZ010000431.1:611-1814 GCA_964643645.1 uncultured Geobacteraceae bacterium
GTATTAACCGTTAAGGGGAAAAATGAGGGACGCTACCACCATTTTCAATTTTCATCTACAGAAAAAACGGGACCGATTTATTTCCCCCCTCCCCCGCCCGCAGTAACCCCGCTTTTCCGTCATCACCAACCAACAAGCCGCCCCGGATTTGATTCCGGGAGCGGCTTGTTGCTCAAACTGTAAGGGGGTGGGTTAAGCGCGTTTCGGCGGGTGTCCGGCTATCCAGTCACGAAGTGCAGCGTCAATACGCGATTGCCAGCCAGCACCAGTTGCCCTGAAATATTCGACAACATCGGCCGACAAACGGATGGCTGTAGGAACCTTGGTGGTCTCAGCCTTAGGTCTGCCGGGCTTACGGGTTACCTTTGCAGTAGCAAAGAAATTATTTACCTGCTGAGGATCGTTGGGGTCATAAAGGTCTGTTTCCGGGTCATACGCAAGAGGGGCATCATGCTCGGCATCACGCTTAACCTGTTCCCAATCACTCCTTGTACTCTTTTTCAAGCCAGGCATGGTATGCCTCCCTTTCATACTATGAGTATCAACTGAGCACCAGTACGCAGAACTGACTGGGAACAACGCAAACTCCAGGGGTATTGAGCGACTTTTCCATGCAGTTCTGGCCGGTCATGCTGGTCAGTCGCTGCAGCGGTATCCCGTCAACCACCACTGTCATGCTCCCCACAAGAAACTCTGCCTGCCCCTCCATCATATGTGAAGCAACTCCGCCCAGCGCACCGGGTTCATTGCCGTTGCTCATGGCGATGGATGACATGGCGTTCAGGGTCGGCGCGCACTCCATGAGGACATTTTCGCACGGGTTAGCGCAGTTGGCCGACATGGCGATGTTGGGATAAGGTACCGGTACCGGTCCGACCGGCGTAGGTGTCAGACAGACATCGGGAAACCCGAGGCAGCTTCCGGTGCCAACAGTCAGTGCAAACATGCTGCGTCTCCTTTCAAGAACGGTTTCAACTTAAAAACGGCAGTTAATTTCCACGAAGGACACGAAGTCTCACGAAGATTCAAGAAGTTACATAAAACAAACGATTCACCCAAATGGTAATTACTGCTTTTGCTCAAACAATTAGTTTTTCTTGGTTTTTCTTCGTGTTGCTTCGTGGACAACTGTATTTTCTAGGTTCACAGATTATCCCAGATGGATCTTGTCCGCGTCTATCCTTACGTTTTCCTCTGCTGTCT
>CAZXTZ010000432.1:0-1782 GCA_964643645.1 uncultured Geobacteraceae bacterium
AGACGCAAGATTTTGCGTCTCTACGAAAATATTTAAAATTGGTGTAGACGCAAGATTTTGCGTCTCTACGAAAATATTTAAAATTGGTGTAGACGCAAGATTTTGCGTCTCTACTATAATGTCTGCCGTTCGCCTTAGCCTTGAGTAATTTTATGCATCAGACCAAAATGGCAAAGTATCTGCCCCTGTTCATCAAAGATTGTGTCCGCCCGTTCCCATAGCTGAAACTGGCGGCCATCCTTGTCAATTGCAGGCAGCACCCCTTCCCAGCCTTTTCCGGCTGCAAGGGCAGGCGCCACTTCCCTGTTAAGGATTTCTACTGATTCAGGCGGATAGAAGTCACGGTAGTTGCAGGTTATGGCTTCAGCCAGCGCCCGCCCGAACAACCGCTCATGGGCCGGGTTGATATAGAGCAGCAAACCGCTCGGATCCGATATGGCAATGGCCTCCCTTGATGTGTCTGCCAATGCCTTGAACAGGCGCAGTTTATCATCTGTCTGCCTTCGTTGGCTGATATCCTGCGCAACCAGCATCAGATGTGGTTTTCCACCCCTTTCAAAGCGTGACATTGTGCAGTTAAGCCAGATTTTACTGCCAGATAAACTTTCCATAAAACAGTCATGATTTGCCGGTACACCGGTTTTTATAACTTCGTGAGCCATTATCAGCATGCCGGAGGATATCCATGAGTCAAGTCTGGTATAATTCTGGGTAAGCATCTGATCCTGTGTGCCGCCCCATATCTTGCAGATGGCATCGTTACAGTAAATGCACTGCCCCGTTTCATCAAAAGAGGCAATACCCACTACAGAGGCCTGGAGCATTTGTCTTTTCAGATCAAGGGAAATCTTGAATTCATTGCAGTTATTGTCTTTTTGTGTTGAAAGCCTGAAGCCGTCGGCAAAACGATAGGACATGCAGGCACGGCTGAAATAGACAGGATAGCCTGCCTGCTGGATATACATCAGATAACGGCTGACAGTACGCACACTTGTTCCAAGTTCACTGGCAAGTATAGAACTGTTTAAACGTCTTCCTGAATCAATCAGGGAAAGGAGCTTTAGTAATGAAGGTATTTTTCTGGATGAGTTCACTGGCAGATTAAACCTTTTTTGACTGCATGTTTAATGGATGTCAGATTTACAACCATTTTTTGTACTTTATTGCACAGGCACTAAGACAACTGTATGGCAGAGTTGATTCATGTCTGATGGTAACACAATGAATTTAATTGTAAATCAGGTGAATACCTGACAGATGTATGAAGGGAATATCGTTAAGAAGCTTGCAGTGTATCTATCTGTTTTCCAGTATTGATCACAGCGGGGTGTTGTCCGCAACAGGAATGCGTATTGTGAAACATACGCCACGTTCATCTGATTCAACATTTATCTGTCCATGCAGATGCTGCTCGATAATCAGTCGCGTCATATAGAGGCCGACCCCAACGCCAGGCGCTGCGAACTTTGTAGAGAAATAAGGGTCAAAGATCCGTGGCAGCAACTGATTGTCAATTCCGCCACCGTTATCCTCCAGCTGAAGGACAGCATCATCTCCACTGGCAGAGAGGCGTATCATTACTGCCGGATCTTTCACCTGACGTGTTTTTATGACATCTATACTGTTCTGGATAATGTTATAAAGAGCCTGAATCAGTTCCCCTTCGTTACCATTAACCGCTACATCAGCGACAAGATCCAGATTCAAGGCTATTCCCAGCTCATTCATGGCGGGGCCAAAAAGATCAGATATCTTGCGGAGAGCAGGTTGCAAGGGGAATAC
>CAZXTZ010000433.1:0-1773 GCA_964643645.1 uncultured Geobacteraceae bacterium
CTCAGCACCGATGCCGCTTCACGCAACTGGAATATCTCTGACTGGGATGTGGCGGTATTTTGCTGAATGCTATCCTGATTCTCCAGCACCTGCAGTTCCAGACGATCCCTCATGGCGCCCAGAGTCCTGCGCAACTCCCTCAACTCTGCCTGATCCTGGTCATGTTCAGGAAGATCAACACGACGCTGGGCCAGACGGTCCAGTTCCTCCGGTGAAATAGAGTGGCGGCGCGCCCGCAGGTCGTTAACCAGGATTCCGTGTGAACCCTCTTCATCCCTGTGAACAAGCTCGGCCTTGCCATCGGAGCGCATCAGGTAAAACTGATCGTATATCCCCTGATGTGGAAGATATATACCGTTTAAATCCTCAAAAAGGTTTACCCTGAACAGCATTTCTCCCTTGTCCGGGTCAGCCCCTTTGCATACGGTGTGGTAGCTGTCTTTTTCGTACACATAAAAACGTCCTTCCGGATGCCTGTATCCTGCAAAAAAACGGCCTTCCGACTTGTGAAACACATCTGCGTCAATGGGCCAAAGGGAACCGTCTGGCCCGATTTCCTGAAAATAATTATCTTCTACCCTGTAGCTCTTTCCGGACTTCATAAGTTTCCAGCCAAGTACGCTGAACTGGTCCGGTGAATGGGTCAACAGGGTTCTTTCAGGTTCGAGGACAGTGTCTGAAAGGCAGTGGTATTCGGTATGAACTATTCCAAAACGTCCCGTAATATCGTGAACAACTGCAGCATCCTTAAACGCTGAAACAGCTTCATCATAACGGTGCCTGCTCCAGGCCCGCTGTATGTAATCGTTTATATCTCCTGACAGCACAGAGGCCTCAATGAATTCAGGTGATTCAGTATCCGCCCTGGTGGCAATCCTCTCACTGTAGAGGGACTTCCACAAGGTGAGGTTATGCATGGTGTCGGAACTGAATATGAGACGTTCCCCTCCTGCCTCGAAAACAACCCCGAAATTTGGAATTCCGTGCCACACCGGTGCGTTTATAATGCTTATCCTGTAGCCGTCACCTTCAATACAACGCTGATCATCCTCGTAAAAAACCGTTGAGGAGTAAGGATAAAATGATTCCGGCTCAACCCACTCGCCAAGCTCCGGATCCCTGAAAAGCATCCGTGGTTTTCCTGTCTGGGCACTTATTACTATTTTTGCCCGGTCCGGACCAACGACCTGCCCGTTTGAATCTATAACCTCCCAGCAGGAGCTTCCCCTGAACCCTTCTCTGGATGAAATTTTATACTTTGCCTTGGGGCCTAGCGGGATATGATCAACGTATTTTTCATATGGAATATCAACTATCTTTCTGGATTTTGAATCAAGACTCTGATTCAACGCAGGGCCGGCGCTTCTCTTTACCTCATGGGCAACCGTATCTGTGGTGCAGAGCTTAAGTTTGCGACGCAATGCAGGTGAGTACATGTAAAAAAGGGCCACATCAGTAAACCACCTTTTATGGTCATCATGGCAATGGGTTATTATGGCTCCGTTTATCTTTCCAATGCCTGCCCCGCCTATCTGCTGAAAAAGGGGTGCCCCGAGGTCAACAAGATAGCTGTCACCATTTATAAAAACCTGGTAACCGATACTTTTGCCCTGCTCTGAAAAGGGGCCATAATCTCCAAGTACATGGAACTCAATGCCGGCTTTTGCCATGCAACACCTCTTGATAGGCTTCAATGCCTTAATGTCACAATAATGAAACAACATACCCTACTGCACAACAATCAGTCAAAGCGATTTATGGCTATCATCTTTG
>CAZXTZ010000434.1:0-1773 GCA_964643645.1 uncultured Geobacteraceae bacterium
ACCGAATAGGCAAACCAGAGTACAGAAAGTACAGCCATTGAAAAAAGAGCCGGGGCGATACCATACCTGAGCCCGGCGAGAATAGGCCCGAACCAGATCCAGGGGAAATGCGAGTAAAGAAAGAGCGGATCATTATGATCAAGCATCCAGGCGAGCGAAGGCATCAAGAGGGTAAGCAGCAGAGTCTCAACCCATTGCACCAGATCTGGATAACGGACAGTTATATCTTTAAGCGAAATCATGCTCTAATTTACAGGGATAGATGAAATCAGCTTTTCAAGCACCTGCTGCGCAACGGCACTTACAGCTTCCCTGCTCCAGCCGCTCTTTCCACTGCTGCCACTCCAAACGACCCTGTTATCCGTAAGATCAATCAGCTGCAAGGCCATACCGGCTACCGGTTCTCCATCCAGACCAACCTTGTAGCGCCACTCGTTAACAGTGCCTGAAAGAGCGTATTTAACCCCCTGTCTCTTTGCCCACTCAACTCCATCCTGTCTGCGTTTGACACCACGATCAAATACAGCGGCTTCTCCTTCAACAGCAGCTTCAGCCGGGGGGGAAAGCACCTGCTGAATGCCGCTGGCATAAAGTACAGCCACAGTTACAGCCTCTGCCCGTTCTGCTGCATATGGAGTCTCGGTGTTGTTAACAAACGGCAGAACCACCCATTTGGCAGAACGCTGGACAGCACCGGCAGAACCATAATTAATAGTACTGCAGCCAGTTACAAAGATTGCAAAACAAAAGACAAGCAGAAATAACCTTTTCATATATCCTCCTGATCAGAATAAATATCGGTAATCAAACTCAATGGTTGTTGTCATATCAGTACCCCCGAACCTTCCGCTGCCGTGGGTAAGTTCTATTTTCAGCTGATCAAGACCGAATACAGGTCCTATTATTCCGGCTGATGTCCTGTAACCTGTATTTGAAGTACTCATCCAGCCCAGATCAATTTCTGCAAAAGGCTTCCAGTCCCTTGTGTATGTGGTTTTCCAGGTCTGCCCCAAAGAAATTCCAGCCCCCATTTGCCAGAAAGATGCCGGAATAAAAAGCGATGGGGTTTTCAGAGCGTCATCCGGAGCCATCAGTGCAGTCCCAGCGTATAACTGGCCTGAAGAGGACTCATAATTATGGTAGCCTGCATACAGACGAGCCGAGTAGTCTGGCCATGCACGGGTAAACTGGTGGCGTACAGTAACATCCGCCGATAGCCCGTTTCCGAGAAAGTTGCGCCAGTGATCATTAAAACGGGATCCTGCAAGTTCCAGCGCAACAGAATCCTTGCCGGTAAACTCACCTGTGGCGGTCAGAAGCAGACGATCCTTTGTGCCTGCAACGGCAAGCAGGGCTGTATCTTCCGCACGCCAGTTCATCTGCAGGTCAAGAGCCAGATTCATAAAACAATAGGGTCTGTAATCTGCTGTAAATGAACCAAACGGATATATGGCGACACCTGCGTCCCTCACACCAAGAAGAGCCTTCAAATCACCTTCATGAAAACGGAAGCCGCCTGCTGCAAAACCCTCAACAGCCCTTTTAGGGATTATGCCGGTCACTCCACTCTTGAGAGTCGAGATCTCTCTGTCGGAAACAGCTGCCATAAGATACACTGCCCTTGTAACAGGTTGAGAAACCGTGAAACGGCTATCAAAAAAACCAACTCCACCAACATCCTCAAGCTTTGTATTAAGCCTTAAGTAACCGGGACGTGCGTTGAACATCTCACGAACCTGCTGGTCAATAAGGTGGTCGTTGTAGTTCTGCTGC
>CAZXTZ010000435.1:0-1118 GCA_964643645.1 uncultured Geobacteraceae bacterium
GTAAGACTCTTGATTCCTACGCTCTTCATCATGCTATAACAACACCATGCACCCTACCGCTCATGACAGATACCAGATCCCGCTGCTACAGCTTCAGCACCTGACAACGGCCAGAAACAACGCCCAGGGCCAGGCTGTGACGTTTTTGTCAGACATCAGTTGCATCTGTCAGGCTGGTGAACTGACTGCAGTTATCGGCCCTTCCGGTGGTGGCAAGAGTTCCCTGCTCCGGCTGATCAACCGCCTGGAAGATCCGTCAGACGGCACCATTCTTCTGGCTGGCCGGAATATCCGTGAGCTACCCCCTCCCCTGCTGCGGCAACGGGTGGGGATGATGCTGCAGAAGGCGTTTATGTTTGATGGCACGGTGCTGGATAACCTGCAGCAGCCGTTTCGGTACCGCAAACAAGCGCTGCCTGATGCCGGGCATCCGGAAGTTCTGCGCAGCATCGGGCTGGCCCGGCTTGCTCCCGGCTATCTGACCAGAGATGCCCGTACCCTTTCCGGCGGCGAACAGCAACGGGTGAATCTGGCCCGTGCCCTGATCAGCAGGCCCGAACTGCTGCTGCTGGATGAACCGACCAGCGCTCTCGACCGCCCCACCACCGACAGCCTGGGCCAGACTCTGCACGACATCTGCCGCTCGGAAAAGATGGCCATGATCGTAGTGACCCATGACCTGCGTCTGGCGCGGCGTATCAGCGATCAACTGTTATTTATGGAACAGGGTCGGATTGTTGAGGCGGGCAGAACCGCAGAGCTGTTTGAAAAACCTCAGAGTGAGGAATTGCGGATTTTTTTTGCCGAGCCTGAAAAGGAACTGTGAAACGTGGAAAAAAATGCCCTGATACAGCTTGATCTGCTCCATCTGGTCTATGCCTACGCCCTGATCCTGCTCTCGGTCAGCCTGGCCCGTTTCAAAAAAATCGGCCAGGAGCGTCAGATGCTCTGGGCCTCGCTGCGGATGGTGGTGCAACTGCTGGCAGTGGGCTACCTGCTGCAGTTGGTCTTTACCGTCCGCTCACCCTTGCTGGTGATCCTGATCCTTTTGACCATGACCGGATTTTCGCTGCAGGTGATCGGTTCACGGATCAAGCAGCGGATGCCGGGTTTCTACC
>CAZXTZ010000435.1:1128-1758 GCA_964643645.1 uncultured Geobacteraceae bacterium
GATCCCTCGGTTTTCCCGGGCACGGGCACCCCGGAGCCCGGCGGAGTCTCCTTTACCGATCTGATGCGCGCGCTATTGTCCCTGCGCGGCCTGCGCATCGTCGGATGTGATCTGGTGGAACTGTCTCCCCCTTACGACGCAAGCGGCATTTCCACGGCGGCCGCCTTGAAAACCCTTCGCGAACTGCTATGCATTCTATGAATTTACAGGAGGAAACACGTATGGGAAAAGCTCTTATCATCGGCTGCGGCGGGGTCACTTTTTACTTCTGCCTGCTGGTGGTGGGGTATACCCCCTGGCATGACCCCCGTTACCTGATCCCCCTTGCCGGCATGATCATCGGCAACTCCATGAACGGTGCCAGTCTGGCTTTTGAACGGTTATCGGCAGAGATGCGTGAGCGGCACGATGAGCTGGAGACCGCCCTCTGTTTGGGGGCTACGGCCAGACAGGCAGCGGAGCCGGCCCTGCGTACCGCCTACAAGGCCGCTTTAATTCCCACTATGAACACCATGGCCGCCACCGGTATTGTGGCCCTGCCCGGCATGATGACCGGTCAGATCCTGTCCGGCACCGAGCCGATGCTGGCAGTACGCTACCAGATCGCCATCATGTGCGCCATTACCGCAG
>CAZXTZ010000436.1:0-1746 GCA_964643645.1 uncultured Geobacteraceae bacterium
TGTATCCGGCGGTTGATCTCGTTGTCGTCGGCCAGGAGGACAGAAAGTGAGTACTGTCGTACCGGCAACGGACAGGTCAGGGGGTCTGCCTGACTGCACTCTTCAGGTGCGGTGAGGGCGGACTGGGGCAGAAAGAGCCGTACTGAAAAGGTTGAACCTATACCGGGCAGGCTTACAACGCTGATACTGCCTCCCATCATCTCAACCAGCTGCCTGCAGATGGTCAGGCCCAGCCCGGCCCCTTCGTATGTTCTGGTGCTTGAGCTGTCAAGCTGGGTGAACATTTCGAAGATGGATTCCTGCTTGTCAGGAGGAATTCCGATTCCGGTGTCTCTCACCAGAAGGCAGATGCCCACAAGTTCAGGCCGTGCAGGGTTGTCCGGCAGCCGGATGGCGCTGAGGCTGACCGCCCCCTGCAGGGTATATTTGATGGCGTTGTTGAGCAGGTTGCTGATAACCTGATTGATTCTGCCTGCGGCTCCAAGAAAGGAGTGGGGCAGGGTTTCATCAATGGAGAGGGTAAGAAGCAATCCTTTTTTATCGGCCATATAGCGGTAGAGCCCGGCATTGCGCCTGAGCAGGGCATGAAGGTCAAACGGCTTGAGTTCAATCTGCATGGTGCTGGATTCCAGCTCTGAGAAATCAAGAATGTCCTGCAGGAGGTGCAGCAGGGATAGTGCCGCATTTTGGGAGTTGTTCAGCATCTCAAGCTGTGCATCCGAGAGCGGGGTGTCGGCCAGCAGGCTGTTTACCCCTATGATGGCATTCAAAGGGGTGCGTACCTCATGGCTCATTACGGCCAGAAACTGGCTCTTGGCCTGTGAAGCCTGCTCTGCGATCCTTCTTGAATCTTCCAGATCATTGCGGGCCTGCCAGAGTTCTGAGGTGTCCAGAAGGCTCATTCTGATGGCGGCAAGACCATTTTCTTCATCTGTTATACGGGTCGCCTCGATGACTATGTTTCTTACCAGGGAGCCATGCTGTAAAAGTCGGCATTCAAAGGTGCAGATCCCTTGAGAGGTGCTGACAAGGTGGATAAAATCAATGAATCCCGCCTGATCATCCGGATGTAGAAAACGTTCGAGAGGGCGGTTTATGAGACTGCCTCGGTCGTCAAGCAGCAACGCCTCCCCCGGCAGGTTGACCTTAATGATCAGGCCGCGATCATCTATCAGTAGATAGGCAAGAGGAGCCCGCTCAAACAGATCCTGATACATCCGGTGAGAACGGTTCAGCTCTTCCTGGGTTGCCAGCAGTTCCTCGTTCTGACAGCGCAGCTCCTCCTGATGGATACTTAACTGTTCAAGGGCATGGGAAAGGCGGTTCTGGTAGTTGTCAAGCTGCTGGTTCAATACCTCGTCCCCCAGGTCAGATTCCGGAGAGCAGTCTGAGAACTCAGGATCTTTTTCAGCCGCGGTCATTTATGTTCCTCCTGTTTGGCCAGCATCAGCAGTACGCCTGCCATTCTCAACGGTTTTCCCTGATTTCCGGTAAATATTTCACCCACCTCCAGCACCCAGTGCACAGAGCCGTCCGGCCAGCGGATACGGTGCTTTACCCTGCATTCACGCAGAGTCCCTACACTTTCGGTAAAGGCGTGCAGGACTGCGTCCCTGTCTTCAGGCAGCACCCGGTCAATAAAGGCCATAAGTGTGTTGCCCATGTTTTCAGTGGTATCTCCCAGAAGCCGCGCCATCTGGCTGCTGAAGCTGAAGCGGTTGGTGGCAATATCCCAGTGCCAGCTTG
>CAZXTZ010000437.1:0-1739 GCA_964643645.1 uncultured Geobacteraceae bacterium
AGCCGCTGCCGGTTGATACCCGCTTGTTTGCTGAGGCTTTTAAATGGGAACTGCTGGAGGCTATCGGCCAGGCCGGGCCGCTGGATGGCCTGCTGGACGGTATTGCGGTGCAGTCTGACAACTGGCAGGCGCTGAACAGCTTTGGTGCGCGGCTGCGTGACCGGATTAAATGCTTCTACATTGATCCTCCCTACAACACCGGCACTGACGGCTTTCCGTATAAAGACGGCTACCAGCATTCATCCTGGCTTTCCATGATTGAAGACCGTCTGAAGGCTGCCCGTCCGCTGATGAAGCAGAACGGCGCTATCTTTGTCTCCATTGATGCCAATGAACAGCGTCATCTGCAGATCGCCCTGGATAATGCCTTTGGCCCCCAGAACCGGGTAGAAGAGATTATCTGGGCCCAGAACACCACCAAGAACCAGTCCCCAACCTATTCCACCAACCATGAATATGTGCAGGTCTACGCAAAAAGTCTGGAGGCGGTCAAGCGGGATGAGCGGATGTTCCGCGAGCCAAAGCCGGGCTATGCCGAGTTGACCGAGCTGATGGAAAAACTGAACCCACAGTTTCCGGCGGTTGAGGAGATTGAAAAGGAGATTAAAGCCCTGTTTGAACGGCACAAGGCAGAGCTGGCAGCGGAGCTGGAGGAGCAGGGGCTGGAGTATGACCGCAACCTGGATATGTGGAAAGGGCTTTATAACTACAATCGTGCTGAGTACCGGGATTCAAATGGCAAGCTGGTAACAGAATTGGAAGCTCGACCTGTTGAAGCAAAAATATGGATCTGGCGAGAAGATAACACTTCTATGCCAAAAGGTGGCGGCACTGATAACAAACAGGGCGTTCATACTCCAGGTGATCCTGATTACAGATTTTATCAACCGTTACATCCAAGAACCAAGATGCCTTGTCCTCATCCTAAAACTGGCTGGCGTTTCCCAGCAAAGCCTATTGGTTTAAGTACGTCTCTTCAAGAGCTTAACGAAGATAACCGTATTGTTTGGGGTGATTCTGAAAAGAAAATTCCACAATTAAAGAAATTTCTTCATGAAGTTGATACTCAGGTTTCCAAATCTGTAATTTTTGACTACACCGACGGTGAAAAAGAACTGACCGACCTGACCGGCAAGAGTCGCAGCTTTCCCAATCCCAAACCAACTACACTGCTCTCCCGTTTTATCCTGCAAACCGCTGATGATGGCGAATGGGTGGGGGATTTTACCTTTGGCAGCGGCACCCTGGCACACGCCGTGACACAGGCGTATCTGGCTGACCGGGGACGGCGGCGGTTTTTTGCAGCAGAACTGGGCGAGCATTTTGAAAAGACCGCTTTACCCCGTGTTAAACGGGTCTTTAGCGCCAGACGCTGGCGGGGCGGCACACCGGCGGCGCTGGACGGCATGGGACTGTTTTTAAAGGTGCTGAAGCTGACCTCTTACGAAGAAACCCTTGAAAACTGCACCCTGCGGGACGAGGTTTGCATAGACGTTGAAGCGAGGTTACAGGAGATTGCGCCGTTTACCCCCTTTGCTGAACTGTACCGCTCTGAATTCCTCTCTGTCCTGCCGCATATCGTGGAGGAGAGCTCTCCGGCCCTGCTGCTGAATCTGGAAAACGACTGGCTGACCCGCCCCTTTGATTTTACCCTGAAGGTGCTGGTGGATGGCAACTGGCAAGAGCAGGTGATGGATCTGCCGGAAACCTTCTCGCTGCTGTTGGGGCAGGAAGTGGCG
>CAZXTZ010000438.1:0-1714 GCA_964643645.1 uncultured Geobacteraceae bacterium
AATATGATTTGTCGCTACCGCCACGGATCATATTTGCCAGACAGGGGATCAAGGTCCGTGAGCTACCCCAATCCTATACCGTGAATCTCTTTTTGCGGGGCGGGATCGAGGTGACATCTGCCATGTGGTACAACGAATACCATACGATTCTTTCTTCCGGGGTTGATGCGGATGAGCTGTCTCTCATCCCCCTTCATGAACAGGGGATACAGTTTCCTGAAGACGGGATTTACACTCTGGAACGGACCCTTAAAAAGGATCCGGCCCTGGCAAAGGCCTTTGTGGCCGCCTCGCTGGAAGGGTGGCGCTATGCCTTTGACCATCCTGATCAGGCGTTGGAGATTGTCATCAAGCAGATGCGTGCAGCGCAACTGCCAGCCAACCGGGCACACCAGAAATGGATGCTTGACCGGATGCGGGACCTGATCATGCCGCCAACCGCCAAAGGTGAGCAAGGGCTGCTTAATCAGCAGGAGTATGAGGCTGTTGCTCAGGCAATGCGTACCTATGGGCTGCTTAAGGCATATCCTGACTACAGCCGTTTTACCGGGAGGCCAGATGCTGGCACGCACTAGTATTGCCACCAGATTGGTGCTGGTGATTACCCTCTGCAGTGCGCTGATCTTTGCCGTGATCCTGGGGTATAACTATCATCGTTCCCGTGTCATGCTTGAACAGGAGCTTGAGTCCAATGCACGTAACCTTGCCGGTTCGCTGGTGCATCGGGTGGAAACTGAACTTGTGTCGGTTGCCAAGATCGTGCAAGGGATGGCCCGTGAGCTGGAAACCAGCCGTCACACAGCCCAGGAACTGAACAGTCTGATCAAAACCACCCTGGAACAGAACCCTGAACTCTTCGGCACAGCCGTGGCCTTTGAACCGTTTGCCTTCAATGCCGCAACCCGCCTGTATGCCCCCTATTATTACCGCCACAAGGGCGGGATCGCCTTCAGTCGTCTGGAAACAGCCTACCAGCAGCTGCCCTACCTGTACTGGGATTGGTACCAGATTCCCCGGGAGCTGGGCAGGATGGAGTGGAGCGAGCCATATTTTGATGAAGGGGCAGGCAACATCCTGATGTCAACCTGTTCGGTGCCGTTTTATGGTGCTGAAAACGGCAAGAAGCAACTCAAGGGGATTGTGACAGCAGATATCTCACTGGAATCTCTGACCCAGCTGGTCTCATCAGTCAAGATACTCAAGACCGGCTACGCCGCCCTGCTGTCACGCAACGGAATGGTGCTTGCCCACCCGCTTAAAGATGCGGTCATGAACGAGACCTTCTTCAGCATTGCGGAAGAGCGTCATGATCCAGCCATGCGGGAGTTGGGCAAAAAAATGGTCAAAGGGGAGTCCGGTTTTATCCTGTACAAGAGTCTGGTGGGGGTCAGAAGCTGGATGTATTACGCCCCGATCCGCTCAACCGGCTGGACTCTTGCGGTGGTCTTCCCTGAAAAGGAGTTGCTTGAGAATGTCACCCGTTTGAGCATAACCATGGCGGTGATGGGACTGATCGGTATCCTGCTGCTGACTGCAGCAGTGGTCTCCATTGCTCGTTCGATTACCAAGCCGCTCCGTTTATTGGCTGCTGCCACTGATCAAATCGCTGAAGGAAACTTTGATGTGAAACTCCCTGCGGTCCGTTCGCAGGATGAGGTTGGGCTGTTGTCCCGTGATTTTCAGGTTATGCAGGAGTCGCTCAAGGACTATATCA
>CAZXTZ010000439.1:0-911 GCA_964643645.1 uncultured Geobacteraceae bacterium
TAGTTCCTGTTCTTTTGTCTCTGGCTCATTTTCCCCGGCAAGCATTGCGGAAAGGGAACTACAGAGCTGTTCATCAATGGGTGGAAGAACAGGGGCATCCGGGTTTTCTGCTGCCATGTCAACCAGTTGTGAAATTGTGTCAATGCTTTGATAAAGCAGCTGCCCCAGTTTTGGGGTGAAGGTGATGGTTCCTTCACGCATCGCCCCCAGAATATCCTCCATCCGGTGGGCCGTCTCTGTAATGGTGTCAAGCTTTACCATTCTGGAGGAACCCTTTACCGTATGGGCTGAACGGAAAAGCAGATTGATCAGCTCCGGATCATTGGCCCCCTTTTCCAGAGAGGCAAAACCATCAGCCATTCTGGAAAGATGGTCCCGCGCCTCCTCCACGAAGCGCATTACGAATTTTGCAAGGCTGATTGCCATGGTTTACCGCTACTCCGTTATCCTGCTGCCCGATTTTTTAAGCTGCTGCTCTGACACAAGGCGAATCTCAGATGGAGGCAATCCCAGTGATGGCAAGGTGATCCCTGTTTCAGCAATGCTTAGGGATATGAGCTTCAGCACGGCGCGGTACTCACGTCTGGCAAGCTCGGCCTCGCCGTTGCGGTTATAGCAGTCAGCCAGGTGGTAATGGGCAGGCCAGCAGGTATGGCAGGCATAAACCGCCTGTTTGAAGCAGTTGATCGCCTCATCCGGCCTTCCATCCCATTTTGCCGCAAGCCCCTGAAGAAGAAATGCGTCAATATTCCATTGCTGTCGTTCCAGAACCCGCAGGGCGATGGCACGAACCGCTTCAAACTGCTTCCGGTTGAGAAGAACTGCGGCTTTAAGCAGCAGCAGATCACTGTTTTCAGGCTCCTTTGCCAGTAAAAGCTCAATCTGGCGCAGGGCCTCATCGTACTGCTTTT
>CAZXTZ010000439.1:921-1712 GCA_964643645.1 uncultured Geobacteraceae bacterium
TCAGCAACCAGCTTCTGTATCCCTGCAAGGTCAAACGCTTGAGTTACAGAGCTGCCCCGAGCAGAGTCCAAGGTCAGCTGCCAGGTGTCTGGCAGTGTAAGTCGGGGCAACGGCGCTTCAGGTTCAGGTGTTGCCGGTTTATTTCTTTGATGTGCGATGAATCCTGAAAGAGTACTTTGCTCGGGCATTGGTGGGCTACCCTTTATGAAGTAGAAAAGCCCCTCTTCCTCCACCATCCCGAACACCCCAAGATTGTTGGCGATGGTTTCGGAACAACCTACCATAAGGATGCCATCATCCTTCATCAGGGATGCCAGATTATGCTGTATCTGCAGTCGGGTCTGCTCATCAAAATAAATGGAGACATTACGGAAAAATATTACATCAAAATCATTAAGTCCCGTTGGCATTTTCTGGGCTAGCAGGTTCAGTTCCTGAAAATTTACAAGTGATCTGATCTCTTTTTTCAACTGCCATCCCCTTATGGCTTTTTCAAAGTAGCGCTTGCGGATATCATCAGGGACACCCCTGAAAGAGAATTCACCATACTGTCCGACCCGGGCCTTTGCCAGCACTGTGCTGTCAATATCAACACCGGTGATTGAACAGAAGCGGGAGAGACTCTCCCCGTAACGCCCACAAAGCGACATTGCCAGCGAATAGGGTTCCTCTCCGGATGAACATCCTGCGCTAAGTATTTTAAGAGGCAACCGGCCATCATTTCTTATAAGCAGGCGGGGAATCAACTTCTGGCTCAAGGTGGCGCGAAGGTTTTCGGCCAGGCGAATGCG
>CAZXTZ010000440.1:0-1700 GCA_964643645.1 uncultured Geobacteraceae bacterium
CAGCAGGAGTACCAGAACCGGGAGCGTGGCACACAATCAACCCAGCGGACTCAGGAGATGCAGAAGAGCTGGTCTGAAAGATCGTCGAGCGGAGGTGGTTTTGCCGGGAGAAGTTTTGGAGGGGGCGGCAGAGGTCGTCGCTGAAAAGCCTTTTGCATGACTATATCAAAAAAGGGGCGCCGATCTGGCGTCCCTTTTTTGTGAGCTTGACAGGTTCTGCAAGTCAGGCGGCCATTTGTGTCATGGCCCTGAATTTCTGGTAGCGGTCTTCAAAAAGTTCATCCGGTGACATATCGGCAAGTTCCTCCAGATGGCTGCGGATTGCAGAGCCCAGGGCCTGGGCGGTGGCTTCATGGTCACGATGGGCGCCGCCAACAGGCTCGTGGATTATCTCGTCAATTACGCCAAGAGCTATAATGTCCTGTGCTGCGGGCTTCAGCGCCTCTGCTGCCTGGGGCCCCTTTGTTCCGTCAGACCAGAGTATTGCGGCGCAGCCTTCAGGAGAGATGACTGCATATATCGAGTGCTCAAGCATCAGCACCCTGTTGCCGACTGCTATGGCCAGCGCACCGCCTGAGCCCCCTTCTCCGGTAATACATACTATAACAGGCACTTTAAGAATGGCCATTTCGCGGAGATTGCGGGCTATGGCCTCTGCCTGGCCCCTCTCCTCTGCCCCTATGCCGGGATAAGCGCCAGGTGTGTCCACAAAGGTTATGATGGGCAGGCCGAACTGTTCCGCCATTTTGAACAGCCTTAAGGCCTTTCGGTATCCTTCAGGGTTCGGCATGCCGAAGTTGCGGAACACCTTTTCCTTTGTGTCGCGCCCCTTCTGGTGGCCTACAACCATCACCGGCTTGCCGTCAAAACGGGCCAGACCCCCCACAATGGCGTGATCATCACCGAAGTTGCGGTCTCCATGAAGTTCGTTGAAGTCTGTGAACAGATGTTTGATGTAATCGAGGGTGAATGGACGGTTGATATGTCGGGCAACCTGAGCCTTCTGCCAGCGGGACAGGTTGTTGAATATTTCCTGACGCTCATGCTCGACACGCTGCTCAAGCGCTTCAATTTCCTGTGTGAGGTTAAGATCGCTTCCACCATTGAGAGCTCGAAGTTCATCTACTTTCTTCTCAAGCTCTGCGATCGGTTTTTCAAACTCCATGTAGACAGTGGCTGCCATTATTATCTCCAGTTCAATAAGTTACAGGATATTTGTTAATAAATTTCATTCAAAGACCGCGGCATTATATCCGACACATCGCTCCACCGCCAGTCTAAATTCATCACTTGCTGCCACCTTCAGATTTTCAGGCAGTTTAATTGTGGTTCTGCTTCGATTTGGTATCTCTATCCGGAGAAGTACGGGCAGATTTCCCGGATGCTTTTCAAGAAGCTCCCTTATGGGGAGTATCTGGTCTGAAGAGAGTTCCGGCAGTCGTAAAGCAAGGCTTATTCGGGTTGTACTCTGGGCATGGGCATCATGCAGAAGCTTTATATCGCCAAATGCCGGTTGTTGCTGGAACTTGCGATTATTTCCCTCCTGGGGTTTCATCACAAGTATCTTGCAGGCTTTTTCCCCTTTTTCAAGCTTCCCGGTGACAAGTAGCGGCTCGTCTGACTTAAGCAGGGAGGAGGTTATTGCATACATGTCTGAAAAAACAGTCACTTCAACCTGACCGGTAAGATCCTCCAGTGTG
>CAZXTZ010000441.1:0-1689 GCA_964643645.1 uncultured Geobacteraceae bacterium
TCGAAAACCACAGGAAAATGACCAGCGGTACCGTTTAGTAGCAGACTTGCCATATTGGTTGTCCGTCAGAACCGGGCTGAGTTTCTCCAGGTTCTGCTTCAGAAAATGCGCTCTCAGCACTGGAACCATGGTGCGGGTTGATAACGATTGGTACTGTCTATGCTGGGCATCCAGCAGAAAAGAACGCGTTTAACAACCAATGCCCGAAATCATACGGACCACAAAGGGGCCCCTACATGAACCGTTTTACTATTATTGCCACTGTTATTTCTGCATATATCAGCCTTTTCAATGCATCTGCCGCGCAGGCGCTGACCAGAGAACCCTTCAATTATGCCGTTTTGATCAGTAAACAGACTGCCGCTGATCCAAAGTGGGCTGAAGTAGCTGAAGCATTGAAAAAGAAATATGGCACTGCGAAAATCTTTGCGTACAGCAACCTGGATGAACTTGTTGATCCGCTGACAACGTTTTCGCCTGATTATATTGCATTTGTCTGCAAGCCTCAGGAAGCATCTCCTGGATTTGTCATACAGGCTGGCAGATTCAACCGGAAGCTGGAGAACAAACCATATGGGACAGCCGTATTGGGAATTGTTACCGGCTACAGCCATGAGGACGCCTTGCGCATCGCCAGAGACAATACCCCGCCAAAGATCAATTTCGGCTTGGGTGGCATGTTGAAATTTATTGATGCTTTACCGGAGGGGGTCGCCTATTCGGAATTTATCGATAAAAAACATGACTGGCAGGAAAAGAAGAATGGTTTGAATCTGCAAAATCGGAACGATGCCCCGAATAACCATCTGATGCCGATGATAAAGCTGATTAACAGCAATAAGGTAGATGGTGTCTGGACGAGCGGGCATTCCGGAAACGACAACTGGGCAGTGTATTATCCTGAAGGACCGGCCTACATAGTGGCTGAAAACGGCGGTCTGTCAGGATTGTCAGATGATGAAACCGTGGCATCCATCAGATCAACAAACCCCAAAATATACCTGGGCCCAGGAAACTGCCTGACGGCCAGAATCGAAGATCCGAATAAGTCATATGCGCTCGCATGGCTGCATTCCGGTGGAGCCAATCAGTACTTTGGCTATATTGTGGAGACATATTACGGAATGATGGGATGGGGCATGGCAGACAACTTTTTCTATCGTGGCGGTCAGTTCAATGTTGCCGAGAGTGCGTTTGTCGCCAATCAATCACTGCTTATGGCCATGAATAAACGGTTGGTGCCTGGCGAATTGAAGGATATGGAATATGACAAGGATGCTACAGTCGTCTACGGAGATCCTGCCTGGATGGCCACTGTTCCCGACTCTACCGCCAAAAGTGTTGAACATTGGAGCAGCAGACTGGACAGAACCGTAGAGGGGAAGAAAATCAGATGGGAATTAACCGTAACATTCAAAAAGAACAGTAACTTCTCCCCGAAGAGCGGAAGTGATCTGAGGCCGGTTTTCATGTTTTTGCCGGAACGGGTCCGAAATGCCAAGGCAGCTGGCAAAATCACGAATGTTTCAGCCTATCATATCGCCAATAACTTTGTCATTGTTAACTTCAAAGGCAAAATTGCTGCCGGAGAAACCAGGAAATTTATCTTTATCAGTGAGGCTTCATAAGCTCCGGTGAGTCTGCCCACATCAGGACCGGTGAATAGTAAAAAAGCAACCCACAGGGTCA
>CAZXTZ010000442.1:0-1678 GCA_964643645.1 uncultured Geobacteraceae bacterium
TGCCGGCGGGCACCGAGAGGCTGCTTGGAATTCTTGAAAATGCCATTAAGGAGACACCTGTAACCGCACCATAAACATCATAAAAAAAAGCGATTAATTATGGCTGATTTAGGCGTTATACTTGGAGCTCTTATTTCAGGGGTTGTCCATGCCAGGCGGATCGCGGATGAAGAATCTGCTGCTGTGGCCGAGCATTACAAGGACAACCCCCTTCTATCGGGAATGAGCATTCCACGTGTCAGGCTGCCGGAAGTCTCCATTAATATCCCCATGTTAATAGAGGCCCAGGATGAGGGGGAAGCAGATCAGATTGCCGATGCCGAAACCATTAAAAAGGCAGTAGGAGAAGAACTGAAAAACTCTCTATCCCGGGAGGGGGTTAAAATGACGGCGGAAGAGCTGCAGAGATTTGATACGGCGTTTGCCCAGCAGCTTAAAAAAGTTGCCGTTCCGAGCGTGTATCGTTCTCCCCGGGAAGCTATCATTCGGGCGGCTGAGGATGCCTACAGTGAAACGATCAAGGATAAAATCGTCAAGGCGTCCACCTTGGCTGCGGCAAGCAGAATCGTTTCCAATATCCGCTTCAGTGCCAGCGGTTCTGCTCTGCAGAAAGTCGGCAGGGCTCCCCGGATCGGTGCGTCTGTGCTGACAGCGGAAGTCAAAGACAAGTCTTCCAATGAAAATGTCAGTCGTCTGACCCTGACGTTGAGAGAGGAGGGCATGGAGTGGAGTGTCGGACAAAATGACGATGGTACCATGACACGCAAACTGACCCCTGAATAAAAAGAGAATGAGAGATGTTGGTTGCTACCCGAGAAATCATTCTACAAAAATTACTTCTGCTGCCGGCTCTTATTGATGCTTACCAGCAGGGCGAGGTCGGGTTTGCCGACAAGGCAATTTCCTGGCTTCACGAATTAGAGCAGTCCCTGGCTAAATTGCGCAGCCCGCTGACCTCCCTGGCTTCCCGGCAGCGGGCTCGCATTGTTGCAGCCCATAATGGGTTTCGGGAAGGGCCTCTCAACGGCGTAAAGCTGTCACGGACAAAAAGCGTTAATGTGACAGCCTCCCAAGCCCTGGGGGAGGTGGAAGCGAAACTTGTATCCCA
Source organism: uncultured Geobacteraceae bacterium (assembly GCA_964643645.1). Taxonomy (GTDB): domain Bacteria; phylum Desulfobacterota; class Desulfuromonadia; order Geobacterales; family Pseudopelobacteraceae; genus Trichlorobacter. The sequence continues at coordinate 1,109 of CAZXTZ010000442.1, forward strand.
GGTTCATATGATAGACCAAAAATTTGATGCTTGGCGGGATAAACTGGCCCAGTTTATTTCCGTTGCTTCAAAGAGTGTTCCCATCAGTCTACCACCTTCAAGCCCGCGCCGCGACTGGCTGAAACAAACCTGGCAAAGCTGGGGAGCCATTGAGGAGACAAAATCCATGTACAGCTATCTGAATACGGTGATGTCTCCGGGTGACCGTCTCCACCTGTTTGACGAATTACTTGAGAACAACATGAATAGCAATTAAAATGCAGATCTCTTTATCTGAGCTTTGCCAATCCCTGGTGGATGAGTTTGCAATTGCGCTGACCATGCTCAAACGGAGCCATCCAACGGTGAAGGTGAATTCATTAAAACTGGCCCTTGGCCAGACCGGACAAGACATAGCCCAGGGCCAGGACGCCAATGCCCTGATCCTGGACAACCGCTATCCGGGCAGCGATTCCGGCTGGCGGTTGGAACTGGATCTTGGAGAACGGCCGCAGGCAAAGATTGAAGGCGTAAAGCGTCCTATAGTCAGCCGGACCGATGCCATGGTTCTTGACATTATTGCCGACGAGC
>CAZXTZ010000443.1:0-1666 GCA_964643645.1 uncultured Geobacteraceae bacterium
TAGCGCCATATCCGGTGAAATGCCCGCTCGACCGTTTACGAGTTCGGAAAGGGTTTTGCGGCTTACACCCAAAGCCTTGGCGGCATCGGTGATGGAGATTCCCAGCGGTTCAAGGCACAGTTCTTTGATGATCTCGCCTGGGTGTGGAGGATTGTGCATCATGGCAGTAGCTCCCTAATGGTAATCAAGGTAGTCAACATCAGTGGCATCTTGTCCCACAAAACGAAAGGTAATGCGCCAGTTGCCGCTGACATCGACGGCATAATATCCGTTTAACGTGCCGGTTAACTGGTGCAGTCTCAGCCCCGGCAGATTCATGTCTTTCGGTTCGGTTGAAGCATGCAGACGACCAAGTATCAGCCGCAGCCTCTTTTCGTGCTGGGGATGTATTCCGGCTTTATTGCCGGTTGCAAAGTAGTTGCCGAGACCTTTGTGTTTGAAGCTGATGATCATGTTGTTAGTGTAACCCTGTGCGTTACGATTGACAAGAAAGATGTTTATGACAACAATCCTTCAGTCAGTTCAAGTATGGCTTCGGCCTTGTTAAAGGTGTAGAGGTGCACTCCCTGCACGCCAGCAGCCAGCAGTTCTTCGGCCTGCCTACGGGCATAACCTACCCCGACTTTGCGTACTTCGGCTGCGCCGCCGCGCTGGTCAGCTTCTTCCAGAGCCGCCATAAAATCAGGGGGGATAAAGGCGCCGGAAAGCTGCTTGATCCGTTCGATCATCTTCAGGTTCAGCACCGGCAGGATACCGGGGATGATCAGCTTGGTGATGCCTCGCTCCCGGGCGCGCTTTACAAAATCAAAATAGAGCTGGTTGTCAAAAAACAGCTGGGTAACCGCAAAGGCGCCCCCCAGATCCATCTTCAGTTTCAGGTAACCCAGATCAGCCTCAGGGCTGATAGCCTCAGGGTGGGTCTCCGGGTAGGCTGCCACGCTTATCCCCATTTCAGGGTGGGACTGGCTCACAAAGGAGACCAGATCAGAGGCAAAGTGGAAGGGTGACTCAGTCAGTTGCTCCACCGGTGTTTCCAGGGGAGGGTCCCCGCGTAGTGCCAGGATGTTCTGGATACCGGCCTTTGACAGGTCATCAAGAAAGCGGTTCAGGCGATCAGCCTGGGCACCCACGCAGGTTAAATGAGCCATGGTCTCCAGCCCCAACTGCTGCTGCATAGTGGTCACAATTTCAAGGGTCGCATCCTGATTGCTGCCGCCTGCGCCATAGGTGACCGAGGCAAACAGCGGGTTCAGACCCGCCAGACGCTCCACTACCTTGAAAAAGGCAGGCCAATCCTGACGTTCTTTGGGTGGAAAGTATTCAACTGAAACAAAACGGCAACCGGTTGCAAGTTTGTCAGCTATCTTCATGGTACGGTTTCCTTGCCATGCTTGAAATATAAGTTGTGTACTATAGCAGGCTAACGCTGACTGCGCCACAAAAACAGTCGTTAAAATCAGCTTTGTATTGACGGAATGCCCCAAAAACACTATAAAAAACGATTCTATGAACCAGAAAAAACTCTACATTGATACGGTTGGCTGTCAGATGAATGTCAACGATTCTGAACGGATTGTGACCATGCTGCAGCCGCTGGGTTATACCCAGACCAGCCGCAGGCATGAGGCAAAGCTGATCCTGTTCAATACCTGCACGGTACGGGCCG
>CAZXTZ010000444.1:0-1415 GCA_964643645.1 uncultured Geobacteraceae bacterium
TAGGTGAGTATGTGCTTGCCAGCGGCGGCAAGCGTATCCGGCCTGCCATGCTGCTTTTGGCTGCCCGTCTGTGTGAGTATCAAGGTAATCAGGCCATCCCTTTGGCAAGTGTGGTTGAGTTTATCCATACTGCCACCCTGCTGCACGATGATGTGGTTGACAGTGCCACCCTGCGCCGTGGACTTGCCTCTGCCAACACACTTTGGGGCAATGAAGCCTCTGTTCTGATCGGTGACTTTCTTTTTTCAAAATCCTTTTCTCTGATGGTCAATGCCGGCAGCCTTGATGTGTTGCGGGTTATGTCCCGTGCCACCACAGTGATTGCCGAAGGTGAAGTGCTGCAACTACTCTACACCGGTGAGGTTGATCTTACGGAAGAGCAGTACATTGAAGTGGTGCGTGCCAAGACAGCGGTACTGCTGTCAGCTGCCTGCCAGTGTGGTGCCATTCTGGGTGGTGTTTCAGCGGAACAGGAACAGGCTCTTGCCGATTTTGGCATGGAACTGGGGATCGCCTTCCAGCTGATGGATGATATCCTTGATTATACGGCCTCTGAAGAGGAATTTGGTAAAAGCATCGGCCATGATCTTGAAGAAGGTAAACTGACGCTGCCTCTGATCCATGCCCTGCGTGGCTGTAATGATCAAGAACGTGAAGCGGTAACGGCGATTATTGAAAAGGATGAGCTGACTCCTGAAGATTTTCGTCTGGTTTCCGGTCTGGTACAGAGCTATGGCGGTATTGAGTACACCGTTGAAAAAGCCCGTGGCTGCGTTGCAAACTGTGCCTGCCACCTCTCCTGTTTTCCCGATACTACCTGCAAACAAGCCCTGCTGGATCTGGCAACCTATGTGGTGACCCGTAACCGTTAAGTCACACCAGCCGGTTCCCGGTTCTGCTTAATATTCCGTTTTTGATTTTGGAGGCTACAGAGATGAAAAAGATACTGGTACTGCTGTGTTGTGCTGTTGCGCTTGTCGCTGGTTGCAGTAAAGAAAAAACTGATATGCCGGGCAAAGCTCCAGCAAAAAAGAGTCAGGCCCCGGAGATTAGTGTGGTTTCGCTGGATAATCAGCAACTGACACTGGCGTCCTTGAAGGGGAAGGTGGTATTGCTTAACTTCTGGGCTACCTGGTGTCCTCCCTGCCGTGAAGAGATCCCTTCCATGATGAAGTTGAACACGTTTATGGCAGGCAAGCCGTTTCAAATGGTCTGCGTTTCGGTTGATGAAGGTGGCAAAAAAGCAGTGGAAGAGTTCTTTAGGAATTCAGGTTTTTCATTGCCTGCTTACACTGACCCAAGCGGTCAGGTTGCCAAGACCTACGGTATTACCGGTGTTCCTGAGACCTTTGTGATTGATAAAAATGGTGTCATTGTTGAGAAGGTAATCGGCGGTAAGGATTGGAACAGCCCTG
>CAZXTZ010000444.1:1425-1654 GCA_964643645.1 uncultured Geobacteraceae bacterium
TACTACCTATGGAAACTCAACATATCAGCTATATCGGAGCCTTTGTGGCAGGTCTGCTTTCCTTCCTGTCTCCCTGTGTTCTGCCTCTTATCCCGTCGTACATTACCTATATTACTGGACTTTCGTTCAGTGACCTGGATGCTGAGCATCCCAGCCATCTGGTGCGCAGAAAGACCATGCTGCATTCACTGGCCTTTGTCAGTGGCTTTACCGTCGTGTTTGTATTGCT
>CAZXTZ010000445.1:0-1648 GCA_964643645.1 uncultured Geobacteraceae bacterium
CTTGTGCTCCAGCATTCCATGTAAAATCTCCTCATTTATCCGGATATTTTCCATGAAAGCCAACTGGCCGATCATTGACATTGTGCTGTCCAGACGATCCAGATAGGTGATCAGATATGAAAAACCTGCAAGAAGGGACTGGGAGGCGCCGTCACGTATCTTTTCATCACACTTTCTGCTGAAATCAAGCATCAGTTGATCAAAGACAGCATCTCTGCTGACCGTGGCATGTTTTTTTGCCCGCAGGAGCAGAAGCATGTCATCACGGTCAACCGCATTGTCTATCTTTTCCTCATTCAGGAAGAAACCTTCCAGAATCTGGCGGGTTTCAGCAACAAAAGCCCCTTCCTCCCTGGCAACCTTAAGGCCCCTGCCGCTTTTTAGCAGCTCGTCAAGGGTATAGAAAAGAGCCCCCGGAATCTTGTTTCTTACAGAAAGGGTCTTCAGGCGGTTAAGCCTTGCGTTGTCAAGGGCAGTGATCTCCCCCCTTGAGTTGCAGGCTATGAGTATGCTGCAATATTCATCAACAATTTTACGGTTAACCGGGTGGCGGTACATCACGTCTATCCGCATCCGCTCCTGCTGGTACCGGTCAATCTGTTTTTCAGAGGCAGTTTTCAACAGAGTGGCAAAATCCTCATCTGCTATCTTCTTTGATTTGAAATAGAGGTTTCTGAAAAGGTCACGGTAGGTCTTGTGGCGGGTATCAACAAGTTTGATAATGAAAAGCTGTGCCTCCGGATCCTGCAGCAGCGGATAAAGCTCTGAAACCAGGATATCATCCCTCTCTTCACCTACGGCTGCCGAGCGTTTGAGGTTTCTGCCGAGAAGCCTTACAAGTTCTTCCTGTTGATCTTTAAGGTTGCGGGACAGACGGCGTGAGTTGACGCAAAAGAAGTAGTTGCAGACGGCGTTTCCATCAATAAAGATATTCTCGTAGGTTTCCTTGCCCTGGGTCTGGTCGCTGAAACGGACATTGCCCCCCTCGGTGGCAGCGCCGTACATTACCAGACGGTTGATGATATCCGGTTTGGCAAGATCTGTTGAGGGCTGTTCAACCCCGAACATGTACTCGCAGAAGTAGCCGCCGTTGCCTTCGTAGGCAACCCCGTGGGGGCCGATGACAAATTCGTTGCCCGGCGAGAAAATCCTCAGTTCGTTCCGTTCCTGAACAATATTGAAGAAGTATCTCTGGTAAGCCTCTGTTCCCACCACAATAACAAAATACTCGATCCCGTTTGCAAGCTGGCCGTGAAGACGGATATCCTTCTGCATCATGCCTCCTTAAACTCCAACACCATGCCGTCAAATCCGAACTCCACCCCGGCGGGCAGGCGATCAGCCCCTTCAGAATGGAGCACCTCATGGGTAAGATGAGTAAGAATGGTTCTCCTGACGCCAAGCCCCTTTGCTGCGGCAATGGCCCCTTCAATATTGAAATGAAACGGGTGGGATGTCCAGCGAAGCCCGTCAATTATCATTGTGTCAATCCCTTCAAGCATGGCCGCCGATTCACCGGGGATTGCGCTGCAATCCGTAAGATATGCAAAATTACCGATCCTGTAGCCGCATGAAGTTCCGGAGCCGTGGTCAAGGGGCACAGGACAGATCCTGATTCCGAAAAGTTCAAAAGGGCCGTTTATTATAT
>CAZXTZ010000446.1:0-1647 GCA_964643645.1 uncultured Geobacteraceae bacterium
TAACGGTGGCGCTTGCCCCCACGGGATTTCCGGCCTGCAGTATCTGTATGATCCTGCCAGGATAAAAACCCCGTTAAAGAAAAACGGTAATAAATTTGAAAAGATTTCCTGGGATGAGGCGATTTCACTTGTGGCCCAGAAATTGGGTGAAATTCGTAAAAGCGGAACACCTGAATCCCTCGGTCTGATCACTGGTGCCGACAGCGGTTCCATGGCCCAGCTTTTTGAACGGTTTATGGATGCTTTCGGCTCTCCCAATACATATAACATGCCAAGCCTTGAATCCAATCTTGCGCTGACGGCTGCTGCCCTTCACGGTGCAGATCGAAACCTTGGGTTTGATCTTGATCATTCCGATTTCATTCTAAGTTTCGGTGCGGCAATTATTGAAGGCTGGGGTTCCCCTGTTGCCTGTATCCAGGCCAATGCATCAAGACGTGAACGCAAGGCCAAGCTTGTACAGGTTGATTACAGACTGTCCAACACGGCCAATGCTGCGGATAAGATCATTGCTGTAAAGCCCGGCACCGAAGCAGATCTGGCATTGGGGCTTTGTGCCGTGCTGCTCGCAAAGAACTTGATTGCCGGCGACGTAAACACCTCCGCTTTTGCTGCTATGCTGGCAAAAGAGTATACACCGGACAAGGTAGAAGCGATCACCGGTGTCAAAGCTGCGGATATGGAGGCCCTTGCCATGGAATTCATCAAGGCCAAGGCTCCTGTGGCCGTGCCGGGAAAAGGCAGGGGAGACGTTGGTCAAGGCCTTCGTGAATTCGCTGCCGTCCAGGCCCTGAATGCACTGGCAGACCGCCTGAATAAAAAAGGTGGTGTGTTTGTCATGTACCCGGCCGATTATTTAAGCTTTTCCGAAAATGTAATGGATGATGCTGCAAAACAAGGCGCAAGCAAGGCTAAACTAGCCGGTTCCGTTAATGAACTGGTTGACAAGCTTGAAAAGGATGGGGGGCTTTCCGCCCTGTTTATTTATAATGCCAATCCCTGCTACGCTTTGAACAATCCTGAAAAGGTCAAGGTTGCCATGGATAAGGTTGGATTCAAGGTCAGCTTCAGTTCTTTCATGGATGAAACTGCCCTTAGATCAGATGTGGTCCTGCCGGCATCCATTTTTCTTGAACGCCTGGAAGATGTGGTTTCCGGTGGTGGTCTTGCTAAAACAGTCGTAGGGCTGTGCCGGCCCATGGTTAAACCCATATTTGATACCAAACACCCGGGAGATGCGCTGATCCTTCTTGCCCAGGCCATGGGCGACAGCATTGCACAAAGTTTCTCCTGGAACTCTTATGATGCCTGCCTTGAGCAAGTGACGGGAAAAATCTGGGATACCCTGTCCGGCGACGGATATGTCGTCATTGATGACAAGTCGCCTGTGGGGACACCTGCAACGGATTTCACCTTCCTTGCTTCCGCTCCCAAAGCTGCTGTGCCCATGGGTGAAGGCGATTACACCCTTGTGCCTGTTGATAAGATGCGGCTTGCCGTCGGTTCAATGATATCTTCTCCCTTTGCTGTTAAAATCATTTCCGACAAGGTTCTTTCAGGAAAATACAGTGTTGTTGAGATTAATCCCGCCACTGCAGGCATCCTGAAAGACGGTGATATTGCTGTCCTTAAAACCGCGATGGGGAA
>CAZXTZ010000447.1:0-1627 GCA_964643645.1 uncultured Geobacteraceae bacterium
TTGGCACTACCCTGGGTGTCGTTGGCAGTCAGTAGTTTAATGGAGTCAGTTGCTGGCGCAATATTCAGATAGGCACTGGGGAGCGCTTTAAGGATGTCTTCTGCAGCTACCTTGTCTCCGGGCGTTGCCTTGATCAGCACCGGCATATCCAGCAGAATGCCGCTTAAGGGAGTGCCGGCTGCCAGTATTGCAACCTCCTTCAGCTCTGAAATGGCAAGACAGGAGACCCCCAGGGTGTCAAGTGCTTCCCGGTACACCTGGGTACGGCTGGCGCTGCGGGATACCAAGAGAACAAGTGGACTGCTCATGGTTGTGATCCCTTCTGTACTGCCAGAATGGCAGATGTCGCCTGGATAATATCCTGATGGTGCAGCCATGCCAGTGCTGCTTCCCGTCGCCCCCAGGGGGTCTCACACTCAAAGCAGCTGTCCGGTACCAGCTCCCGACACATGCGGGGACGGGAATCAAAGGCCAGGCTGCAGCCGGTTGGCGTCAGGTAGATGCAGTCATCAGCGCGGGATTGATCGTTATCATCTGCTTTCTGCTCACGAATGGTCGCCGGCCTGGGGTACTGGATAATCCGGCTTGGATCAGGTGCGGTAACGCCCGGGGTGTAAGGCACACCATAATGTGTCTCTAAAACCCATTCGCACCGTATAAGCAGTTCGGCCAGGGCTACTGCGGGATCCGATTGTGCCAGGAAGCGATCCGGGGCCTCAATGCCTGGTCTGGTGCGGCAACACTGACCACCACAGCGGGCACAGATACTGCGATGCTCATTGTTTTTGAGTACGTTCATACGGGCTGCTGTCCTGTGATTGTATACATGACGTTTGATAATTTTGTTTGTTGCATAAATGCGATATCAATGTAAAGCAAAAATAGATGTTTGCAAAATAGCAAATGCAGTGTCTCTAGTAAGTTATCTGTAGGTTCTATGTGAAACGCTGTTTGCATTGCTGCAAAGTGGTGTAGGGACGGTGAGATGCCATATCTGTCACGCTTACCCTAACTGACTGATTATAATAGATAAAAATCATTTTTTAGGGATTTGATGGTTTGGCACGTCAGTTGCGTTAGTCAAGCAACCTGTTTTATCGAAACTCTATCATCCATGAGGAGGGTGTTCATGTCTGACCAGAATCCACACAAGAGTAAGGGCTGGCAAGTGGTTATTGCCGGTACCGGTATTAACCTGGCCCTGGGCGTGCTGTACGCCTGGAGTATTTTCAAAGAGGCCATTGTCAGTTCTATCAAAGCTGGTGGTCCCGGTGCCTTTCAGTGGGAATTGACCTCGGTCGGTACACCCTATGCGGTCTGCTGCCTGACTTTTGCCTTTGCTATGATCATTGCCGGCAAGGCCCAGGACAAGATCGGACCGGCCAAAACCGCGCTGATCGGTGGCCTGCTGGTGGGAGCCGGTTTTGTGTTGCTTGGTTTCACCAACAGCTTTGTCGGCTGGGTAGTCGGTTTTGGTATACTGGCCGGTGCCGGTTTTGGTTTTGGCTATTCTGCTGCAACGCCCCCTGCCATTAAATGGTTTTCATCTGCCAAGACCGGTCTGGTGGCCGGTATTGTGGTTGGTGGTTTCGGGCTGGCTCCGGTTTATATTGCGCCGTTGGCTAAG
>CAZXTZ010000448.1:0-1623 GCA_964643645.1 uncultured Geobacteraceae bacterium
CGTATGCCGGAAAGGGCGTTGGCAAGAACTTCTATACGATGGTTTGATATTACTTGAGACCAGTTTGCTGACGGGATATCCCGTAGTTCATGGACTAGATTTTTAAGAATCTGGTCTGTGCCGTGCAGTTGAGCGCTAAGGTTGGTGTTGATTACACGCACCTGTGTCAAAAGGCGTTGTTCTTCCAACAACATGGTATCGCTGTAACTTTTATAAAGATTGTGAGCCACAGCTCCACTAAGAAGCAATAAGGATACGAGAAGCACAAGCCACTGAACTAAAAATCTGTTGTTTTTCAGATGAAACATATTTACTCCACAATCAGGTTGAAATCGCAATCATACTAACACGTTAAAAAAGGCTTGTCAGCAGTTAATCCTGCCTGAACAGATTTATGATAAAATCCGGCCATACAGAGCAGATCAGAGCTTTGTATGGCCGGATAGAATGCGATAACAATGAATGGTTGTTTTGTGTCAGTTTTACTTCTTTTCAGGCTGTTTTGCTGCCACCATGGCATCGTTAAGAAGTTTTACACCAGCCTTTGATGCTGTAATTGAGGCTGCAAGAGATTCACGCGCAAGTTCCGGGTTGTGGAATCCATCAGAATTTTCTGCTGTCCAGTACTCCCAAAGCACATGGGCCTCTTCATGCTTCAGACGTGCCTGATCCAGGATCATAGGTGCCACACCGGACCTCGCTGCTGTCTGATAGGTGTCTATAAGCTGGCCAAGCCAATATTCAGCCTTGCGCATCTTGCCTTTTGTATAATTACGGATTGTCTCAATCTGATACTTCTTCTTCTCAGGAGATTCACCTTTGTGGCAGGTCACGCAGGATTCCTTTACTGACTGGACAGGCTTCACAACTCCATGGGCCGAAAATGCCTTGCCATCTTTTCCTTTAAGCTTTGGCATATGGCACTGGTGGCACTGAACACCGGCCCTGTCATGGACTGATCCTGCAAATGTCTCGGTCTCCGGATGCTGAAGCTTGATGAGCCTTGCCCCTGTTATTGCATGCCTGAAGTCAAAGAAATCAAGTTTTTTGTAATGAGCAAGAAGCTCTTTAACATTTTTCAGAGGAAAATGATTTGTACGGATATCAGCAAAACCAACCGCCTTGTTATCGCTCCACTGTGTCCCCCCGTTGCAATTGTATTCAACATGGCACTGAGCGCACATCATTCTGGAGTCGGTTTTTGCCATTACGCCTATCTTACGGAATCCATCACGGAAAGAAATTATCTTCAGATCTGTTTTACCGTTTTTTGCAAAGATATTTTTGGCAGGATCCTTATCTATAGCTTCAATAAGAGCATCGCGTATTATGCGCGGCTGGGTGCCGTGGGGGTCGTGGCACTCTATGCAGCCAACAGGATTGTGGACATCCTTTACAACATCAGTAACCTTTGATGTACGGTCAAACTTGCCTCCTTTCTCACCCAGATGCTTCCACTTGAGTATCAGGTCGGAGGACTTGCACTGGATACATGTGGGGTTTCCTGCCATTGCCGATTCAGGCAGCTTGAAGTTTGCCCCCTTGTCTTCAAGTATGTCCCAAGTCTTTCCTACCTTGTCGTAGTTCTTCCATCCCCCTTTAAACTGGTAGCGTCCTCCCTGA
>CAZXTZ010000449.1:0-1594 GCA_964643645.1 uncultured Geobacteraceae bacterium
CAGGTTTTTCTTTACCCGGTTACAGGAACTTGGACATGGTATCCATGACCTGCAGCACTGCAAGGTCTGTGCGGTAGGGCCAAAGACCGCAGAGGCGCTGCAGGAGCTGGGCATTACACCTGACCTGGTACCGGAACAGTTTACCGGCGAAGGCGTTGTGGCTGCATTTCAAGGGGTTGATCTACGGGGCAAACGGATACTGTTTCCCAAGGCGAATGGCGCCAGAGAGCTGATCCCGCAACAGCTACGCAGTATGGGGGCAGAGCTGGTTGACCCGGTGGTCTATCGCAACATCATCCCGCAGGCCCTGCCTGAAGCCGCCCGTCAGGCACTGGAACAGCACCAGCTTGATGCAGTGGTCTTCAGCTCTCCCTCAACCGTTCGAAACTTGTCGGCATTGGTGGGCGGTGTCACTCAGCTGCAGACGATGCTGTCAGATCTGGCAGTGGCCTCCATCGGACCGGTCACCACCAGGGCCTGTCAGGAGCTGGGGCTTAGTGTTGCAGTGGAGCCGGAACAGGCGACGCTGGATAGTCTGACCAGCGCGCTTGAACAGCACTTTGCAAGGCCAGAATAGTTGCCGGTGGTTTTGTAGTCGCACAGATACTCGCGGTCTTAATCTCTGATAAATACCTGAAGTCCCCTTTTGTGTTGCTTAAACCGGAACAACAATTTGAGATGTGACAATCATGGCAAATGTAAAAGTTATGTTTGATTTTTTCGATACTGTTGAATCATTAATTCAAGAATTATCTGCACATGATAATAATAAACAGGATTTGCTGAACAGTTTCTTTATCAGGTTGCTGTCTGTTTTGGATGGTGAAGAAGGTACGAGTATTGATTGGAGGGGAATTGCTTTGGTGTCTCGAGATGATTTGCCTGAAGCAATTCAGGAAATAAATGATGAATTTTTGCACGATGCGTGGACTCATAGAAGCGAAGGAAACTATAACAGTTTCAGGCTTCTTTTGCCCATGATTTAACCAATTCCTACCGATCTTTAACAACCGCATACATCCAGGCATGAGCCGCGGTAGCGGAGCTAATTACCTCTGCTACCGCAGGCTCTGCTCACGGTATTGCACAGGGCAGGCCCGTTTGCAACCGGCTGTAACCATTACCTTCTGTATGCCTTGTCATGCTGCGTATGCAGGCTTACAAGAACTAGGGTGGGGCCTGTAAGCAGGCAGGTTATCGCCCAGGCACTACCGGTAATACGGATAGAGTAAAGTTGCTGATCTGTTATCGGCTCTACCATGCCGTGCAATTTCTCAAAATTCAGGCCTGGATGGTTCCACAGTTGAGGCAGGTCCAGAGATTGCAAAAGTTGTAACACCTTAGCTGCAGCCTTACGGACAGGCAACTCGGCTGGCATCACTGCTTCATCAAAAGCAGGCCGGATCTCAATTTTCATCGGCCCACCTTTTGGCGATTGCTTCAGCCTGTTTAGCGGTTGTCACTTCAACAGAAGGCCGCGGATCTGCCAGAGAACTGCTTACAGACTGCTTTGCATCAGCCGTCCAGGCCCACAATTGATGTTTGGGGATCGGCTCTACAGGAATCAGCATAATTCTGCCATCATCGAGAACTT
>CAZXTZ010000450.1:0-1587 GCA_964643645.1 uncultured Geobacteraceae bacterium
GATTCAACCATACTTCAGAACAGGGCCCGGTGCAGTAGCAGCTTTCTTGGCTGACCGATAAACAGAATTTCAAGATTGATCACAGGGGGAATCCAGCTATGGGTTCCCCTTTTTGTTTGACAGCAGGTGCCGTAATCCGTACATTTTCTCCACTTTAGACAGCCAAGGAGCATCATAATGGTACGAGCAGGACGGAGTTTGCAGCAGTTACGCCCCATTAGTATAACACGTCACTTTATCAAGCACCCGGAAGGTGCTGTTTTGGTTGAGTTTGGAGACACCAGAGTCATCTGCACCGCTTCAATAGAGGAGTCTGTTCCGCCGTTTCTGCGTGGTAAAGGCACCGGCTGGGTCACTGCTGAATATTCCATGCTGCCCCGTGCTACCCACACCCGCTCTTCCCGTGAGGCTGCCAAAGGTAAGCAAAGTGGCCGCACCCTTGAAATTCAACGTCTGATCGGTCGTTCTCTGCGTGCTGTGACTGACATGGCCAAGCTGGGTGAGCGCACCATCTATCTGGATTGTGATGTGATCCAAGCAGATGGCGGCACTCGCACCGCCTCCATTACCGGCGCGTATGTGGCCTTGGTTGATGCAATTTCGTCTTTGCTGGCCCAGGGCAAGATTGCTGAAAGTCCGCTCAAAGAAGCTGTGGCTGCAGTCAGCGTGGGGATGGTAGATGGTCAGGCTCTGCTTGATCTTGATTATCAGGAAGATTCCAGCGCTGAAGTGGACATGAACTTTGTCATGACCTCCTCAGGCCGGTTTGTTGAGGTGCAGGGCACAGCTGAGGCAGAGCCGTTTACTCTTGAGCAGATGGATGCCATGCGTAACCTGGCCATGGCAGGTATCAACCAGCTGTTTACCCATCAGCAGGAGGCCTTGTCGCGATGAAGCAGTTGCTGGTTGCCACCCGGAACCGGGGCAAGATCAAGGAGATCAGGGCGCTACTGGATGGTCTGGTTGAAGATGTCCTCTGCGTGGCGGATCTGGCAGATCTGCCTGAGACCGTTGAGGATGGTGCAACCTTTGCAGAAAATGCCCTGAAAAAGGCTCGTGAGGCCTGTAATGCAACAGGACTGCCGACATTGGCCGATGACTCAGGGCTGGAAGTAGACTCTCTGGGAGGAGCTCCGGGAATCCATTCGGCCAGATACTCGCCTGAAGGTACTTCCCAAGCCAACCGTCATCTCTTGTTGCAAAACATGAAAGCTCTTGCAGGCAAAGATCGCAGGGCTGCCTTTGTTTGTGTTTTATGCTGGAAAAATGAAACTGATACCCTTTTTTTTGAAGGTTACTCTGAAGGATTAATCCTTGATAAGGAACAAGGAGAAAAAGGCTTTGGATATGATCCTGTTTTCTTTGATGAAGAAATGAAAAAAACCTATGCTGAGTTGAGTTTTGAAGAAAAGATTAGCATCAGTCATCGGGGAAAAGCCTTGGAAAAATGGCTAACTTATATGAAAAATCTGCAATAGAGTACCGAAGGTGGGACTCGAACCCACACGAGGTTGCCCCCACTAGGACCTGAACCTAGCGCGTCTGCCATTCCGCCACTTCGGCTTGTACCAACTGCCAAAAAAGTTT
>CAZXTZ010000451.1:0-1584 GCA_964643645.1 uncultured Geobacteraceae bacterium
AGGAGCAGCGCTTTGGCGTCGCCCACAAGGAGGGCATCAAACACCTCAAGCGCATGGTCGATATCCACCATCCAGTCCAAATCGACAATTTTTACACCCAGCTTCGGGAAATAATCCAAAAGGTGCGTATTGTTCCCACAGATATGAAGCCTTGGGATCATTCCCTCTTGCTTAATCGCATCGACCACCCGCTTATCGTACTCAAATACCAGTTCCTCATATAACTGCGCACTGATCTGCGAGGCAGCGGCTTCTCCCATGACAATCATTTCAGCGCCCGCCTGCTTTTGTGCTTTGATCGTCCGGATATTAACCTCTGTAACAAATTCAAATATATCCCGAACAAAGTTGGGTTCATCGTACATATCCATAAAAAATTCTGCCATACCGCGCAGCAGTATCCCCACTGCAATAGGCCCATCGATTTCTCCGTAAATCACATATTCATCACCGGCCAGCTTTTTAGCCAATGCGATGGCTTCCAGCCGGTCGAGAGAACGCGGTGCGTGTGACGGATCAAATGGTTTGAGCTTGCTAATATCCTTGCGGCTTTGCAGATACGGCTTCAAATATTTGGGCATATCTTTGTCAGAGTATTCAAACATGCCGCCAAAGTCAGCCACCTCACGATAGGGGTCGCACATCAGATTCAACACATCAAACCGAAAAGCTTCGCTCGTTTTTAAGTTCGCCTCAACAATCTTTTGATGCTCGGCACAAAATACTCCAAAAGGGATACCGGCATACTTCGCAGCGAAATGAATCGCGATATTGAAGTTGGGTACACGGTCTACTGGTTTGCCATGAATATAATCATAAAAACGTTGTTTCCCTGTCATTTGTAAACCCACCTGACACTTCATTTTCACCAGATCAGAGACTTCTCACTGTATGCCTCTATAATGACCAGATTATTACTTCATGAAAACCACAGGGTAACCGACCTGCAGTTACCCTGTGAAATACAGCTTCAAATTGCAATACAACTTATAGCTCGATTGCAATGCCCTCTTCCAGAGACTTCTTTGTTGCAAGGATAATCTCGAGTACCTGCCGGGATTGCGCAGGCGTTACCGGCACCTCTGTACCGTTTTTCACAGCGCTCACAAAGTCACCGATTTCCACTGCGAACATGTCCTTCTGCTCGGACTCAAGGGGAATCACCTTGTCCTCACCAGCGGGATAGTACATAAAGCTGTTTCCACGTTCTCCATCCTTTATGTTGTGGCCGGCTGTCAGCGAATAGGCCAGCGTTCCATTGTCACCGCAGCCTCGGAATTCAATTGAGAATGGGAAGTTACCGGTCATTTCCAATGAAGTTTCGCAGATAGCCTGGGTGCCATCCGACCACGTCAGATTCGTGCTGATGTGATTCCAGCATCCGCTTGGACTTTTCCAGCCGTTTGCATATATACGACAGGGCATTCCAAAAATACTGTACAGAAAATCGATGTCGTGCACATTCATATCATATAAACCGCCGCCGCTGACCTCGGGCCTGCGATGCCAGGCCGTCCAGTTCGGATGCTGCGCCAACCTTTTTTCGTAGATCATATGGATATTGCCAAGCTTACCCTGCTGAAT
>CAZXTZ010000452.1:0-1576 GCA_964643645.1 uncultured Geobacteraceae bacterium
AGCAACCGGGCGCCACGGACGGTTATCAGGTCTGCTGCGCCGGGTCCGGCGCCCACAAAGTAAACGGTTCCATGTTTTTCCATGGGTGGAAATGTATCATATAAAGCCAGAAAATGGGACCGGAAATGGCTGCTGCTTTTGGTATTCTTCTCAGGCAGTGCTGAAAATTGAAACATAACTTGAAAAATGAGAATGCAAAATGCTGTACAAAATTGTCAGGAATACTTGAATTGAATTCAAAAGATGATAGAGTCAACAAAAAATATGGCACTGTAAACCGGGTGCGGAGACTTAACTTAAATGGGGCTTGTTCAGATTGACAATATTGAAGTGGGGATGGTGCTTGCATCCGATGTAAAGGATCGCAACGGTCGGATGCTGCTTGGAGCAGGAGCTGAACTGACTCAGAAGCATCTGGTCGTGTTTCGCACCTGGGGTATTGTTGAGGTGGATATTGCCGGAATTGATTATGCCCAGGAGGAAAGTTCTGTCCCTGCCGAGATGGATCCGGCTGCAGTTGCCGCAGCAGAAGAGGAACTGCGTCCACGTTTTCTTCATTCAGGAACGGAGCATCCGGCTCTGAAAGAGCTGCTTACACTGGCGGCCATAAAGAAGGTGCAGAATGGCGTTCTCTGATGCCCCTTTGTATACTGTTGACTGGCTTATCGACAGGACAAGCACAGTCTATTCTCTTCCCCTTTTCTATGAGCGTCTGAACGAGACAATAAACCATCCCCGAAGCTCCATTGATGATATAGGCAAGATAATTACAGAGGATCAGGGCCTTACAGCCCGGCTTTTAAGGCTTGCAAACAGTCCCATGTTCGGCTGGTTCGGCAAGGTTGATTCCATCGGCAAGGCTGTCACCATTATCGGCACACAGCAACTGAGAGATCTTGCCCTTGCCGCATCGGTCATGGGTGTATTCAAGGGAATACCTGAAGATCTTCTGAACATGGCCTCTTTCTGGAGGCACTCCATTGCATGTGGAATTATTGCAAGAACCCTTGCAACGTGGCGCAGAGAAAACAATGTGGAACGTTTTTTTGTAGCAGGAATGCTTCACGATATAGGACAGTTGATTATGGCTACAACACTGCCTGATATTGTAAAGGAGATGATAGAGAAAAGCAGAAATGAAAACAGGATGTTTCTTGAGGTAGAGAGGGAGCGCCTTGGTTTTGACCATGCCGATGCAGGAGGTGCACTCCTGAAAAGCTGGAAGATACCGGCAAATATTGGCGAGCCGGTTACATATCACCATACCCCTGCCCTTGCTGACCAGTTTCCGATGGAAGTCTCTATAGTACATATTTCCGATATTATCTGCCAGTGCCTCTCGCTGGGCCAAAGTTGCGAATGGTATGTCCCCCCCCTTGACGGAGGTTCCTGGGAGCGTCTCGGGATGTCAGCCCATCAGCTTGATGTTGTCCTCAAACAGGCAGAAAGCCACATAAATGAGACGTTTGCCATCCTTACGGAGGCAGCATGACTGCTGATGCCGGAGAAAATATAGTCGGGTTTCTTAAGGAGCGGGTAGGCTATCTTGAGGAGGCAAATCGCAGATATGTTGCCA
>CAZXTZ010000453.1:0-1567 GCA_964643645.1 uncultured Geobacteraceae bacterium
CCCCTATTGGCTGGGCATCTGAATGTCTTGTTCAGGGCCCAGGAGTTATTCTTGGTCGCAAAGGCGCTTACCGGGGAGTTCATTTTTCTCCAGATCCATTCAACGCCGGTTCAGCGGTCCCAACCTTGAATCGGAACCACGTCAATAATCTCCCAACAATAATGCCACCACCCGCACTAATAGAGCTATTTGAGTCTGTTGCTGTTTCTTTGTTAAAGTGCCAGAAACTTAATGATGCCGAGTCTTGTACCCTCGCCGCCCAGCGTGACGCCCTGCTGCCGAAGCTGCTATCAGGTGAGCTGCGGGTTGAAAATCTATGCACCTGAACTACGGTGACTATATCGTCTACATTGACGAAAGCGGCGATCACGGCATGGGCCGGATTGATCCGGGCTATCCGATCTTTGTGCTGGCCTGCTGCATTTTCAAAAAAAATGCCTATATCAACCGTCTGGTTCCGGCCCTGCACGGCTTCAAGTTTCGCCATTTTGGGCATGACGGCATCATCCTGCATGAACGGGAAATCCGTAAGGATGAAGGGGCTTTTTCTATCCTCCGCAGTCCTGAGCGGAAAGAGCGTTTCATTGAAGAACTTACCGAGATTATTGCCGGGATTCCATTCACCGTCATCACGGCAATAATCGAAAAGAATCGCCTGCGTGATCGTTACGGCGACACTCAGCACCCTTACCACCTGTCGCTCAAATTCTGCCTTGAACGACTGTACTACTTTTTGAAGTCAGAGGGGCAACTTGGACGTCCGACACACCTGACCTGCGAGACGCGGGGTGGTGAAGAAGACCGTGCATTGGAGCTGGAATTCAGACGTATCTGCGATGGTGGTAATTACCTGGGCTTACGTTTGCCGTTTGAACTGGTGATTGCAGAAAAAAAGGTCAACTGTGCAGGCTTGCAGATGGCTGACCTGATTGCGCGTCCCATCGGCATGTCAATACTGCGGCCAAACCAGCCAAATCGCGCTTTCGAGGTAATCAGAGACAAGTTGTATCACGGTGCCAACGGCCAGACATGGGGGCTTAAACTTTTCCCGTAAAACAAAAGGGCTCGACGAATCCGCCGAAGCCCTTTGCCGACCGGGTATCCCCAATCCATGTTTTGACTGTATACAACCTGTGCATAAAATTGCAAGTAATTTAATAAACCGGAAAGTAACAGAACGAGGGAGGTCTCCCGCGTGATTGATGAAAGTATCATTGAACAGGCAGCTCTTGATTATCTGGAATCGCTCGGGTATGCAACCTTGCGAGGAAACGACATCGTCCCCGGCGAGCCTGCTGCCGAGCGTGCCGACTACGGCCAGGTGATTCTTGCAGACCGCCTGCGCCAGGCCCTTGCCGGTCTTAACCCCACCATCCCAGCCGATGCTCTTGATGATGCCTTTCGTAAGCTGACCCGCCCTGAAGGGCCAACCCTGGAAGCCCGCAACCAGCAGGTGCACCGCTGGCTGATTGATGGTGTCACCGTAGAATACCGCCACAAGGACGGCCACATTGCCGGGGCGCAGGTGCGGCTGATCGACTTTGCACAACCGGACAACAACGACTGG
>CAZXTZ010000454.1:0-1553 GCA_964643645.1 uncultured Geobacteraceae bacterium
TTGAGAGCTTGCGGAGTGATTCCGCAACTGCCTCAACGGAGCCCTGAACATCTGCTTTTACAATTACGTTAAGATCTTTTACTT
Source organism: uncultured Geobacteraceae bacterium (assembly GCA_964643645.1). Lineage (GTDB taxonomy): Bacteria > Desulfobacterota > Desulfuromonadia > Geobacterales > Pseudopelobacteraceae > Trichlorobacter. The sequence continues at coordinate 85 of CAZXTZ010000454.1, forward strand.
CGCCTTTCTGAATCTTCTCGTACAACTGTTCCAGAGACATTTTGGCGTGTTTTGCCAATTCCTGCTCACGCTGCTTGATCTGGCGCAATGTTGCGATCTCTTTGGCCTGCTTTTCGTCCTTCATAGCAACAAAGATATCACCGGCATCCGGTACCCCTGGCAGACCAACCACCTCAACCGGCATGGCCGGACCTGCTGTATGAACACGTTCACCACGGTCATTCTGCATTGCCCTGACGCGTCCGGAATGAACCCCGACAACACAGTAGTCTCCTGTTTTCAAGGTGCCTTCCTGAACCAGAACAGTGGCAACAGGGCCTCGTCCCCTGTCAAGTTTGCCTTCAACAATAGTCCCTTTGGCAGATTTGTCCGGATTGGCCTTAAGCTCCATAAGGTCTGCCTGAAGGAGTATCATTTCAAGAAGTTCTTCAAGATTTAGACGCTTTTTGGCAGAAACCTCAACCATGGTGATGTCGCCGCCCCATTCGGAAGAGACGATGCCATGCTCGGTAAGTTCCTGCTTGACCTTTTCCGGGCGGGCATCAGGTTTGTCAATCTTGTTGATTGCAACAATGATAGGTACCCCTGCCGCTTTTGCGTGGTTTATGGCTTCTTTTGTCTGTGGCATTACTCCGTCATCGGCAGCAACAACCAGAATAACAATATCTGTAACCTTTGCTCCCCTTGCACGCATAGCGGTGAATGCCTCGTGACCAGGGGTATCCAGGAAGGTAATCTTGCGTCCATGCAGCTCTACATCATATGCACCGATATGCTGTGTTATTCCACCAGCTTCGCCAGAGATAACATTAGCCTCACGAATAGCGTCAAGAAGTGATGTCTTGCCGTGGTCAACGTGTCCCATTATGGTTACGACCGGTGGACGCTCCTGCAACAGCTCAGGGGAATCCGGTGTAAACTCAAGTATTTCGTCCAGATCCACAGCCACGTTTTCAACTTCATAGCCATAGTCTGATGCGAGCAGCACCGCTGCATCATGGTCAAGCACATGGTTAATGGTAACCATTGAGCCAAGCTTCATCATCGCTTTAATCAGATCGTTTGCCTTTATCCCCATACGTTTGGCAAGTTCACCGATAGTGATGGTTTCAGATATTTTGATAATCCTTTTTATGGCTTTGGGAATAGTAAGCTCTGTTTTACCAGGTTCTTCCCGTTCTTTTCCCTTTTTGTTGCGTGATTTATGGACTGGATCAAACTGGCGTTCTTCACGATCAAGCAATGCCTGCTTGCTTAGCTGTTCGCGCCCCTTGCCTTTTGCTGCTGCTGCTTTTTTATTTTTTTCGGCAGCAGTATCTTTTGGCGGACCGCCTGGCTTGCGGTTTTGTCCAACTCCTTTACGGCGCTCTTCCGTCTGGACAGGAATTTCTACCTGAGTGAGTTGTACCGGACGTGGAGCAGCTGAGCGAGGTGCTCTTGGTGGGCGGCATGACACGGATGCCGGCGCT
>CAZXTZ010000455.1:0-1543 GCA_964643645.1 uncultured Geobacteraceae bacterium
TATGCAGCCTCTGGCAGAGCTGGATCAAAGGCAGGTATTCGGCCAGAGGCCCGCGATAGGTAACGCTTCCCAGCATGCCGCCAAAGTTCATGGCCAGCTCCTGCCGGTTGGAGTAACGTTCCCAGTCGTGCCAGTACAGGCGGCCATCAACTACCTGCACCTGCTCCGCCCGCTGTATCATGCCGCGATAATCCAGCTGCGGCTCACCATCACCCCAGGCATTGAACAACCCGGAAACGCGACGGAGCATGGTACGAACAAGTACCGGGAATGTCAGTTTGTCCTGGAGGTGATTATCACTTTTAAGCCTGAGCGGTGTGCTTAGTCTGATGATGAGGCTGCTCTGCTCTTCTGAAGGTACTATTTCCGGTAGATGTAGCTTCTCTTGCATAGGTGGAGTGAGGAGTTTTCCCTGGTGTGCGTCGAACAGCTCAACTCCTTGGGTGCTGACATGCTGCAGCTTGAAGCGAGCACGGTGGTCTCCACATTTCTTGCCGATCCCCTGTTCCCCCATCAGTTCAAACGCATAGACAAAATAGGGAAGCGATGCGTTGAGGTCGCCAAAAAGAAGCAGATTGAAATTAAACTCTTCTCCGGATTTCAGTTGGGTACGTCCGTCATCTGAAGGTTCTATGACATAGGGATGGGGCGGGGCAACGATCCGCCTGTTCTCTGAGGAGTGCCAATCTTTTCTTTCAAATAGCTGTGCATACACACAGCGACTGGAAAGCAGGCAACTTGAGCACTCCTTCTGTCGTACAGCACAGACAGCCCGTTTCAGGCAACCGCCAAAAGCCCCCCGGAAGGTTGAGCCTTTGTAGGGGGGTAGCAGTGCGTTGTCAAGGAGTGTGGATGAAATTTCATATACGCCAAAAAACATGAAATAAAGACCCCCAATTTGTTTGTATACAGTATCACAGAACTTAAAGCATGCAAGTACGGGGTAAATTTATCTGAAAATTTTATGTTCCTGTAATTTGAAACGTTTCCATTATAGTCACTAATGGGAAAGTTTTGTTAAATGTCACTGGCATCGCTTTAATCAACAAGTTTGCGGAACACGAAGCTGAATGCCTCCCTGACAGATCCATTTTCCGCATAGCCAGCACAAATTCATGACCACCAGTTCCGACACCTACTCATGGAGACACACCATGCCTGCAGCCTTTTATCCACCTGCCCTTGAACCGTTTTTCCTGGCCTGCTCCCTTCTTGTTACCGGTCTGATTGGCGTTACTGCCTGGATGCGGCGTACCCGCCTCAAACAAGGCCATGTCCTGCTGGTCTACCTGCTGCTGACCTTCAGCCTCTCTCTGGCAGTGGCGTCATTGACCGACCTGAGCAACCTCTCGCTGCTTGGCAAAGGGAGCGATGCCGCCACAGGACGGGTGCTGGCCGGTCTGCTTTCTTTTACCCTTATCTCATGGATCGCTGTCCGCCAGAGCCGAACTTACCCACGAGCCTTTGTCTGGTGGTTTGTGATCATGGCAGTCTACAACTGCCTGCCGGGCAGCATACCCGATCAGATTGAGTCGCACTATCA
>CAZXTZ010000456.1:0-334 GCA_964643645.1 uncultured Geobacteraceae bacterium
CCTGGCGCTAACCATTGGATTCGTGTCCATGTACATTAAAAAGATCAAGGCCGATCCGACTCAAAGCCTGACATATAGTCCGGATAAAGTTCATGAGGAAGAAGAAACCACTCATGCCAAAGATGAAAAACTGACGACACGGCAAACGATTTGTCTGCTGATTGCCGTCACATCCTTTGCTGCCATCATTTATGGATCGATCAAACTGAACTGGGGCATACAGCATTACTCTGTAGTATTTATCATGATGGCGGTGTTCAGTGGTCTGGTCGGTGGTCTGGGAATTACCGGGACTGCAAATGCGTTCGTCAAAGGCTGCGGCACGATGGTGTAC
>CAZXTZ010000456.1:344-1524 GCA_964643645.1 uncultured Geobacteraceae bacterium
AATCATCGATACCATCGTCAACTGGTTAGCCATGCCTATCGCACAGGCAGGTCCGGTGCTCGGCGCCAACATGATGCTGGTTGCCAACGTTATCATCAACTTCTTCATCCCTTCCGGCTCTGGGCAGGCGGTGACTGTTATGCCGATCATGGTGCCGTTGGCGGACCTGACCGGTATTACCCGCCAGGTGGCCACACAGGCCTTCCAGTTCGGCGACGGCTTTACCAACTGTATTATTCCAACAGCCGGCGTGGTGATGGGATGTCTGGGGATTTCCAAGATCTCTTATGAGAAATATGTCGGCTGGTTCTGGCCCTTCCTGGTTACCCAGTTGGTGCTGGCGCATATAGCCATCACCGTGCTGCAGATCATGAAATGGGGTCCGGCATAAAATTCTCATCTTATTCATGAGAGGCGCCGAATATCGCGATCAGGGGGGCGGAACATTTCGCCCCCTTTTCCTGTTAAATTGCACAATCGCTAACCGGAGGTTTTAGTGACTGGTTCTTTGTTCAAGGCAATAATGACATAATTTTAAAATCAATCTGGCGTTGTGGTGCGAAACGTGAGAAACTTATTATAGTAGGCGGAGTTGACAGGAATTTTCAAGCCTGCGAAGAAAGTATATGTGTACCCGCAGTTTCAAATCAAAATTGGAGGAGTGAGACAAGGATGCAAAAGCAAAGGTTGTTGCTGTTGATTGTACTGTCGATTTTGTGTTTTGCCATGACGGTCAGCGCAGCGGAACCGGCCGAAAAGGCGGAAGCGCCGAAATGGGAAGTCATCGCGGAAACAAAAGAGGGAGACGCGACTTTTATTGATGTGGCTTCCATCGTTGACGGTCCCGAAGGCTCCAAAGAAGCCTGGTTTCTGATGGAGTACAAGACTCCGGATTGCACTTCCGAATATGCGAAATCACAAAAAAAATGCGTACGGAGCATAGAAGAATACAACCGGATCTTCAGCAACAAAAAAATCACCACGCTGCTGTCAGTGTCGCATTTTACAGATGAAACGGTTCTGGAGCATTCTCATCCCGATGATCCTACCGCCATCACGGCCGGTTCGATCGATGAGACCAGCTGGGAATATCTTTTCAAGCCGAAAAAATGACGCAGACACTTTATCGCTAATCAGCATTCTGTATAGGAAAAGGGCTGTTTCGAGCAGAGGGAAAACC
>CAZXTZ010000457.1:0-1500 GCA_964643645.1 uncultured Geobacteraceae bacterium
AGGCCGAAGAGAGAGCCGCAGTTTACAGAAACATGGCTGATAATGGCTGATTGCTGTAAACCTGAGCCGGCAGCTAAACAGATTCGAGCGGCATTTTTCAGAAGCAGGGGTAAACATTTAACTTGCCCCCGCTTGTCTTTCATTCTTCATCTGCTACACTTTCAATCATGACGATAAGGGCGCTGCAATTGGTTATTTTGTATCAACGCTCCAAAGATGTATGAAGAAATCCACAGTGACAATGAAGCCGTCCTACAGGAAAAGCTGGCCAAATATATGTCCAGGCTCTTTCCCTCATAGAATAGTGCTAAAATGGAGGATAACGTAAATGGAGAAGGTTACAGATATACGTCAGAAACGCAGCATGCATTTAAGGGGCTTCATATCCCTGCTTACAGCTCTCAGTTTCCTGATTATGACCGTATCGGGAATCATCCTGTTCATCACGCCACAGGGGAGGATAGCCTACTGGCTTGACTGGAGCTTCTGGGGTTTGAGCAAGACCCAGTGGGGGGATATGCATATAACCACCAGCCTGTTGTTCGCCCTGGCCGGACTATGGCATACCTGGCTCAACTGGCGGGCGCTGGTCAGTTATTTTCAGGACAAGGTGAAAAAGACAATGGCCTTGAAGATCGAACTGATTGCAGCCGCAGTTATCACCATTTTCTGTACTGTTGGTGGGATCTACAAAACACCGCCGCTGAGCTATATCCTTGAGTTAAATGACTTGATTAAAGGAACATGGGTTAAAACTCCTGAAGATGAACCGGTCATAAGCCATGCTGAACTGATGACCTTGAAGAACTTTCTCAAAAAAGTTGATATCGAACTGGAACCGGCCCTTGACCTGCTGCAAAAAAACGGGATCAAGGTTAGCAATCCAGAGCAAAAGTTACTGGATATCTCCAGAAATAACGGAAAATCACCGGCAGCTATCTACAAGATCCTGAAACCGCTTGAAGGCAAGACTGCGCCGCAAGCGTCGGCCAGAACTCAGACAGCTCAGTCTGTAGTAATACCTGAAAAGCCTGAAAAGCCTGCGACTGTAACCCCAACTCCAAAACAGGTTGTGGCAGCAGAAGCAATATGGACTACAGAGCTTGTTCAGGAGAAGTTTGAGGGGAAAGGTGTAGGCAGGAAGACTCTTGCCGATATCTGTCAGGAGTTTGGCCTTGATCAGGAGAAAATCAAGACAAAACTGGCAGCCAGGAAGATATCAATGGGATCAGGTGACAGCCTTAAGAAGGTTTCTGACGAAAAGGGGGAGCTGCCCATCGAAATCCTCAAGGCAATACTTGTTGGAGAGAAGATCAGGAAGTAAATACAATTCTACTTCAGCAGTGACTCTTGCAACTGCAAGAGTCACTGCTGTAAACCTGCGCCGAGAGTTCAATAATTCCACTTTGCAATCAAGATGATGCTTATAACATACGAGACCTGCCAGGTTTTGAAAACCTTGCAGGTCTGTTTGATGTCAACTTGAATTCGAGTTGGAAT